>JBGATT010000231.1:0-3475 GCA_044229035.1 Gemmatimonadaceae bacterium | reverse complement strand
CGGTGCCGACCGGATAGGTCTCGCCGATCCGGAGCCACGGATCCTCGGTGGCCTGCTTCAGGCCGAGCGAGATGCGCTTGTTGTCGCTGTCGATGTTCAGGATCACCACGTCCACCGAGTCACCCTTCTTCACGACCTCCGACGGGTGCTGGACGCGCTTCGTCCACGACATGTCGGAGATGTGGATGAGGCCGTCGATGCCCGGCTCGATCTCGACGAACGCGCCGAACGACGTGAGGTTGCGGACCTTGCCCGAGAGGCGCGTGCCGACCGGGTACTTGAGCGGCAGCACCATCCAGGGATCCTGCTCGGTCTGCTTCATGCCGAGCGAGATCTTCTCCTCGGCCGGATCGACCTTGAGCACCACCGCCTCGATCGCCTCGCCGATGCTGACGAGCTTCGAGGGATGACGGACGTTGCGCGTCCAGCTCATCTCGGAGATGTGGACGAGGCCCTCGATGCCCGGCTGCAGCTCGATGAACGCGCCGTAGTTGGTGATCGAGACGACCTTGCCGTTGACGCGCGTGCCGACCGGATACTTGTCGGCGACGTCCTTCCACGGGTACGCCTGGAGCTGCTTGAGGCCGAGCGAGATGCGCTCGCGCTCCCAATCGATGTCCAGGACCTTGACCTCGAGCTCCATGCCGATCTGGACCATCTCGCTCGGATGCGAGATGCGGCCCCACGACATGTCGGTGATGTGGAGGAGGCCGTCGACGCCACCGAGGTCGATGAACGCCCCGAAGTCGGTGATGTTCTTGACGACGCCCTTCCGCACCTGGTCCTTCGCCAGCTCCTTCATGAGCTTCTCGCGCTTGCCGGCCCGCTCGGTCTCGAGGATCACGCGGCGCGAGACGACGATGTTGCGGCGGCGCTTGTTGAGCTTGATGATCTTGAACTCGTACTTCTGGCCGAGCAGCTCGTCGATGTTCGGGACGCGACGGAGCGCGATCTGCGAACCCGGGAGGAACGCGTCGACGCCCATGAGGTCGACGACCACGCCACCCTTGATCTTCTTGACGAGGACGCCCTCGACCGGCTGGTCGGACTCGTACGCGACGCGGATCCGCTCCCACACGCGCATGAAGTCGGCCTTCTTCTTCGACAGCACGACCGACCCTTCGCTGTCCTCGAGATGCTCGAGGAGGACCTCGACCTGGTCACCAGGCTTGAGGTCGGGCATGTCCTTGAACTCCTCGAGCGGGATCGTCCCTTCGGACTTGAACCCGATGTCGAGCACCACGAGGTTCTCGCGGATCTCGAGGACCGTCGACTTCACGATCTCGCCCTCTTCGATCGAGGCGAGCGTGCCGTTGTACATATCCATCATCGCATCGAACTCGTCCGACGAGAGTTCATCCTCGTCGTAGAGCTCGGGGCGGCGGTTGGCGAGCGGGCGGAGCTGCGCCTTCTGGGCGTCGCGCTTCTGGCGCGCGATCATCTCCGGCGACAGCGTCTCTTCGGCAGTGGTCATCTGGGATCCATATCGCGGAAGGATCGGCTCGCCGCGAGCGAGGATGCAGGGAAGGGTGATGGAGCGGGATGGCTCCCGCACGCCGGCAAGACCGGAGTTCGGGAGCCTTGAATGTTAGGTGGTCCGCCGCTAAGGGTCAATCCCGCAACGGGTTGCGCCCCGGGGACCCTACCCTTGCCGCTGGGCCCGCTTCGCCAACGACACGATCCGGTCCACCTGCTCCTCCTGCGTCAGGTAGGTCGTGTCGATCAGCACTGCGTCCGCCGCCTGCACCGTCTGCGCCTCGTCCTTCGCGTCCCGCTGCACCAACGCGTCGACCTCCTCCGCGACCTCGTCCTCGGACGGATGCCGCTCGAGCCGCTGGATGAGCCGACGACGGGCCCGCTCGAACGGGTCCGCCACCAGGAAGACCTTCACCCGCGCCTTCGGGAACACCGCGGTCCCCATGTCCCGGCCGTCCACGACCACCGGACTCCCCTCCGCGGCCCGGCGGACCATCTCGTTCACCCAGCCGCGAACCGCCGGCATCTTCGCCACGAGCGAGACCCGCGAGGTCACCTCGCCACCCCGAAGCTCCTCCTCGGCCGCCGCACCGTCGAGGTGCGCATGGAAGGTCGTCTCCCCGGGCTCGAGCGAGACCGCCTTCGCAGCGGTCAGCACCCCCGCCTCGGTCCAGCCGGCGCTGTCCGGCTCCCGTCGGAGCATCGCGGCCGTCGCGGCGCGGTAGAGCGCGCCGGAATCCACATGGCGGAACCCGAGCTCGCGCGCGACCCACTTCGCCGTGCTCGACTTGCCGGACGCGGCGGGGCCGTCGATCGCGACGACGAGAGGACGGCGGCGCTCAGCCGAGTCGGACACGGGCGAGGTCATCCCAGAAGGTAGGGTACGAGACATCGACGCACGAAGGGTCGTCGAGGGTGATGGCATTGCCCGGAACGGCGCCGAGGACGCCGAACGCCATCGCGATCCGGTGGTCGGCATGGGTGACGATGCGACCGCCGAGCGGACGGTCGCTCCCGCGGACCACGAACCCGTCAGGGAGCTCCTCCGCCTCCGCGCCGATCGCGCGCAGGTTCGCGACGACCGCCGCGATGCGGTCGCTCTCCTTCACGCGGAGTTCGCCTGCGCCGGTGACGCGGGTCTCGCCCGCGGCGCGCGCCGCGACGCAGGCGAGCAGCGGCAACTCGTCGATCAGTGACGGGACCTCGTCGGGCGTGATGACGGTGCCGCGGAGCGGGCCCGGACCGGCAACGACCGTGGCCACGGGCTCGCCTCCCTGCTCCGCCACGCCCTCGAAGCGCACGGACGCGCCCATGCGGCGAAGCACCTGGAACGCGCCGGTGCGGCCCGGATTGACGCCCACGTTCTCCATCGAGACCGCCGCGGTGCCGCCGAGTGCGGCGAGCCCCGCGAAGAAGGCGGCGCTCGACGGATCCCCCGGGACGTCCATGTCCCCCGCCTCGAGTCGCGCCGACGGCAGGAGCACGACGTCGAGTCCCTCCACGCGTACATCCACCCCCCGCGCGCGCAGCATCCGTTCCGTATGGTCGCGCGTCGCGGCGGGCTCGTGCACCTCCACCGGCACGTTCGCCACGAGCCCGGCGAGCAGGATCGCGCTCTTCACCTGCGCGCTGGCCACCTCCGCGTGCCAGGTGATCCCGCGCAGGACGCCGCCCCGCACCGTCATCGGGAGGCCGCCGTGCGTCGGCAGTTCCACCCGCGCACCCATCGCCTCCAACGGCGCGGCGATCCGCCGCATCGGACGCCCGCTCAGGCTGGCGTCGCCCTCGAAGCGCGCCGAGATCCCCGCGCCGGCGATCACGCCGGCCATCAGCCGCGTGGTGGTCCCGCTGTTGCCGCAGTCGAGCGCGGTGGCGGGCGCGCGCAGGCCGCGCAGTCCGACACCACCGATGACGAGTTCCGCCGCCTCGAGCTCAGGGATCGTGGCACCGAGCGCCCGGAGCACGCCCGCGGTCGAGCGCACATCGGCCGAGCGCAGCA
>JBGATT010000230.1:0-3489 GCA_044229035.1 Gemmatimonadaceae bacterium | reverse complement strand
CCGGGGTGATGCCGACCCGGGAGATGTCGGGCACGATCAGAAGAACCCGAGCTTCTTCGGCGAGTAGCTGACGAGGAGGTTCTTGGTCTGCTGGTAGTGCGAGAGCATCATCTTGTGGTTCTCTCGGCCGATGCCCGACTGCTTGTAGCCGCCGAAGGCCGCGTGGGCCGGGTAGGCATGGTAGCAGTTGGTCCAGACGCGCCCGGCCTTGATGGCGCGGCCCATGCGGTACGCGGTGTTGATGTCGCGCGTCCAGACGCCGGCGCCGAGGCCGTAGAGCGAGTCGTTGGCGATCTCGAGCGCGTCGGCCTGCGTCTTGAACTTCGTCACCGACACGACGGGGCCGAAGATCTCCTCCTGGAAGATCCGCATCTTGTTGTGGCCCTCGAAGATGGTCGGCTGGATGTAGTAGCCGTCCTTGAGCTCGCCCTGGTGGACGCGGCGCGCGCCGCCGGTGAGGACCTTCGCGCCCTCCTTCTTCCCGATGTCGATGTAGCTGAGGATCTTCTCGAGCTGGTCGTTGGACGCCTGGGCGCCGATCATCGTGCCCGCGTCGAGCGGGTTGCCCTCGACGATCGCCTTGGTGCGCGCGACGGCCCGCTCCATGAAGCGGTCGTAGATCGACTCCTGCACGAGCACGCGCGAGGGGCAGGTGCAGACCTCGCCCTGGTTGAGGGCGAACATCGCGAAGCCCTCGAGCGCCTTGTCGAAGAAGTCGTCGTCGGCCTCCATGACGTCGGCGAAGAAGATGTTCGGGCTCTTGCCGCCGAGCTCGAGCGTGACCGGGATGAGGTTCTCGCTCGCATACTGCATGATGAGGCGGCCGGTCGTCGTCTCGCCGGTGAAGGCGATCTTGGCGATGCGCGGGCTCGAGGCGAGCGGCTTGCCGGCCTCGACGCCGAAGCCCTGGACGACGTTCACGACGCCGCTCGGCAGGATGTCGGCGATGAGCTCCATGAGCGCCATGATGCTCACCGGCGTCTGCTCGGCCGGCTTGAGCACCACGCAGTTCCCGGCCGCGAGGGCGGGGGCGAGCTTCCACACCGCCATGAGCAGCGGGAAGTTCCAGGGGATGATCTGGCCGACGACGCCGAGCGGCTCGTGGAAGTGGTAGGCGACGGTGTCGTTGTCGAGCTCGCCCGCGGTCCCTTCCTGGGCGCGCAGCACGCCGGCGAAGTAGCGGAAGTGGTCGATCGCGAGCGGCAGGTCGGCGTGCGTCGTCTCGCGGATGGGCTTGCCGTTGTCGATCGTCTCGATGAACGCGAGCGACGACAGGTTGGCCTCCATGCGGTCGGCGATGCGGTTGAGCATGATCGAGCGCGCGGTCGCGGAGGTGACGTTCCAGGAGACGGCGGCCGCGTGGGCGGCGTCGAGCGCACGATCGACGTCCTCGTGCGTGGAGCGGGCCACCTCGCAGAGCGGCTGGCCGGTGATGGGCGAGATGTTCGTGAAGTACTGCCCGCGGACGGGGGGCCGGTACTCGCCGCCGATCCAGTTCTCGTAGCGCGCGCGGATGGGGATGGTCGAGGCGAAGGAGGAAGCGCTGGCGGGGAGCGTGGCCGTGCCGCTCGGAGCAGTGATGGTGCCCATCTCGGGACTCTCGCTTGAAGGGGGTGAGGTGCCGCGGAACGTGGCGGGACGGTAGGACCGGCCCGGCGAGGGGGTCAATCGGCCTGCGACATTTGTCGCACGGACCTTCTGTCACGGCCCGGCCGGGCCAGCTTGCGAGGCGTAGCGGGGGAGCGGACATTCCCTCGGCGGCCCCGGACGCCCGGCACAGGAGCGGAGGCGATGCAGCAGACGGACGCGATCCCGTACGAGTCGGCGGCGCAGCGCGAGCAGGCGGCGCAGTGGAGTGCGCTGGTGGGCACGCGGCGCACCGCGAGCACGTTGCTCGCCGCGCGCGGTGTCCGTGACGTGGTGCGGACCAGCTGGCAGCGGAGCCTGGCGGCGCGCATCCGTCCCGACCTCGACGCGGCCCCGGTGGTGCTCGACGAGAGCGCGGTGCAGGATGCGACGATCCACACCGACTGGTATGGCGTGGCGTCGGAGGCGATCGCGCGGCACCGCACGATGCGCGCCGGCGACGGGCACATCCTCACGCTGTTCGATCAGGACGCGCGCATGCTCTCCGCCGAAGGCGATGCATCGGCGCTCGAAGGGCTGGCCGAGATCAACTTCCGTCCCGGCGGCGACTGGAGCGAGCGCGCGGTGGGGACGAACGGGCCCGGCACCGCGCTCGCGACCGGCGCCGCGACGCACATCGTCGGCGCTGAGCACTTCGTCGAACGGTGGCATCGCTGGCACTGCGCCGCGGTGCCCATCAAGGACCCGGCGACCGGGCGCATCACGGGGGTGCTCGACCTGAGCGGCTTCCGCGAGTCGGCGCATCCGCACACGCTCAACCTCGCCATCGCGCTCGGCGTCGCGATCGAGCAGACGCTCACCGCGCGCGAGTACGAGCGGCGCTTCGCCATCCTGCAGTCGTTCCAGCAGCTCTCGTCGCGCTACGCCGGCGACGGGGTGCTCGCGGTGGATCGCGGCGGCCATGTGCTCGCGTTCACGCCGAGCGTGGCGCCGCCGGTGGTGGATGCGCTGGCGGTGCTGGTGCGGCACGCGAACGGCTGCCTCTCGAAGGAGAACGCCGTCCCCGTCGCGATCGGCGACCGGAAGGCCGCGACCTGGTATCCGGTGCTGCAGGGGCATCAGGTGGTCGGGGGGTGCTTCGTGCTCGACGGGGCGGCACTGCCGTCGGGGAGCGAAGGGATCCCGTTCAAGCCCGGCGAGGTGCGCGTCTACGCGCGGCGCTTCTTCGAGGCCGGCGCGCGCGACCTCGGCCGGCTCAGCCCGGTGGTCGCGCCCGCCGTGTACGACGCGATGCAGGCGTATCACTGGCCGGGGAACGTGCGCGAGCTGAAGAACGTCATCCGCCGGATGCTGCAGCTCACCACCGGCGAGATCCGCGTGGAGCACCTCCCGCACGCGATCCGCGAGGCGTACGCGGGGACGGTGGACGTGCACACGTCGGCGATCGACGCCGAGGACGCGCGGTTGATCGAGGTGGTGCAGCGCGCGGCGACGATGGCCGAGGCGGCGTCGGAGCTCGGGATCACGCGCAGCACGCTCTACCGGCGCATGGAGCGGTTCGGCCTCAAGCCGGGCCGGGTCGTCCGCCGCGACTGACCGCGCGGGGGAACGGTCTGGCGCCGCGCGGTGTCGGACCCTAGCGTGACCCTCATGCGCTCCCGTCCCGTTGCCGCCGCGCGCGCCGCGCTCCTCGCCGCGCTGCTGATCGCCGCACCACTCGCCGAGCCGCTCGCGGCCCAAGCCTCACCGCCGCGCGCCGACACGGTGCGCCTGCGCCTCCGATGGGAGATCGCCGAGGGCGGTGCCGCGGTCGCCGAGTCGCTCGGCGTGCTCTCGGGCATCGCGGTCGATCGCGCGGGGACGGTCTACGTCTCCGATCGCGGCGCGACGAAGGTGTGGGTG
>JBGATT010000229.1:0-6000 GCA_044229035.1 Gemmatimonadaceae bacterium | reverse complement strand
ACCCGCTCCGGCGCGGTGCGGGCGCCGAGGCGTCCTCCTCATCCTCGGGGTCCCGCACCGGCGCCACGGAGGTGGAGTTCCGGACGACCGGCACCTCCCCCGTCGATGCGCGCGCCGTGGAGCCCGAAGGCGACCGGGAACCGGGTTCCTGCGGCGCCTCGAGGACGCGCAGCAGTTCCTCGATGGTGGTCTCGCCCTGACGGACGTGCTGCACGCCGGACTCCCAGAGCGAGCGCATCCCGGTCTCGCGCGCGGCGTCGTTGATGCGCTCGACGGTCTCGTTGCCGGCGATCCGGCGCTCGACCTCGTCGTTCGCGCGCAGCACCTCCTCGATCGCGAGGCGCCCGCGATAGCCGGTCATCGAGCACTCGGGGCAGCCGACCGCGCGATAGAGCGTGCCCTGATCGGGGAACCAGCGCTTGAGCCGGTCCGGCACCTGCCCGACCGAGAGCTCACGGCAGGCGGGGCAGATCCGGCGCATGAGGCGCTGGGCGACGACGCCCTTGAGCGCCGCCGCGATCTTGTAGCTCTCGATGCCGATGTCGACGAGACGCGTGACCGAGCTCGCCGCGTCGTTGGTGTGCAGCGTCGACAGCACGAGGTGACCGGTGAGCGACGCCTGGATCGCGATGTTCGCGGTCTCCTTGTCGCGGATCTCGCCGACGAGGATGACATCCGGGTCCTGACGCAGGATGGACCGCAGCGCCGCAGGGAAGGTCAGCCCCGCCTTCTCGTTCACCTGCACCTGCACGATGCCCTGGAGCCGGTACTCGACCGGGTCCTCGACCGTGACGATGTTTACGCCCCGTCCCTGCACCGCCCGCAGCATCGAGTAGAGCGTCGTCGTCTTGCCCGATCCGGTGGGCCCGGTGACGAGCACGATGCCCTCGCGCGCCTGCAGCAGCTCCTGGATCCCGTTCATCTCGTCGGGGAGGAGCCCCAGCGAATCGAGCGAGAGGATGGTGGAGCGCTGGTCGAGGATGCGGATGACGACCTTCTCGCCCTGCGACGCAGGGAGCGTCGAGACGCGGAGGTCCACGCGGTTGCCGCTCACGGCCACGCGCGCGCGGCCGTCCTGCGGGCGCAACCGGTCGGCGATGTCGAGCTGCGCCATGATCTTGATGCGCGACACCAGCGGGATGCCGGCCGGCTTGGGCAGCACCATCACCTGCCGCAGGACGCCGTCGATGCGATAGCGGACGGCGACCCCGGACTCCTCGGGCTCCAGGTGGATGTCCGACGCGCGCGACTGGATGCCCTCGGCGAGGATGCGATCGACGAGCTGGATGACCGGCCGCGCGCCGGCCTGCGCCGCGCCGAGGTCGAGCTCCCCTTCGTCGATCTGGTCGCCGATGTTCTCGACGTCGTAGGTCCCCTGCACCGAATCGAGGATCTTCTCGAAGACGTTCTCGGGGCGATAGACCTCGTCGATGCGGTCGGTGATCTTCCGCGGCGCGGCGATGGACATGCGGACCGTGCGCCCGAGCGCGAAGGCGAGCGTGCGCTCGCAGTCGAGGTCGAGCGGGTCGGAGGTCGCGATGTCGAGGACGGAATCCGAGATCGAGAGCGGCAGGATCCGGTACTTCCGCGCCAGGGCCTCGGGAACGAGTTCCTTCGCCTGCTGGCTGACCGAGTTGACGTCGGCGACGCGCATGCGGAAGCGGTTGGCGACGGCCTTCACGAGCACGTCGTCGGTCACCCAGGCCCGGCGGATCACCTCATCCCAGAGGCTCTCGACCGGCTGGGCGCGCAACTGCTCGCGCTGCTCCTCGGAGAGCAACCCTTCCAGCGTCGCGACCAGCCATTCGTCCTTCGCCGGCTTCGCCGAACTCCCCATGCCTCGTCCTCGTGCGCTTCGGGTGGTGCGATGCCTCTAAGGTATCCCGCCGTCGCGCGGAGAGCCATCATCCGGCCGCACGCCCCATCCTCCCGTCCCCGCCCCGCCCGGCCCGAGCGTCCGCTACAGCACCTTCCAGAACTCGCGGGCGGCGTCGACCGAGACCATCCAGCGTCCGCCGCGCAGGGTCCGCGCGACATCGATCCGGAGCAGGTCGAAGAAGCCGATGATGCCGACCCCTGCCGAGGGAAACGACGACCAATCGCCCGTGGCATCACGCATGGCGGCACCATGCACGTAGGGCGCCAGCACGAGCGACGACGGGACCTTCCCGAACCGCCCGAGGTCCATCGCGAGGAACGGGACGCGGTGCTGCCACTCGATCCGCTGGGCGAGGCCTGCCTGGCCTCGGATCGCGTGGAATGCGTAGCCCGGCGCGGTGACGGGCCCACCGAACGCCGGCAGGCTCTGGACGGGGACACCGTTCCCGAGGGTCACCGCGCCGAGGTGTGCGCGGAGGAGGAGCGTCCCGCCCGTCCACGCGCGTGCGCCCTCGATCTCGGCGACCGCGCGCGCGTATCTGGTCACCTGCGGCCCGGCCGCGGGCCTCGACTCCTCGAGGGAGAAGCGAGCGGCGAGGGTGAGACGGCGCGCGCCGCCATCGGGCGCCGGCGCGCGGGTCCAGTCCACGGCGAGGCGCGAGACACGCACCGGGTCTGCCGCCAGCGTCGGGGCGAATCGCCCCGCCGTCGGGGCCCCGTGCACGGCGAGCGGCCGCTGGTCCTCGCGCGCGACCTCGAGACTCAACCGGCGACGACCGACCGGCGCGAACTCGTAGCGGACGAGGCCGCCGCGGATGCCGTAGGGATCGGTCCAGTCGCTCCCGAACTCCTGCGCCGCGATGGAGTTCCGGATCCCGCTCACCTCGGGCGTCACGCCGGCCTCCGCGAACTCCGACCGTCCCTCGAGGATCGTCCGGGCGCCCCTTGCCGACTCCCACCCCAGCACGCCACGCCCCTTCCATCGGGAATCGGCGAGCCCGTACCGCCCATGCAGCGCGGTCCGGAACCCGCCGCCGAGCGATTGCGCGAAGCCGCCACCGAAGGCGAGTCCCTCGACGCGGTTCACGCGCACGAGGTCGGACACGGACCGCGCGGCGGGGGCGCCGTTCCGCGCCCGGGCGAGCGCGCCGGCACGGACCATCGCGCGCGCCTCCTCCTGCACGCGGCGCACCTCGACCGCATCGAGTGCGCGGACCTCCTCCGGCAGCTGCTTGAGCAGCTCCCCCTCGAACGCGAACGCCCGCTGCTGCGCACGCGGTGCCTCGACGATCTCCGGGCCGATGAACTGCTGTGGTGCGATCGCCACGTTGGTCTCGATGCAGCAGATCTCCCATCGCCCCCGGATGATCCCGCGCGCCGGGAAGTCCATCCACGTGGCCGAACGGCGGATCTCGATCTCCTGACGACGCGGTAGCCAGAAACGGCCGTCGACGAGCCCGTTCTCGAGGATGACCGAGACATCCTCGAGCTGGCGATCCTTGAGCGCGGCGCGGGTGAACGAGAAGCTCATGCGCACGACGCTCGCGGTCCGGCGGTCGATGAAGACCGTCGATCACGCGGTCGCCGGTCCGGATCGTGAGCGAATCGACGATGCGGTAATCGTACGACTCGAACCCGGCCGCCGACAGCGGATGGCGCACGTCGCGCACCTCGTCGCCGTCGCCGAGGCGGATGATCGCCGGGAAGTTGTTCTGGACGATCGCGAGATGATCGCGATGGTAGTTGATGTCGGTGGGCAGCAGCAGCGTGTCGCGACGGCCGATGATGCGTTGCTTGCTCCGGTCGGGCGCGCCCCAATAGACTTCGAGCATCAACTCGTCGGACTTGATGACGACGGGCGGCGTCGGGAAGCCATCGCCGAGCTGGGCCAGGAAGGTGACGTACCCGTGCGCGCGGGCGGTGTAGTCGGCGAGGCCGGTGTCGGCGAGCTGCGCGGCCCGGCGCACGATGGCGGCGGTCACGAGGGCGCGGGTGCGCTCGTCGTTCCACCCCGCCTGCGCTTCGAGGCGTTGGACGGCGGGACCCACCACCAGACAGGCCGCCACGACGAGGGCGCGCAGGGAACGCATGCAGGGAATTTCAGTCGGCGGGACCCCGCTCACAACCGCAGGACCTCGGTGAACTTCGCCGCCTTCCGCGCCCGGTGCCGCGTCGGCGCCCTCGTTCCCGTGTGGCGCGACCACCTCCTCGACGCCGACACGGCCGTCGCCGCGTTCCATCGCCTGCGCGAACCGCCGTTCGCGTTCCTCCTCGAATCGGCGCCGGCCGGCGGCGAGACGTGGGCGCGCTACAGCTTCTTCGGGACGGCACCGCGGGCCGCGTGGCGGCTGACCGACGGCGTCGTCGAGGATTGGCACCCCGCCCTCGGGTGGCACGGAGCCCGCCGGACGGACGACCCGTTCGCGGACCTGCGGGCGCGACTGACCCAGCACCCGCCGGTGGACGCACCCGAACTCGGGGCGTTCTGGGGCGGCGCGGGGGGATTCTTCTCGTACGATGTCGTGCGCCACATCGAACGGATCGGTGCGCCTCCCGCGCGCGGCATCGCCGCGCCCGACGCGCTCTTCCTGCTCACGGGGTGCGTGGTCATCGTCGACAACCTGCGCGCGCAGGCCCGGGTCGTCGCGTCGGTCGTGTCGCCGGACCCCGCGGACGAGCGCGCCTGCCGCGCCGCATGGGACGGGGCGCAGTCGGAGATCGACGCGACGCTCGCGCGCCTGCGCTCGGGCCCTGCCCTCCCGCCGTTGGAGCTCGACGCCGACGCCGCGCCGGCCGAGGGCCGGTCGAGCTATGCGCGCGATGCGTTCCTCGCGGACGTGGGGCGGATCAAGGAGCACATCCTCGCCGGCGACGTCTTCCAGGCGCTCCTCGCTCGGCGGATCGCGGTGCCCCGCGACTTCAGCGGCACGGCGCTCTACCGGGCGATCCGCGCCCTGAACCCGTCTCCGTACATGTACCACCTGGTGCTCGGCGACCTCGAGATCGTCGGCAGCTCGCCGGAACTGCTGGTGCGGGTCGCCGATGGCCGGGTGGTCGTGCGACCGATCGCGGGGACGCGCCCGCGAGGGCGGACGCCCGAGGAGGACGCCGCGCAGGCGGCCGAGCTGGCGGCGGACGAGAAGGAGCGCGCAGAGCACATCATGCTCGTCGACCTCGGACGCAACGATGTGGGGCGCGTCGCGCGGTACGGCAGCGTCCACGTGACCGAACTGATGCAGGTGGAGCGCTATTCCCATGTGCACCATCTGGTGAGCCAGGTCGAGGGGACGCTGCGCGACGACGGCTCGGCCCTGGAGACCTTCCGGGCGGTCTTCCCCGCCGGCACGATGACCGGGGCGCCCAAGGTCCGCGCGATGCAGGTGATCGACACCCTTGAGCCGGAGCGGCGCGGCCCGTACGCCGGGGCGCTGGGCTACGTGGCCTGGGGCGATCGCCGCATGGACCTCGCGATCACGATCCGGACGTGCGTGCTGGCCGGCGAGGAGGCTTCGGTGCAGGCGGGCGCGGGGATCGTGGCCGACTCGGACCCCGCGAAGGAGTGGGCCGAGACGGAGAACAAGGCGCGGGCGATGCTGACGGCGATCGGACGGGTGCGCGCCGCGGCCCGGGCAGCCGGTGCCGGGGCCGCCGGGTAGTCGCACTCCCCGCTCCCGTCACGTATTTTCTCGACATGCACTATCGGCTGATCGGCGTCGGCAACACCTACACCTTCGAGCTCTCGGGCAGCGGCCTCCTGAGCGTGGGCCGCGCGGTCACCAACGACTGCGCCGTCGTCGATCCCACGATCTCGCGCAAGCATGCGGACCTGAAGGTGACGCCCGGAGGCGTCGAGGTCATGGACGCCGGTTCGTCGAACGGCACGTTCGTGAACGGGGTGCAGATCGACAAGTCGCTGCTCGTGCCGGGAGACGAGGTCACGTTCGGCAAGGTGGTGTTCCGGCTCGAGCAGGTGACGCCGGCGCGACCGGCGCCGACGCCCGCGCCGGCGGGCAAGCCGGGTGGCGCGACGATCGTCCGGCATATCCCCAAGACCGGCGAAGCGCTCGCCCTCGGCGGCAAGGCGAAGCACAACGACTCGGCGTCCAGTGCGGACCCGGCGGA
>JBGATT010000228.1:0-3549 GCA_044229035.1 Gemmatimonadaceae bacterium | reverse complement strand
GCCAGCCTCCGACGCGATGTCATCGACATCCGTGACGTCCTCATCGACATCGTCGCCCTCGTGCGCGCCGCGCAGCCGAAGAAGGTGGCGTTCATCACCGAGCCGATGCTGGAGCCCCTCTGGGTCGAGATCGACCCCTCGCAGCTGTCGCAGGTGGCGCTCAATCTCCTCACGAACGCCGCCGAGGCCATCGGCGATCGTTCCGGCACGGTGCGACTCGCCGCGCGGTGGGAGCGCTCGGAGCATGGCGCAGGATGGATCCACTTCTCGGTCGCCGACGACGGCGCGGGCATGCCCGCGGAGGTCCGGCGGCGGATCTTCGAACCCTTCTACACCACCAAGCGCTCGGGGCGCGGGCTCGGGCTCAGCGCCGTCATGGGCATCATCCGCTCGGCCGAGGGACAGCTCGAGCTGCACAGTGCGCCGGGAGAGGGCACGCGCTTCGACATCCGTCTCCCCGCCGCGATGCCACCGGGATCGCGCCCGCCCGGCCGCGGCTCCGGCGAGGTGCAGGCTGCCGGCGCGACCGTGCTCGTCATCGACGACGAGGAGTCACTGCGGCGCGTGGCGCGGCGCGGGATGGAGCGACGCGGCTTCGTGGTCCTCGAGGCACCCGATGGCGAGGAGGGGCTCGCGATCTTCGACGCCCATCGCGCGCAGGTCGCCCTCGTCGTGCTCGACCTCACGATGCCCGGGCTCGGCGGCATGGAGGTCCTCTCGCGCCTGCGCGAGCGGCGGCCCGACCTGCCCGTCATCATCGCCAGCGGCTACGCCGAGTCGAGCGCCCCCGGCATCGCCTCCGACCCGCGGGTGCGCTACCTGCAGAAGCCCTTCGGGATCAAGATGCTCCTGCGGGCGGTCGACGAACTCCTCCTCTGATCCCGCCCCCCGGCGGCCCGAGCGCGCCGCCGGGACGCCGGACACCACCGGGGGCCGCGCCCTCCCCGCCCGGTCCGGGTCGGCCCCCTTGATCGCGCATCTCCTCCACGCGCCGGCGGATCTGCTCCTGCATCCCGAAGTACCGTGCGCGCTGCTGCGGCGTCATGAAGGTCGCGAGTTCGCGCTGTTCCGCCTCGAGCAGGTCCACGCGCTGCCGCTGGATCTGGAGCATCTGGTCGATCAGTCGCGAGACCTGCGCCTGTCGCGACGTGTCGGCCAGCTCGAGTTCGTCCCGGATGCCCAGCCGCACCTGCCGCTCGCGCACGAACAGGTCGCGCTGCTGCTGCTCGAACTTCCGGTTCGCCACGCCGAGCTTGCGCATCTGCTCATCGGTGAGCCCCACCTGTCGCTGGATCACCTGCGCCATGCGCTGCCGCACGCGCTGTTCCAGCAGGTCGCGTTCGGCCGGCGGCGGAGGCGTCTGCTCCTGGGCATGGAGCGCGGGACCGGCGAGGCCCACCGCCAGTGCACCCGCGAGGACGAGGGACCGCCATGCGGTGCGCATCAGTACGCCTCCGGCGTGTCGACGATCGGCTGACGCAAGGTGGACGGCTCCGCGTTCACCGTCGCCTCCACCCGATCGAGTTCGGCGAGCAGGATCGAGAGATCGTCGCTCGAGAGGTCGACGAGTCCTTCGCTCACGGCGAGACTCGACGGACCGGCCGGCACCGCCGGAGTGTCCGCCACCACCGCACGGACCGTATCGCCCCCGACCGGCGCCACCGCATCCGGTTCGCCGCGGCCGAGCGCCGGGATGGTCAGCGACGCCACGATGAGCAGCGAGGCCGCGGCCGCGAGGAACTGACGCGAGCGCCAGACCGGCGTCCGCGGCGCGGCGCTCGCCCGGGGCGCCGCCGCCGACGTGCCCCCGCGCTCGACGCGGAGGACGGGCGCTCCGGTCACCGCACGCGTGATCGCCGCCACGTCGACCTTCGGCGCACGCGCCGAGAGCACCAGCCGCGAGGTCTCCAGCACCGCGAGGTCGGCCGTGCACGCCGCGCAACCCGCGACGTGCGCGCGCAACGCGGCCGCGTCCGCCGGCGACAGCCCGCCATGGGCCAACTCCGGCAACCGGTCGCGCATCGTCTCGTTCAGGCAGTCAGTCATCGCTCAAGTGCTCCTTGATGATCCGCATCGCGTTGTGGTAATGCACCCGGCAGGCGCCTTCCGTGCTCTCCACCACCTTCGCGATGTCGTTGTACGCCATCCCCTCCGTGACCCGCAACGTGAAGACCTCGCGTTGCATCGGGGTCAACCGCCCCACCGCCGCCTGCACCCGCTGTGCCGTCTCCTCGGCCACCAGCCCGTCCAGGGCGTCGTACCCCACGACGGCGTGCCCTTCGTCGAGTTCGACGCTGTCCTTTCGTCGTCGTTCGCTCCGTTTCCGGTCGAGCACGAGGCGCTTGCAGATCGTGAACAACCAGGTCCGCAACGAACTGTCGGCGCGAAAACTGTCCAGCGACTGGAACGCCCGCACGAACGTGTCCTGCACCAGCTCGTCGATCCCGTCCCGTTCACCGAGGCTCGCCGCGAAGCGGGCCAAGGGTTGGGCGTGCCGTTCCACCAGGGCGCCCGCCGACCGCTGGTCGCCCCTTTGCCACCGGGCGATCAGCTCCGCATCCGTCGCGTCGAGGGTCCTGGTGGTGGGATCGCCCATGCGTTCACCCGATGAGACGCCGGTACCGCACCGGCGTTAAGATTGCGGGGTGACCCAACCTGAGATCGTGGCGCACCGGGGCGCCTCCCGCGAACGCCCGGAGAATACCCTCGCCGCCTTCGCCCGGGCAGTGGAGCTCGGCGCCGACGCGGCGGAGCTCGACGTCCACCGCACCGCGGACGGGGTGATCGTGGTCCACCACGACCCCGAGATCGCCGGGGCGGGCGCCATCAGCGGCTTGACCGCCGCACAGGTCGCGGCACTGCGGGTCCGGGGGGAGGCCATCCCCACCCTCGCGGAGGTGTTCGCCGCGGTCGGGGACCGGCTCCGCCTCTATGTGGAGCTCAAGGGCGGCGACACGGTACCCGGCGCCCTCGCCATCATCGCGACCGACCGCGCAGCCGGGGCGCACCGGGTGGATCGCAGCGCGGTCCATTGCTTCGACCACCGCCTCGTCGCCCAGGCGGCAGCCCTCGATCCGTCGGTCGCCCGCGGGGTCCTCGAGGTCAGCTATCCGGTCGATCCGACCGCCGCGGCACGTCCGATGGACGCGCGCGACCTCTGGCGCCATCGCGACTTCATCGACGAGCCCTTCGTGCGCGCGGCGCACGCCGAGGGACGTCGGGTCGTCGCCTGGACGGTGAATGACGCGGCGCAGATGCGGCGCTTCGCCGCGTGGGGTGTCGATGCGATCTGCACCGACGATGTCGCCCTCGCCCGAGAGACCCTCCGCCCGTAGCTTCAGCCCCTCACTCCCTCGCTCGAGGAGCTCCAACTGATGCGTCCCACGAGACTCCTGCTCGCGCTCACCGTCGGCGGGTGCGCCAGTGCACCCGCCGTCACCATGCCGGCGCAGGCCCCGGTTCCCGCCGCCACGGCCCCGGCAGCCGCCGCGGAA
The DNA here is from genome assembly GCA_044229035.1 of Gemmatimonadaceae bacterium. Lineage (GTDB taxonomy): Bacteria > Gemmatimonadota > Gemmatimonadetes > Gemmatimonadales > Gemmatimonadaceae > Pseudogemmatithrix. The sequence goes on along the minus strand of JBGATT010000228.1, from coordinate 55 downwards.
CGCCCGGCAGCCGCGCTCCCCGCGGGCGCCTTCTCCCGGCCCAACGCCGATCCCT
>JBGATT010000227.1:0-3571 GCA_044229035.1 Gemmatimonadaceae bacterium | reverse complement strand
GCCTCCTCGAGCACGGCGACGTGCTTCTGCACGGCGGCGAAGGACATGTCGTACCGGGCGGCGATGCCGGAGACGGAGGTCGTCTCTCCGCCGAGGAGGCGCGTGATGATGTCGCGCCGCGTGGTGTCGGCGAGAGCGTGGAAGAGGCGGTCGAGATCCGCGGCGGAGAGGTCAGGACGTACAACCATGTGGTTGTAGGTTAAGGAGTGATGGAGGTTCGCGCAAGGGGCGAGGGTGCGGGGGCTCAGGGAATCTCGATGCGAACGAGGTCGCCGTCGACCGAGGTCACGCGCAGCTCCTGGCCATCGCGCACCGCGGTGCGCAGTCGATCGTATGCCCGCATGCCGGTGCCGAGGCTCGACTCCGAGTAGGTGAAGGTCCGCGGCCCGTCCGAAGCGACGATCGTCCAGGAGAGTGCGCGATGCGCCGGGTCATCCCGGAGCCCCGACACGACGCCAACGGTCGTGACCGCGCGCGCCGACGCCGCCGCGGTGCGCAGGTTCGCCGCCCGAACCTGTGGCATGACGACGAACCACGCCGCGCCCCCGCCTCCGATCAAGATGAAGGCGATGCCGAGCAGTCCGTTCAGCACGCGCCCGGCGTATGGGATCGACCGTGCGAGCGTCGAGTCGGTTCGCGGGTTCGCGCCGCGCGGTCTCTCCCGGCGCGAGAGATAGAAGACGCCGAGGGCGATGAAGACCGCGCCCATGGCGGCGCTCCAGGTGTCGAGCGGCACGGGCTGGGTGATGTCGAGGAGCACGTCCGCGGCGCGGGAATCGAGATCGGGCATTCGCATCGACGATCAGGCAAGGCCCGCACGATACGCGCGCCAGAGGCCCTCACCGGCACCGTCGGGCAACCCCATCGCGGCGGCGTAGTTCGCGAGCGCCGCGCGCGTGCGCGCCGAGTCCGCGGCATCACTCCAGACCTGCGGGTCGAGCGTCGCGACGCTCGTCGCGGCAGCGCGGTAGGCCTCCGCGCGCGTCTCGCCGCCCGGGATCCGTGCGAGCGCCGCGGAGGTCGCGCGCCAACAGGCCGCGGCGAAGCGCGGCCGGTCCAATGCGGCGTAGCGCATGCCGCGGCGTTCGAGGCAGGCGGTGGACACGTGATGCGTGAAGAGCGCGGCGAGGGACACCGGGTCCCGCACGTCGTCGACGCTCAAGACGATGAGACGTGGTGCGCGCAGCCATCCGCCCAGGCCAGCCGCGGTCTCCATGACCGCGAGCGCGCGGGCATGGGTCGCCGCTCTTCGCAGGACGCGTGGGGCGTGCGCGTCGAGCAGCGCCAGCATCGAATCCGTCACCGCCCAGACGCGCTCACGCTCCGGCGTGAACGGTCGGCAGAGGCGCACGTCGATGCCATGCACGGTGCGCGCCTCCGCGGCAGCGAGCATCGCCTCCCATCCCGCGCGGCGCGCGAGCGCGACTACGGACGACAGCATGCGGTGGACCTCCCGTTGGCGCGTTGCGGCGCTGTTCCGACGCATCCGATCAACGACGTCGTCGCTTCAGTGGTGCTCCGCCATCCACGACGCATGATCAATGCTCTCCGGGCCGCCGATCAGGTAGCGCAACTTCCAACGCCGCCACAGCCCTTGCAAGGGTCGCGTCCTTGCCGTGCTTGCGATCCCGAAAGGCCAGGAAGAACGGCACCACCACGGGCGTGCCCTGCTCGGGAACGACGATGGCGACCGGCGTATGCTCTCGGTCGCCGGTCCAGGCTCTCCAGAGCGACTCCTCGGGCGTGTTCTCCTGCCGGGGGGTCGAGCGGTTGAGCAGCACGGCGCGTGCCGCCCACCGGGGGATCCATTCTTCCTCGATGATGGGCTGCCAATGCGGGCTCGCCGAGTAGACGAGGAGCAGGTCCTTGCCCGCCGGGTGATACGCCTCGCGGAACCGCCGGGTCGCTCGGCCCCGGACGCGGCGCTCGTGTGCTGCGATGGCGATCACGGCGAGCGCCAGTCCGACCGCGCCACCCACCGCCGCGCGGGGGAACAGCGTCGCACCGACGATCGCCCCGACGGCGAGCGCTCCGCAACCGAATCTCGACGACGAAAGGGTGGGAATCGGCGCTCTCTCAGCGAAGTCGGTGAAGTCGTCCGAGCGAACGTCGAGTCACGGATCTCGGCCCGCGACCACGCGCCCCCGAAGCACGACCGCCTCGATGCGCTGCAGCGCGCCGATGTCCTGCGTCGGGTCGCCCGCGAGCAGCACCAGGTCGGCGCGCTTGCCGGGGGAAAGTAGCGGCCCGGACTCCCCGCGGTATCGCGCCGGCGCGGAGGTGGCGGTGCGGAGCGCCTCGAGCGGGGAGAGGCCGGCCTCGACGAAGAGCGCGAGTTCGTCGTGGAGGCTCGCGCCGGGGATCACCCACGGTTCGTCGCTCGCGTCGGTGCCGGCGAGGAGCGGCACGCCCGCGCGATGCATGGCACCGACGAGGGCGAGTTGCCGGCGATACACCGCGCGTCCGGATCGTCGCTGCTCGGCGGACCAGTCATCGCGCGTCGCGAGCCAGCGCTCGCGCACCGGCGCGGGCACCACGCGCAGGCGCGGGTCGGTGGTGACGGCATCCCCCGGCTCCACGAACGCCCCGCGCAGCTGCACGAGCGTGGGGACCTGCCACACCCCGGCGGTGGCGAGGGTGTCGAGGAGTGCATCGCAGGTGCGCGAGTCGAAGCGGTCGAGCGACGCCGCCAGCCGTCCATCGGCGAGCAGTCCCATCGCATCGCGGCCGGTGTCCGCGGCGACCCAGGCGAGGGTGCCGGGAATGCACGACTCGAGCACGAGCGTGAGATGCTCGATGGTCCGCTGGCCGGCGACGGCCGCCGCTCCCGGCGACAGGCGCAGCGGGACATGCCCCTCGATGGGGATGCCCAGCCGTCGCGCCTCGTCCGCGAGCGCGCGGTAGCTGGCAGGGTCGAGGCGATCGTAGACCTTGAGGAAGTCGTAGCCCAGCGCGCGGAACCGCTGCGCGGCGGCGCGGGCCTCGTCGGGCGACGCGATGGGCACACCGAACGACAGCACCGCGGGCACGCCATCGAGCGGCGGCGATCCCCACCAGACCGTGGGCGCGAGGGTGTCGGTGCGCAGCCGCTCGCGCCAGGCCGTCGCGGAATCCGCGAAGGTGCCGGCGTCGCGGATGCCGGTCACGCCGTGGGCGAGGTACGCCGGGTACTGCCAGCTCGCGCGTCCGTCGCGGTGGGCGTGGGTGTGCATGTCCCAGAGGCCGGGGATGACGTAGCGGCCGCGGCCGTCGAGGGTCCGCGCGCGTGGCGGCAGGTCGATGGAGTCCGCCGGGCCGATGGCGGCGATGGTGTCGCCGGCGATGAGGATGGTCTGGTCCGGGCGGAGCTCCCCGGCGTCGACGTCGATGACGGTGACGTTGGTGATGGCCAGCAGGCGTTGGTCGGGGCGGCGGGTGCAGCTCACCGTCAACGGGACGAGGAGCAGCACGGCGATGCCGGCGAAGCGGATCACAGGGTCGGTCCAGAAGGATGGGGTCAGTCCGCTCGCTCCGCGTGGGGCTGAATCGCGCTTGGCCATGCCGTGACGACCTCGAGAATATGCATCTGCGC
>JBGATT010000226.1:0-3585 GCA_044229035.1 Gemmatimonadaceae bacterium | reverse complement strand
GGACCGCCCCGCTTCTTCCTTCCGCCTTCTCCCTTCTGCCAACTAGTACCGATAGTGATCCGGCTTGTACGGCCCCTCGACCGGCACGCCGATGTACGCCGCCTGCTTCTCGGTGAGCTTGGTGAGCTTCACGCCGAGCTTCTCGAGATGGAGGCGCGCGACCTTCTCATCGAGCTTCTTCGGCAGCACGTAGACCGCGTTCTTGTCGTACGTGGTGCCCGACACCGTCGGCTTGCCCTGCGCCGCGAGGTGGAGGTCGATCTGCGCGAGCACCTGGTTCGTGAACGACGAGCTCATCACGAAGGACGGGTGGCCGGTGGCGCAGCCGAGGTTGAGCAGGCGGCCCTCGGCGAGGATCAGCACCGAGTGCCCGTCCGGGAAGACCCACTCGTCGAACTGCGGCTTGATGTTGTTGCGGACGATGCCCTTGTAGTTCTTGAGGCCGGCCATGTCGATCTCGTTGTCGAAGTGGCCGATGTTGCCGACGATCGCCTTGTCCTTCATCCGCGCCATGTGCTCGACCGAGATGATGTCGGCGTTGCCGGTGGCGGTGACGAAGACGTCGGCGGTGGAGACCACCTCGTCGAGCGTCGTGACCTGGTAGCCCTCCATCGCGGCCTGCAGTGCGCAGATCGGATCGATCTCGACGATGATGACGCGCGCGCCCTGGCCCTTGAGCGCCTGGGCCGAACCCTTGCCCACGTCGCCGTAGCCGAGCACGACGGCGACCTTGCCGGCGAGCATCACGTCCGACGCGCGGAGGATGCCGTCGGTGAGCGAGTGACGGCAGCCGTAGAGGTTGTCGAACTTCGACTTGGTGACCGAGTCGTTGACGTTGATCGCCGGGAAGAGGAGCTTGCCCGCGGCCATCATCTCGTAGAGGCGATGCACGCCGGTGGTGGTCTCCTCCGAGACGCCCTTGATCGCCTTTCCGACGTTCGTCCAGCGCTTCGGGTCCTCCTTGATCGTCCTGCGGAGCAGGTCGAGGATGACGCCCCACTCCTCGGGCTCGTTCGCCGCGTCGAACGCCGGGACCGCGCCCGCGGCCTCGAACTCGGTGCCCTTGATCACGAGCATCGTCGCGTCGCCGCCATCATCGAGGATGAGGTTCGGGCCGGCACCGTCGGGCCACATGAGCGCCTGCTCCGTGCACCACCAGTACTCCTCGAGGGTCTCACCCTTCCAGGCGAAGACCGGGATGCCGCGCGGCTGCGCGACCGAGCCATCCTTGCCCACCGCGATCGCCGCGGCGGCATGGTCCTGCGTCGAGAAGATGTTGCACGAGACCCAGCGCACGTCGGCGCCGAGCTCGGCGAGCGTCTCGATGAGGACGGCCGTCTGGATGGTCATGTGCAGCGAGCCCATGATGCGCGCGCCGGCGAGCGGCTTCTTGCCCTTGTACTCGGCGCGGAGCGCCATGAGGCCCGGCATCTCGTACTCGGCGAGGCGGATCTCGTTGCGGCCCCAGTCGGCCAGCGAGATGTCGGCGACCTTGAACGCAGGGCGGCCGGTGGCCTTCACGGCGTCGAACGGGTGGAGCGTGGGAGCGACGGCGGTCATCGGAACCTTTGATGAATGTTGAAGGAAGAAGGATGAAAGCGCGGATTGCGTGATGCGGACTGGGCTGCTGGATTCGAGGACGAGGTCCACCTCCATCCTCCATCCGTCAGCCTTCATCCGGTTCCCAGCACCGCGACGAACAGGTTCGGCCCCTTCGCCTGCGGCGCGGCGGGGAGCGCGTGGTGGCGGATCGACGCGAAGCCCGCGTCGGACGACCACCGGGTCAACTGGTCCGCGTCGAACCCCAACCAGACATGCCCCATCGTCTGGCGATACTCCACGCGGTCGTGCGGCTGCATGTCCACCAACAACAGGCGTCCCCCCTCGCCGCGGAGCGTCCGCCGGATCTCGGCGAGCGCCGCGGCGGGATCCGCCACGTAGTGCAACACCAACGACAGCACGGCGACGTCGAGCGTGGCGTCCGCCAGCGGCAGCGCCTCGAGCGAGCCCTCGCGCAGGTCCACGTTGTCGAGCGTGGAGAGCCGCGCCCGCGCCGCCTTCAACATCGCCGGCGACTCGTCGACGGCCACCACGCTTTGCACGAACGGGGCCATCACTTCCGCCAGCTGGCCCGTGCCGCACCCGAGGTCGCCCACGGTCGCACCCGCGTCCAGCAATCCGGCCAGGGAGAAGAGCTCCGTGCGGGCACCGAACAGCTCGGAACGCACGCGGTCCCACTGCCCTGCCGAGCTGGCGAAGAACGCCTGCGACCGCGTCTGCCGTTCCGCGAGCACTCCCTTCACCCGTTCCGCATCACGGCGCGACGCGGGCAGCGTCCGGAGCTCCTCGCGCACGGAGGTCCAGAGCCGGCGCGTCCCCGCGTCCAGTTCGCGGGAATCGTGCCGGTACCGATTCGACGTCCCGTCCTCGCGCGCCGCGATCCATCCGGTGTCGGCCAGCACCTTGAGGTGCCGGCTCACCGTGGACTGTGGCAGCTGCAGGACGGTCCGCAGCTCGGAGACCGTCAGCTCATGGCGCTCCAGCAACAGGAGGAGCCGCGTGCGGATCGGGTCGGCGAGTGCCGCCAGGCGGTCGTGGAGGGCTGGTCGTTTCATCCGTATATCCGGATGAAAGGTTGCTCAACGCAGGCGCCCCGTCAACCCCGGGCGGGATCCGCTCGGGGGACGGGGCGTCGGACCGCGACTCGGCGGTCGGGCGGCTCAGTGCCGCGCGTAGACCGGCTGCACAGGTCGCGCGCTCTCGCCCAGCACGCCGACGAGCCGCTGCACCTGGCGGAACGAGGCGGTGATCGGGCGCGCACGCACCGTCCACTTCACGCCCTCTGAGCAGGGCGGCGTGGTGAGCGACCCATGATACGTGAAGACCTGCTCCGATTCCGTCGCGCGGGCATCCAGCAGCTTCGCGAGGTCCACCGGCGCGCGGAACCGCACGCTGTCGCCCGCATGGTCCGGCAACCGCGCGATGAGGGCCTCGAGTTCGGGGTTGTCCTTCGGGCCGATCGCGATGAAGATGCCGAGCACCGCCAGTTCACCCTTCGCATTCGCGTGCACCAGATGGAGCTCGGCCGGGAACGCACGGCCCTGGATGGTGTGCTCGCTCGGGTGATGGAAGTGGAACTGGAGCGAGTTGAAGTGCCCCCCCTCCGCCGTCAGGTCGCTCGGCTTCTCGAGGGCGGCCTGCACCGTGTGTCCGTTGTGGAACAGCACGAACGGCGACGGGATGAACTTCTCCTCGATGCGCGCGGCATGCGGAGCGACCGCGCCGCCCAGATCGATGGGCGACTGCTCATGCCCGACCGAGCAGGTCCGCCACGCCGGGTCGATCCGCCCCCAGGCCTGCGGACCCTCGGCGCCTTCATAGGTCCAGTGCGGCGCGTGCGACGCGGCGGCGGCAGGCGTGCCGTGCGACGCCGCCCCGGACGGGGCGTGGGACTGGGCCGCGAGTGGCGCGGCGAAGAGAAGCGGCAGGAGGACGAGCACGGCACGGCGCATGGGACGACTCCGCGAAGGACTGGTGTGGATGACCGGTCCTATGAGTGTCGGCCCGACCCCTCCCGCCCTGAAC
>JBGATT010000068.1:0-16284 GCA_044229035.1 Gemmatimonadaceae bacterium | reverse complement strand
GATTCTCCTCGCCGCCCCCGCCGCCCCCACCGCCCCCGCCGTTGGACTCGGCCTCGGTATAGTTGCGCGAGAACGGACGCACCTGCAGGAAGTAGACGTCGCTCAGCGTCTCGTGCCCGGTCGCGTCGCGGGCGACGGCGTTGTACGCGACGAGATCCCCCGGCTCGAGCCCGAGTTCCTCGAGCAGGAGCGTGTGGGCCGCCTGCGTCTCCTCGGTACCCGCGCCCGGCGTGGCGAGCACGACCGTGCGTTCCTCGCCGCCGTTCACGCGATAGCGCAGCTCGAGGCGCGTGACGCCGTGGTCGTCGGAGGCCTTCGCCTCGATGGTGACCTCCTCGAGCGCGGTGACCTTCGTGTCACGCCCCGGCGTGGTGATGCTCACCTCGGGGCCGCGGTCCTCGAGCACCTCCACCGCGTACTGGACGCCGCCGCTCACCTTGCGACCGTCGGCGGACTCGAGGTCCACCCGATAGAAGCCGCTCCGCTGGAGCGTGAAGCGGCCGCTCAGCTTCCCTGCCGCATCGAGCGTCATCGCCACGGTGCGCCCGTCGTCGAAGACGAGCGTCCCGGCGCGCACCGGGAGCGAGATGGTCGGTTCGATGATGGCGACGGTGCCGGCGACGGCAGCGATGTCGCCGCCATCCTCGTCCCGCTCGGGCGGGAGGTTCGTGAAGGCCGGGAAGCGCAGCTCCACGGCGAGCCTGGTGACCGCGGGGAGGTCGGTGATGCGCAGGCGGAAGGTCTCGGAGCGGATGCCCATCGCCTCGACGTAGTACTCGGTGTCGTCGACGAGGTCGAAGAGCCGGCCGGCGAACCGCACCTCGAGGGAGTCGCGGCCCATCGGGATGCGGGTCCACTCGGCGGCGCTGTCGGCGCGGAAGACCAGCTCGGCGCCGTCGGCGGTGAAGTGCGCGAGCGCCGCGCGGATGTCGAGCGCGCCGCCGCGCGGCACCTCGGCGTCGCCTGGTTCGACATCCACCACCGGCGCGGGCGGCGTGGCGGCGATGGCGACGGACCAGGGCGCGAAGAGGATCCGCGCCGAATCGCGCACGGACGCGGGGCCGAAGGCGAGGAGGAGCGCCGCGGCGACGAGCCCGCCGGCGAGCCACTTCTGCGCGCGCGCGACCCGCGGGCGCTCGATCGCGCGTTCGCTCGCGAGCGGGGCGATGGCGCGCGCCGCCTGCTGGACCACTCGCGCGGTGAGCGCCGGCGAGGCCTGCTGGTCCACCGGCTGCTCGAGTTCCTGCACCGCCGAGATGAGCGCCTGCTTTAGCTGCGGGGCGTGCTGCTCGACGTACATCGCGAACTCGGCATCGCTCGCGCGCCGCACCAGCGGAATCACGAGCCAGCGGACGGTCGCGGCGAGGACGATCCCGTAGCCGATGAGCCGTGCGGCGAGGACGCCGCTCCCGGTGCGTCCGAGCGTGGTCGTGACGAGCAGGCCGACGAGCACGGCCGCGACGACCGCGACGACGACGATCGCGGCCGCTTCGAGCAGGAGTCGCCGACGCCGCTGGCGGCGGAGGGCGGCGAGGAGGTCATGGAGCTGTGCGGCTGCGGTCATCCTGGGCTCCGCTCGGGTGAGACGAGAGTGGCGCGGCGCGCACGTCCGCGCCAGCCCTGCGAGGCGATCACGCTCTCCCCGAGGAGCAGGAGCGCGGCGAGCACGATGAGCCAGCGCCAGACGCGCTGGCGCGACTCGAGTTCGATGGACGTCGGGGCGGTGATGCCCTGCAGCGTGGAGTCGGCGGATTCGCCGACGCCGAGGAGGAGGTCGGCGGGGCTCGCCACGACGAGGTCGGACTCGCCGGGTGCGACGTTGACAGCCGCGCGCTCGCGCGGCGCACCGTCGACGCGGCCCTCGTAGGCGGCGTACACGCCCACCTGCTGCAGGAGGAGCGCCGCCCCGGCGCCGGTCCCCTCGGGACGGATGAGCGTGCCGTCCGGTGCGGCGACGACGGGCTCGCGTCGCACGCGGCGCGGTGCCCAGCTCTCGCCGGTGGTGCGCGCGAGCGGGGTGGACTCGTGCCCCGAGGCGTGCAGCGCGAGGCGACGCGTGAGCGGGAGGAAGGCGGGCTGGAGCGGCAGGTCGCTCTCACGGGCGTCGAAGGCGACGGCGAGGAGGATCACGCGTCCCTCACCCTGCCCACGCTCGATGACCGCAGGGGCGCCGTCGTCGAAGCGGGCGAGCACGTCGCTGCCGACGGCGGGTTCGAGGCGCGCGTAGCGCTGGAATCGCGGCGCGGTGAGCGCGGCCTGCGCGGCACGGAACGGCGAGAAGACCGGATGCTCCTCGCGCACCTCGCCGAGCATCGCGCCGCCGCCCGTGCGCCGGTCGGCGCTGCCGGCGAGCGCGGCCACGCCCGCGAGATCGGCGATCCGGCGCGCGCCGAGCCGGGGGCCGGCGAGCACGATCGCGCCGCCGCCCGCCTCGATCCACTGCGTGAAGCGCGCGGCCGCCGCGCCGGTGGGCGGGGCGACATCCCAGAAGATCACCGCGCCGGAGCGGTCGAGCGTCGCCGCGTCGAGCGTGCCGGGGCGTCGCCGCTCCACGCGCACCGCGGGTGCGCGTCCGATGCCGAGCGCGCGCTCGAGGTAGAGCGTCTCGTCCTTCTGCAGGTCATCGGGCACGACGAGTTGCACGGCGATGCCATCATCCGCCGGGAGCGCGAAATGGAATCGATCGTCACCGGCGAGCGCGTCGGCGTCGACGGTCACCTCCCCTTCGACGGCAGTGGCAGGCGCCGGGATGGCATCGAAGACGACGGCGAGCTCGCCGTTGGGCTGGAGGGTCGCGGTGCGCGTCCCCACATCCCGACCCGCAAGGCGGAGCGTGAACCGGGCGCTCCGCGGTGCCGGGAGGTCGCGCGTCACGGCGCGCGCGAGCACCTGGAGCTGGACGCGCTGGCCATCGACGATTCGCCGCGCCTCGACGGCGCGGAGCGACGTGTTGGGGCGCGCCGCGGCGGCGACCTGCACGACGCGCAACGGGAGTCCCTTGGGCAACTCGAGTCCCGCGACGCCGGCGAGTCCGCTGCGTTGGAGATCGGTGACGAGGACGAACTCGGGGGCGCCGGGCGGCGCGCCGATGAGCGCGCTCCGCGCCACGCGCAGCGCCGCGCCGAAGCGTGTCCCGCGCGCGACGGGGGTGGTGGCGTCGACGATCGTCCGCGCGACGGCCTTGTCGTTCGTCCACGCCTGGGCGAGTTCCGCTTCCTCGTCGAAGAGCACGACGCTGACCTGGTCGTCAGCACCGAGCGAGGAGAGGACGGCGTGCGCGGAATCGCGTGCGGCCTCCCAGGTGCCGGCGTAGCCCATGCTCATCGAACGATCGAGGAGCAGCACGACGGTGCGGACACGCCCCGCGGTGTTCGATTCGGCGGCCTTGCCGAAGAAGGGCCGGGAGAAGGCGAGCACGAGCACCGCGACGGCGAGGGCGCGGAGGAGGAGCAACGGCCAGTCGGTCACGCGCCGGCGGTCGCTCGTGCGGATGGGGAGCCGCACGAGGAACATCAGCGACGGGAAACGCATGGGCGTCTCCTCGTTGCGATCGCGCAGGTGCATCAGCAGCGGGATTCCGAGGGCCGCGAGGCCGGCGAGGAAGGCGGGGACGAGGAAGCCCATCAGCGCACCCGGCTCCGCGAGAGGCGGTGGTCGAGGTAGGCGTAGAGCGCGCGATCGAGGGGTTCGTCCGTTCGGATCGGGATGTAGTCCACTCCGGCGGCGGCGAAGCGCTGCTCGAGCGCGGCGCGGTGCGCGCCCCACATGGCGAGGTACCGCGCCCTGACCTCCTCGGGTCGCAACGGCATCCGCAGGCCGCTCTCCCCGTCCTCGAACACGGTGGCCGCCTCGAACGGGAATTCCTCCTCGGCCGCATCGAGGAGATGGAAGACGAGCACGTCGTGCCCACGCGCGCGCAGGGTGTCGATGGCGCGGCCGATCGCCGCGGGCTCGTCGTAGCAATCGGTGACGACGACGATGATGCCGGGCCGGTTCGCGACGTCGGCGACCTTGTCGATCGCGAGCGGCAGCTTCCCTTCCCCGACTGGCGTCGCGCGCCCGAGGGCGTGGAACAGCAACTGGAGATGCCGCGTGCTCGGCGGGATCATCTCCTGCAGCGTGCCGGCGAAGGTGGCGAGGCCGATGCGGTCCCCCTGTCGCTGCGTGAGCCAGGCGAGCGAGGCGACCAGCATCCGCGCGTAGGCGAACTTGTTCACCGCCGCCGACGCGTAGTCCATCGACCCGGAGACATCGAGCGCGAAGAGCACGCCGGCGTTGGTGTCGGCCTCGTACTCCTTGATGTAGAAGCGGTCGGTGCGGGCGTAGGCCTTCCAGTCGATGCGCCGCAGGTCGTCGCCGGGCTGGTACTGGCGGTGCTCCGCGAAGTCCAGGCTGAGCCCCTTCTTCGCCGACCGGTGCAGGCCGTGCATGAAGCCGTCCACGACCGTCCGCGCGAGGAGCGGGAGGTCGGAGATGCGGGTCAGCAGGGCGGGGTCGAGGAACGTCTCGAAGGACGGCATGAAGGAGCGTGGAGCGAGGGGCTTACAGCTTGGACTTGGGGGTCGGTACGGCGGCGACCAGCTGTTCGATGATCCGGTCGGTGGTCACTTTCTCGCTCTGGGCCTGGAAGTTCAGGATCAAGCGATGGCGGAGCACGGGGCGTGCGAGCGCCTGCACATCCTCGTACCCGACGTGGGCGCGGCCCTGCAACAGGGCGCGGGCCTTGGCGCCCAGAATGAGGGCCTGGGCCGCGCGGACGGAGGCACCGTAGTTCACGTAGCTCTTGATGAAATCGGGGGCCGCCGGGCCGGGGCGGCTCGTGCGCACCAGGGTCACCGCGTAGCGGGTCACGGCGTCGGCGACGGGGACGCGGCGGACCACCTTTTGGAAGGCGAGGATCTCGGCCTTCGACACCACCGGCTGCACCGCCTCCGGCGGCAGCGCCGTGGTCGCCTTCACCACCGCGACCTCATCCTCCTCCGGCAGATAGTCGAGCAGGACCTCGAGCATGAAGCGGTCGAGCTGGGCCTCGGGGAGCGGATAGGTGCCTTCGAGTTCGATCGGGTTCTGCGTCGCGAAGACGAAGAACGGCGGGTCGAGCTCGTAGGTGCGCCCCTGCACCGTCACGCGCTTCTCCTGCATCGCCTCCAGCAGCGCCGACTGCGTCTTGGGCGGCGTGCGGTTCACCTCGTCGGCGAGGAGCACGTTGCCGAACACCGGTCCGGGCATGAAGGCCAGGCGACGCTGGCCGGTCGCCGGGTCGTCCTGGATGACGTCGGTCCCCGTCACGTCGCTGGGCATGAGGTCGGGCGTGAACTGGATGCGCGAGAACTTGAGGTCGAGGGCGCGTGCCATCGTCGAGATGAGCAGCGTCTTCGCGAGCCCGGGCACGCCGACGAGGAGGCAGTTGCCGCCGGCGAAGAGCGCGATGAGCGCCTGTTCCACCACGGCATCCTGCCCGACGATCACCTTGCGGAGCTCGGCGGTGATGCGGCCCCCCGCCGCGTGCAGGCGGTCGGCGAGCGCGCCGTCATCGAGTCCGGCGAGGGCATCTGCGGGTACGGTCACGGTCTTCTCCAGGTGGTCGGTCAGCGGCTGAGCGAATAGACGAGGAAGTTGATGCCGAGCTTGTACGCTTCGTTCTCGAGGTCCACCGGGGCGAAGCCCTGCCCCGAGAACTCCCAGTACTCCGAGAGATCGCCGTCCCGATACGCGAGGGCGAGCATCCGCCGCTTCGGGTCGTTGTCCTCGAAGAGCGCCCAGAAGGTCGGGATGGTGCCGCCGTACGACGAGAGCTCCTCCGGGTTCGGCACGCGGTAGAAGGCGTCGAAGATCGGGTGCGTGCCGTCGATCCGCACGAACCGCAGCGCGGGGAGGACGCGGCGCATCTGCGTCTCGAGATTGAACCAGTGGTTGCCGCGGAAGTCGTCGAACATCACGAACCCGCCCTTGGCGAGGTAGGTCCGCATCGCGGCGACCTCCACGTCGTTCGGACGCCAGAAGCCGGGCTCGGCCATGTACGCCACGGGATAGCGACCGAGTTCCGGGTCGGTCACGCGCATCACCACGCTCTCCGCGGTCCGCACGCGGATCGTCGTGAGCTCGCTGAGGATCTGCGTGAAGTTCCGCTCGCCGCGCGGGTAGTCGTGCGACCAGGGGACGTCGCCGCCACCGAAGCGGCCGAAATCCTGGTCCATCCCCGTCTCGTAGCGCAGGCGGACGAAGGTGACGCGGCCATCGTACGGGGGATTGTCGCCGGGCTCGGTGAAACGATTCCGGCGGCCACGCTGCGCCTCGAGCGGGACGGCGATGCACAGCGCGGCGAACAAGACGAGGCGTCGCCAGTTCATGGCGTGCCCCCAGGCGGCGCGTTGCGAAGCTCCAGCAGCAACTGCTGCGCACGCTCGTATGTGGGCGACTGTTCGAGCACGGCGAGGACCTCGCGACGCGCGCCCGCACGATCCCCTGCCCCGAACAGCGCGCGCGCCAGGTCGACGCGCGCCGCGAGCAGGTCGGAGGGACCGAGTGCGAGGATCGCGCGACGCTCACGCACCGCCTTCCCCGGCATGCCGGCGCGCGCGGCGGCATCGGCCAGCTTCGCGTGCGTCGGTGCGTCGTATGGCCAGATCCAGAGCATGCGCTCCAGCGCACCGATGAGCGCCGTGTCGTTCCGGGCGCGCTCGTACTGCTGCGCCTCGGCGATGAGCGGCTCGAGCTCCGCATCGCCGACCACCGCGCTGTCCGACATCGCCGCGACACTCGTCGCCGCGAGCGCGCGTGCGAAGCGCGCACGCACCCAGGTATCGAACCGCTCGTCGAGCGCGGCCTCGCTGAGCTTGAGCACGCGTTGGAAGACCTGCGCGTTGGTGAGGCCGTCGCGCCAGCCGCGCAGCATCGCGCCGAGCGCCGGCGCGCCGAACTCGGCCTCGATCATCTCCACGACCATCGAGGCGTGGAAGTAGCTGAGCACGACCTCATGCTCGTTGCGCGGCCGCACGAAGCCGTCGTTGAGCTGGCTCACCGGGCGGAGGAAGTTCCCCTTGAGCGCGGCGTAGTACGGCGGCGATGGCGTGGCGCCCCAGCCGGGTCGCGCGCGCCGCTCCTCGTGCACCGACACGCCTTCGGAGAACCAGCGCGGCACCCGATTGTCGGAGAGCCCGAGCGTGAAGGTGTGCGTGAGCTCGTGCCAGGCGGTGGAACCCCAGTTGAACGTCCCCGGCGCGCGCGCCGAGGGGGCGTCGATCGCGAGCAGCCGCCCGAAGCTCACCCCGAGCGCGCCGAGCCCGGTGAGGCCGACGGTGCGCACGGAGAAGTCGGCGTGCCGCGCGTAGATCTCCAACCGCACCGGCGCGGCCGGCCGATAGTCGTACCGGGCCGCGAGCTTGTCGTACGCCTCCTCGAGCAGTGGCGAGAGGTACGGCAACAGGATCTCCGCCTCCCGCGCCGAGGCGACGAACTCGAAGCGCCCCATCCGCACCGTGCGGAAGGTCGCGAGCGCGTCGAGGAGGTCGAGCGTGTTCTTGTGCCAGAGATTGAACGGGTCGATCGCGAAGGCGCGCTCGATGTGCGCCCGCCCCTGGGCGAGCTGACCGGTCCGAAGTCGGTTGGTGCCGAGCGAACCGAGCGCGGCGACGGACATCGAGTCGAGTTCGAGCGCGCGCGCCGCGAATCGTTCGGCGTCGGCGTAGCGGCGCTGCCGCGAGGCGGCCTCGGAGAGCGTGATATAGAAGGGGGCCGGCCGCGGCGTGATACGCTCGGCCTGGGCGCGCGCGTCGCGGAAGGCGCTGGAGTCGCCCTCGATCCACGCCACCGCGCCGATCACCGCCCACGCGTCGAGCGCCTGCGCCTCGCTCGCCCGCAGGTCGGGGGCGAGCGCACGGCGTGCGGCGGCCCGCGCGGAATCATCCGCCTCGGCCTCGAGGTGCTGCCGCGCGACGAACAGGTGCGCCGGCACGAAGCGCGGGTCGGCGGCGAGCGCCTCGCGCGCCTTCGCGAGCGCGTCGCCCTTGCCGGTGAACTCCAGAACGCGCGCCATGCCGAGGAGGGCCCACGCGCTGGTGGGCCGACGGCGGAGCACCGCCTCGTACCCCTGCTGCGCGTCCGGGGCCACGTACTTGTCGAGCAGCAGGTCCGACGCGCGGAGCACCGCCTCGTCGTTGGTGGGATCGGCCGCGGCGGCGGCGTCGAAGGCGCGCAGGGCCGCGCGCACCGCGTCGGCCTCACCCGCGGAGACGAGGAGGTACGCGCGCCCGGCCGCGATGCGGTCGCGCGCCGACCAGCCGTCGCCGCCACGCCCGTACTCGGCGGCGATCGTCGCGCCCTCGCGCTCCGCGGTCGCGCGGTCGCCGCGGAGGAGCGCGAGCTCGGCGCGCTGCACCCGCGCGGTGCGGTCGGTCGCGGCCTGTGCCGCGACGGGAGTCGCGATGGCCCCCGACGATGCGACCGCGATGCTGACGACCGCGGCGAGTGTCGCGCGCAGCGCGCTCATGGCTGTCGCTCCAGCGCGCGAATCGCCGCCGACTTCTCCGCGATCGCGACGAGCAGCCGCTCGAGCTCGGCCTCGTACTCCGCCTCGGGTGTCGTCGCCTTGCGGGCCTTCAGGCGCTCGACCTGCTCCTCGAGCGCCTTCCGCTCCGCCACCAGGGCCACCACCCGCGGGTCGCCGCTCGACACGCTCGCCGCGTAGGCCGTGCGGGACGCGAGCACCGAGTCGGAGACGACCGCGTGCTCGGTGAGCATCCGCCGGTTGGTGTCGTACGCCTTCGCGACCTCGCGCACCGCGAACGTGAACGACTCCATCACCGTCGTCCGGCCGTCCTTGTCCGCGTCGGCCTCGTCGCTCGCGAGGCCGCGCACGAAGTGTTCGGCGAACTGCGAGTCATTGCGCTCGAACGCCGTGCGCGTCGCGGTGACGACCACGCGTCCCGGGCCCTTGAGCGCCGCGCCGAAGTCGCCGCTCGCGCTCGCGGCGACGACGAACACGACCGTCTGCCGGGCGAAGCCGGCGACCCAGGTGGCGTATTCCGCGGCGGTGGGATCGACACCCGGGAGATTCACGCGCGACTGCGCACCTTCCCCCGACCCGTGCCCGATGAGGATCACGACCACCACGTCGCCCGGCGCCACGCGGCGAGAGAGGGAGAGGAAGGCGCCCGCGACCGCCTCCTTCGTCGCGCGGCCATCGATCCGCTGCGGGTCACGCGCCGGATCCTCGGCGAGCCAGACGAGGCTCGAGTCGGCCACGCGCCAGCGCGTGCGCGCGAGGTCGGCGAGCGCCGCGCCGTGCTTCGCGAAGGCCGCGGTGTACGCCGGTTCGCCGCCGAGTCCGGTGACGACGAGCAGGTGCGTGCGCTGCGCGAGGGCGTCGGTCGCGGCCGCCGCGTTCGCGACGGCGAACGCTGCCATCGAGCAGAGGAGACGCCGCGCCGAGAGCCGACTCATGCGAGCCCCCGCGAGCGGCGGATGCCCCACTCGGCGCCGAGCAGCAGGGCGAGCAGCAGGAAGACGATCGGCATGTCCCACAGGTCGAGCGCGTCGCGCACCGAGACGCCGGCGTCCGAGTACTTCACGTCCTCGGCGAGTTGCGAGGCGTCGTCGAGCGGGTAGTAGCGGCCGCCGGTCTCCTGCGCGATGCGCCGCAGGAGCGGTGCCCTGAGCTCGGCCTGCTCGACATCGGCCCCCGCGTCGTCCGCGAGGAGCGCGGCGTCGGGACCACGCGTCGTGTCGGCGCCCCGCACCGCCTCCGCCCCGACGGCGTAGACGCCCGCCTCGTCGGCGACGAAGCGGCCCGTGTAGACGCCGTTCTCGGCGAGCGCCCATTCGAGCGGCACCTCGCTCACGCGCCCGCTCGGCGCGCGCACCGTCGCGACGACCGCCGCGTCATTGATGTCATTGAAGCGCTCGTCCGCGACGCGCACGCGGAGGTCCACCGGCTCGCCCGGCGCGACGCGCGTCGGCACGGCCGTCACCTCCACGCGGTCGGGCGCCTCCTCGGTGAGCGCGCGCGCGAGCTGCCGCCAGAGCGTCTCGTGCGTGAGGTCCTCGACCGGCGTGCGCGGGTCCATCTTCCACAGGTAGCTGTCCTGCGGGGCGAAGATCCCGGCGAGCCCGCGCCCGAAGCGCTGCGTGGCGTAGACCGGCTGGTCGATGCTCTCCCCCGCGCGCCGCCCGGTGAGCAGCGCCGTCGCACCGGGCCGCAACGACCCCAGCGCATTGACGATGGTGATGGCGGGGAGCGAGTCCCAGCGTTGCACCGTCGCCGAGTCGGTTGCCCCGAGCTGCAGTGCCGGCTGGGAGAAGCCCGCCACGGTGGGACGGAGGCGCAACTCGACGGCGGGCCCCTCGGCCTCGCGCGGCGCGCGATCGAGCGCGATCGGCAGCACCTCGGCCACCGGCGTGCCGCGGAACCCGCCCTCGGCGAAGGCGGCGCGGCCACCCAGCGCGAGCAGGCCTCCTCCGCGCACGCTCACGAACTCCGCGAGCATGCGCAGCTGGTCGGGCGTGAAGAACGACGCCTCCACGCTGCCGAGCACGATGCCGCGATACGCGAAGAGCTCCTCGCGCTTGGTGGGGAAGCCGCCGGCGAGCTCGAGCGAATCGCGCACACCGAGGCGGAGGTACTTCTGCTCCGCGCTGCGGAGCAGCACGACGAGGTTGAGCGCGCTGTCGGTCGCGACGGCCCGACGGATGAAGCCGAGTTCGTAGCGTGGCTCGCCCTCCACGTAGAGGATCCGGTCGGGGCCTTCGCGCACCTGCACCACCCCATGCGCCTCGTTGTTCTCGGGGATCGTCTCGCGCTCGAGCGCCGCGGCGCGGACCGAGATGCGATGCGTGCCGGGCTCCAGTTGCGCGAGCCGCACGCGCGCGCGCATCGACTCCTCGCGCGCGGGGAGCGTGACGGTCTCGGTGCCCACCACGCGCCCATCGGCCTCGGCGGTGAGGACCAGTCGCTCGCCGGCGACGCCGCGGAGGCGCAACGTCACGTCCACGAGAAGGTTGGCGCCCTGCAGGGGTCGCGCGGGCAGCGTGATGCGTTCGATCGCGACATCGCGCGGGAAGCGCTCGAGGCCGGCGCCGACGGTGAAGACGGGGATCCGGCGCGCCTTGAGCGCGAGGAGCGCGGGGTCCAACTCGCGTCCGGCGTTGTCCGCCCCATCGGTGACGACGACCATCCCCGCGATCGGTGTGCCCGCGAGTTCCTGCCGCGCGCCGTCGAGCGCGCCCGCCACGTCGGTGCGCGTGCCGAGCGTCCGGAGCCCTCCGGCGCTCGACGCCGGCCGGACGTCGGCGGCGAAGCGATAGAAGCGGAGGGCGAACCGGTCGGCGAGGGCGCGCACGAGCGCCGCGGAGTCGGCGAAGACCCGCTCCGTGGCCGCGGCGCGGGACTCGTCGCCGCCGTCCTTGAGCGCCATGGAGCGCGAGTCGTCGAGCAGCACGGCGAGGACGTTGCGCTGGGGCACGGCGCTCGCGACGACGAGCGTCGGACGCGCGAGACAGGCGACGACGATGAGCAACGCCGTGGTGCGGAGCGCGGCCAACCCGGCGCGATGCGCGCGGCCGAGTCCTTGCACCCGAAGGTATCCGCCCACCCCGACCGCCACGGCGAGCAGGGCCACCGCGCCGAGCGCCCACCCCGGGACCACCGGGCTCCACACCAGCTCCCCTCGCTCCCAGACGCGCGCCGGATGCTTGAGGAGGAAGGTGAGCAGGGCGTCCATGATCCTCGGAGTACGCGGAGAAGCGGGGCGGCGCTGGCGATATGGCGGAAGGCGAATGTAGCGCCGGGACGTGGATACCGCTCCGGGCACGCGGAGCGCACCTTTCACGTTCGTACCCGACACCTCAAGGAGCGTTGCCCGCGTGCGCATCGGGATGGAAGTGGCGGTCGTGGGTGGCGGCATCGCCGGACTCTCGGCCGCGTGGCGGCTGAGCGCCCGCCACCGCGTGACGCTCATCGAGCGGCATGCGGTGGCCGGGATGGATGCGCACTCGCTCGACCTGCCGCACGACGGGCAGTCGTTCCGCATCGACGTGCCGCTGCGCGTGATCTACGAGGGGTACTATCCCACGCTCATCGCGCTGTATCACCGGCTGGGCGTGAAGCTGGAGCGGACGAACTACGCGGGGGCGTTCAGCCGGCTCGACGGGCCGGTCTATTACCGCTACGCCAACTGGCTGGTGGGCGGGCGTTCGGTCCCCCTCCCCGCCTTCCCGCTCGGCGGCGCCGCGATGCGCATCAATCGCGACCTCATCCGGTTCTTCCGGATGGCGCCGGCCGAGCTGCGCCGCCTGGGCGACGACGAGGAACCGCTCGGCTCCTGGCTCGACCGCAGCGGGCTGGGGCACGAGTTCGCGGAAGGGTTCCTCATCCCGACGTTCGCCGCCGTGTGCACCTGCTCCAACGCGGCGGTCCGCGCCTACCCGGCGCGCGTCATCCTCGAGTACCTCACGCGCGGTCTCACGTTCGGCGGCGTGCGCCGCGTGGTGCACGGCACGCGCGAGGTCGTCGCGCGGCTCACCGCGCCGCTCGCCGAGGTGCGCTGCGGGGTGAGCGTCCGCGCGATCCGACCCGCACCGGACGGCGTGCGGATCGCGTGGGAGGGCGGCGAGCAGCGCTTCGACCACGTGGTGGTGGCGACGCAAGCGAACCAAGCCGCCGCGATGCTCGACGCCGGATACCGCCGCGAGCGTGACGCGCTCGAGCGCTTCGCCTACGAGTCGAGCGAGGTCGCGGTGCACACCGACGCGCGCCTCGCCCCGACGGAGCGCCGGCACTGGGCGCCGGTCAACCTCATCCAGAGCCCGGAGCACGACAAGCCGATGGCGACCATCTGGATGAACCGCGTGCAGCCCGCGCTTCGCGACGCCTCACCCGTGTTCCAGACGTGGAATCCCATCCGCGACCCGCACCCCGATTCGGTGCGGGCACGCTCGCGCTTCGAGCGGCCGGTGGTGAACGCGGCCTCGCTCGTCGGGGCCCGCGAGATGGCGATGCTCCATGCGCAGCACGGGCGGCGGCTCTGGTTCTGCGGCTCGTACCTCGGCCCCGGGATCCCGCTGCTGGAGAGTGCGGCCACGACGGCGGAGAAGGTCGCGCTCGCGATCGACGAGGGGAGCGGGTCGCTCGCGCGGAGCGCCTAGGCGGCGCCGGTCAGGCGGACCAGACCCGCTCCGCCTGGTCGAGATGCCGATGGCAGTGTCGCACCAGCACGAGCCACGCGGAGTAGGCATCGTACTGCGCGCCGGAGACGAACGGCGATGCCACCGTCACCAGATGGAGGGGGAGGCCGTCGGCCGCGTGGAGGGCCGCCTCATGCGACGCGAGGTGCCGCTCGAACTCGCCGCTGATGGTCGCGCGCGGCTCGTCACCGGTAGGGACGAAGGCCGGCGGCGTCCGCACGCGGCCGAGCCGGAGCGAGCCGAGCCGCATGAGCGGCCCCACCATCGAGCTGAGCACGGCGCCGAACATCGAGCGCTTCATGGTGCCGGAGAAGGGACCGCGGGGGCGCGCCTGCTCGGTGGCGGCCTCGAGCAACGGCTGCATCGCGCGCGCCGTGAGGTTCAGGTGGGCGATGCACTCGGCGACCGACCAGGACTCGGGATGGGCGCGGACGGCCCAGCGGTCGTCGGGGGTCGCGGCGGAGAGACGCGCCCAGCGTGCGCGGACGGCGGTGAGCTCGTCGAGGAGGGACTGGATCTGCGGATGCATGTGGACCCCGGGGGAGGTGTCGGGAATCTGTCGTGTCCCGGCACACGATGCCACGCCCGGACGCGAGGCTCCGTACGCGAACCCCTTCCGCGTGGCTCCGGGCAGGCGCAGGTTCCGGGAGCAGGCGAACCCCCACCCACCCGACGATGCGCGCACGCTCCGCCCTCCTCCGTTCCCTCGCGACCGCGACGGCGCTCCTGCTGCCGTCCGGGCTCCACGCCCAAGCCTCGCGCCTCTACGCCGAACTCGATCGTCGCACCGCCGAGGTGAATGCGCGCGTCGTCGCCTGGCGGCGCGACATCCATGAGCATCCCGAGCTCGGCATGCAGGAGACCCGCACCGCGGCGCTCGTCGCGGCGCATCTGCGGTCGCTGGGTATGGAGGTGCGCGAGAAGGTCGGCGGCACCGGCGTCGTCGGCGTGCTGCGCGGCGGGAAGCCGGGCAAGGTCGTCGCGCTGCGCGCCGACATGGACGGTCTCCCCGTGACCGAGATGACGGACCTGCCGTTCCGGTCACGCGTGCGCACGACCTGGAACGGCAACGAGGTGGGCGTGATGCACGCCTGCGGCCACGACAACCACGTCGCGATCCTCATGGGGGCGGCGGAAGTGCTCGCCGGGATGAAGGCGCAACTGCCCGGCACCGTGGTGTTCCTGTTCCAGCCGGCCGAAGAGGGCCCTGGCGGGGCGGAGCCGATGATCGCCGACGGCGCGCTCGAGAACCCCAAGGTGGAGGCGATCTTCGGCCTGCACGTGTGGCCGGGCCCGGCGGGCAACGTGATCTTCCGCGGGGGCCCGACGATGGCCGGCGGCAACGCGCTCAACATCAAGATCAAGGGGAAGCAGACGCATGGCGCGGCGCCGTGGGGCGGCGTTGACCCCATCGTCGTCGGCTCGCAGATCGTGCTCGCGCTGCAGACCATCGTCAGCCGGCAGATCAACATCACGCAGACACCGGCGATCGTGACCGTCGCGCAGTTCCATGGCGGCATCCGCGACAACATCATCCCCGACTCCGTGGTGCTGAGCGGCACCATCCGGACCTTCGACGCGGCGCAGCGCGAGTTCATCCTGGCGAGCGTGAAGCGCATCGCCGAGGACATCGCCTCGAGCGCGGGTGCGACGGCCACCGTGAGCCTCGAGGCGGGGTACGGCGTGACCGCGAACGACGAGGCCCTCACCCGCCGCATGGCACCGTCGATCGAGCGCGCGGTCGGCGCGGACCGCGTCTCCGTCGCGCCGCTGGTGACGGGCTCGGAGGACTTCTCGGTCTTCCAGGCGAAGGTCCCGGGCGTGTTCGTCTTCCTGGGCGTCACCCCGCGCGACCAGGACTGGCGCACGGTCGCGCAGAACCACTCGCCCTACTTCTTCGCCGACGAGTCCGCGCTCCCCGCCGGGGTGCGCACCCTGAGCTCGCTCGCGCTCGACTTCCTCACCGGCAACACGCCGCCGCCGATGCCGACGCGGCCGATCCAGTAGGGACTCGAGGACTAGGCGGCGAGTGCGGCCCCGCACTCGCCGCAGAAGCGGGAGTGGGCATCGGTGACGGCCGCCCCGCAACGGAGGCAGGCGCCGGCGAGGTAGGTGCCACAGTCGGAGCAGTAGAGCGCGTCCGACTCGGGGCGCGGCCCGTGCGTGGGACAGCTCGTGCCCCGCGACTTCATCCGCGCGATCAAGCGTTCGGCGGCGTCCGCCGCGCCGGCGCTTCCCGCGATGGTGCCGTCGATGGCATCGGGATCGGCCGTGCCCGGCCCGCCCGCCGACTCACGCGCCTGCAGCTCGGCGAGCGCGCGCGGCGCATACGTGGCCTTGAGCGTCGAGTAGTCCTCGGGCGAGAGCTTCCCCGTCGCCTGGTCGAACTCGATCTCGCGCAGCGCCTCCAGCGCGCTCGCCTCCGGTGCGAGTTCCGGCACGTACGACCCGCGGACATGCGTGCCCGTCCCGCGGAGCAGCGGCGCCAGCACGTAGAGCAGCGCGCCGACGGCGAGCAGCGTCCCGACGATCAGGGGCAGCATCTCAGGCGTCCTCGCGCAGCGCGCGATCGAGGCGGGCACGATCCTCGTCGCTCATCCCCGGGATCGCGGCACCGGGCACCGACGCGCGCGCTGCCGCCGCGACCCGCGACTCGGCCGTCCACTTCCGTACCAGCACCGTGAGCAGCACCGCGCCGGTCGCGAGCGCGACGCTCGGCGCGAAGTAGCCCGCCCAGTTGAAGCCCTCCTTCTTGGGCTCCGTCATCGCGACCTCGCCATACGTCTCGACGAAGGCCGCGAGGATCTCGTCGCCATCGTAGCCGCCCGCGATGAGCCGCATCACGTCGCGGTGCATCGCCGGCGAGACCTGGCAGGTGAAGTCCGTCGTGCGGCAGGTGTAGACGTCGAGGATGCAGCCGCACTGGCACTTGATGCGGTGCTCCAGTGCATCGCGCTGCTCGTCGGTGAGCTTCGGCGTCGCGCCGGGCTTGTCGGGCCGGAGCGTGGGACGGTACGCCCCCTGCTCCATCGGCGCGAAGTTCTGCGCCGCGTCCTGCCCGCCGGCGGCGCGGGCGACGAGCGCGCTCCCGAACCCCGCGGCACC
>JBGATT010000067.1:0-25208 GCA_044229035.1 Gemmatimonadaceae bacterium | reverse complement strand
GTGTGCACGTTGCGCGACGTGGGATATGCCACCGCCTCGCCGTCGGCGCGGCGCGCAACGAGCACGCTCAACTCGGTCTGGATGTCGAGGAAGGCTTCGACGACGCAGACCGGCGCGCCAAGCGACTCGAAGGCGGCGCGACCTTCGTCGGGCGTGCGCACGCGCACCTGGCCGCGCCCGTCATAGCCACCCATCGCGCTCTTCACGATGCTCGGGCCGAGCGCGGCGACGGCGTCGGCGGTGGTGGTCGAGTGCCGCACGGTGCGGAACGCGCCGAGCGGGAAGCCGTTCGCGGCGAGCCATTCCTTCTGCCGCGCGCGCTCCTGGATCACGTAGACCGCGTCGATGGGCGGGCAGAGCGGCGCCTGCGAGGCCGCGGCCTCGAGCGACGGGCGCGGGATCTGCTCGATCTCGAGCGTCACCGCGGCGCAGCCGGTCGCGAGCTCGCGCGCCGCGTCGGCGTCGGCCCACTTGGCGGTGATCGTGTGGTTGGCGACGTGACGCGCGGGGCAGTCGTGCTCGGGGTCGAGCACGCGCACGTCGTAGCCCAGCGTGCGTGCGGCCATCGCCGTCATGCGTCCGAGCTGGCCACCGCCGAGGAAGCCGATCGTCGCGCCCGGTGGGACGGGCGTGCGGGTCATGGGAGGGTCTGCGACCGGACGTCGGCGGCGCGGCTCGCGCGCCAGGCGCGGAGCTTCTCGCGCACCTCGGGCCTGTGCGACCCGACGATCTCGGCGGCGAGGATCGCGGCGTTCGTCGCGCCCGGCTTGCCGATGGCGAGCGTGCCGACGGGGACGCCGGCGGGCATCTGCACGATGGAGAGGAGCGCGTCGAGGCCGTTGAGCGCGGTGGCGTTGACCGGCACGCCGAGCACGGGCACGAGCGTCTTCGCGGCGACCATGCCGGGGAGGTGCGCCGCGCCGCCGGCGGCGGCGATGATCACGAGCAGGCCGCGGGACTCGGCCTCGCTCGCGTACTCGAACATGTAGTCGGGCGTGCGGTGCGCCGAGACGACCTTCGCCTCGTAAGGGACGCCGAGGTGCTGCAGGATCTCGATCGCGGGGGCCAGGTGCTCGTAGTCGGACTTCGAGCCCATGATCACGCCGACGAGCGGGGAGGCGGAGGCGGTCATGGAGGAAAGCTATTCGCGGTCGCGAGCGAGTGCGAGCAGGGCGCGCGTGGTGTTGAGGTTACGTCCGGTCCCGATGTCGGCGAAGGGGACCTTGAGCTTGGTGTCGGCCTGTCCGTCAGGGAAATGCAGATGGAGCTCGCGGCCGATGAGCGCCATCTGCTCCTTGCCGGGGATCGGCCAGCCCTTGATCGCATCCTTGGGCGGCGCGGTATCGAGGAAGGTGATGATCGTCCGGCTGGGGTTCGCGTCGGGCCACGGGTTCGCCGCGAGCGCCGCCTCCAGCTCGTCAGCGGTGCGGACGAACACGAGGCAGGGCTTCCCCATGGGCTTGAGCAGCGCGGCCTCGAGCTTGGCCTTCACCTGCGCCGCGGACACCGTGGCGTCGAGGACCACGTTCCCGCTCGCGATGTAGGTCTTCACGTTCGTGAAGCCGCAGCGCTCGCCGAGCTTGCGGAGGTCGGCCATCGGCAGCTTGCCGGTGCCGCCGACGTTGATGGAACGGAGGAGGGCGACGAAAGTGGCCATGCGGCCAATCTAGGGAAGGGGCGCCGCTACCGCCGGAGCGCGCTCATCCCGCCATCGACGCCGATGACCTGCCCCGTCACCCAATCGCTCGCCGGATCGAGCAGCCACCGCGCGGGGGCGACGATGTCCGCCGGCGTCCCGATCCGACCCATCGGATGCATCGCCGTCGAGACCTCGAGCGACTTGGCGTTCCCGGTGATGCGCGCCGCGAGCGGCGTGTCCACGAGCCCCGGCGCGATCGCGTTGATGCGGAGGCGGCGTGGCGCGTAGGTGGCGGCCGCGCTCCGCACGAGCGCGCTCACCGCGCCCTTCGCGGCGGCGATCGCCTCGTGGTTGGGGAGCCCCGTCTCCGCGGCCGAGCTGGAGAAGAGGAGGACGCTCCCGCCGTCGGTCATGACGCGCGCGGCGGCGCGGACCGCCGCGAAGGCGGTGCGCAGGTTGAGTCGCAGCGTCTCGTCGAGCTCGGCCTCGCTCGTGAGATGCGCCGGCTTGAGGAGGATCGAGCCGACCGCGTTCACGACGCCGGCGACGCGGCCATGGCGCCCGCGGGCCTCGGTGAGCAGCGCCTCCACCTCGGCGAAGCTCGTCGCGTCGCATTCGTGCGCCGTCGCGCCGAGCGCGTCGGCGACGGGGTAGAGCCGGTCGAGCGCGCGACCGGCGAGCAGGAGCCGCGCCCCGTCCGCCGCGAGCGCCTCCGCGATGGAACGCCCGAGACCGCCGGCTCCGCCGAGGATGACGAAGGCGCCGGCGGTCTCGAGGGACTGCTTGGAGGTGGTCATTCGGTCCGAACGTCGGCGGATCGAGGCCGGTTCCCTCCGGCGACCTTCAGCGAAAGGTCAGCGCCGCCGCCCCAGCGACCAGACGTACGCGGCCACGTCGTAGACCTCCGCGTCGGTGAGCGAGCCGCCGCCGCGCGCGGGCATCTCCACCGAGACACGCGAACGCGCCGAGGGCACGCCGCTCACGACGGTGCCCACGATCGCGAGATAGCTCCCGCGCACATGGATCCACTGGTCGTCCATGAGGTTCGGGCCGATGTTGCCGCGCGCGTCGGCACCGTGGCAGGTGGAGCAGCGGCCCGCGCCGACGAAGAGCTTCTGGCCGAGTTCCACCATCTCGCGCGTGAGCGGCGCCGGGAGCGAGTCGCGCGGATGGCTGATGCGCCAGACGTACGCGGCGACCGACTGGACCTCATGGTCGTTGATGTTCGACCCGCCACGCCGCGGCATCGCCACGCCACGCCGGGACTGGCTGAGCGGCACGCCCGAGTTGATGCGCTCGAGGATCGCGAGATAGCTCCCCTCGGCGTGCCACCACTCGGCGTCGGTGAGATTGGGGCCGAGGAGCCCGCGCGCCTCGGGGCCATGGCAGGTGTAGCAGTTGCCCTTGCCGCGGAAGATCTCGCGGCCGCGCGTGACCATCGCGGCGGTGACGCCGGGCGGCAGCGAGTCCGGGATGTGGAGCGGCTGCGCCTGGGCGATGCTGCCGCCCGCGACGAGCAGCGCCACGGGCAGGAGTCTCAAGGGGGTGTTCACGGTCCTCTCATCTCCGAGAATCGGGGGAGCCGGCGAGTGGCTCCCGCAATTGTCGGAGCGGACAGTTCACTTGTCAATCAACGGGCGGACCGGCCCCCTGCCGCCTCGCGCTCGAACCGCAGGTGGCGCACCCGTCCCGCCCACGCGACGAACCCCGTGATGCGTCCGCGCGCATCGCGCGTGAAGCGGATGATCTCGCCGCCCGGCATGGTGAAGCCGTCACGATAGAGCGCGCCGAGCCGCCCGGTGCCGCGCCACCCTTGGTCGAGCACGAGCGCGCCATCGCGCACGACGAGCGTGAAGCTCGCCCCGAGCTCGGGGCTGCGATACGTGCCCGCGTAGGCGGCGAGCGCGGCGGCGGAGACGTCAGGGGCTTCGACGCGCGCGAAGTCGTTCGCGCGCGCGGCTGGCGCCGTGGTGCGCAGGCCCATGCGCGCGCCGTCCGGCGTCAGCTGCAACTCCATCTGGCCGCCGCGCGCCCGGAAGCGATCCGCCCCGCGCGGGAGGAACACGACGCCGGTGAGGCTGTCCACGAGCTGGCCGGTGCGCACCTCGAGCACGAACACCTCCTCGGTGCGGGCGGAGCGATAGCGGCCGGCGATCGCGGCGAGCGCCTCGGGTGCGACGGCGATCGTCGGGGTCGCGTCGGCGACCACGGGCGCGAGGGCCTCGCCGAGGACGATGGTGGCGACGCTGGTCGCGAGCGCGCCCGGGTTGGCCGCGCCGATGTTGCAGAGGAGCGCGACCGACGTCGCCTGGTCGGGGAAGCGATAGAGCGCGGCGCGGTATCCGCCGGTGGAGCCGGTGTGCGAGACGCGCGTCACGCCGCGCCAGGTGTCGGTGGTGACGCCGAGCCCGTACGTGATGGCGGTGCCATCGTTGAGCTTGACGACGGCGCTGAGCGAGTCGCGGATCTGCCCCCACCGTCCCTCGCCGCGCTGCATCGCGCCCGACCACTTGAGGAAGTCGTCGATGGTGAGGAGCAGGCCGCCGCTGCCGAACACGCGCGTGAAGGGATGGTCATTGCGATAGCCGGTGAGCGGCGTGCCGCTGTAGGCGGGGGCGCGTCCGCTGACCACGACGCGATGATCCTCGCGCCAACGCGTGGAGGTCATGCCGAGCGGGCCGAAGATGCGCTCCTGCGAGAACCGCTGGAGCGACTGTCCGCTCGCGCGCTCGAGCACGGCGACGGCGACGACGTAGCCGGTGTTGCTGTAGAGGAAGTCCTCGCCGGGGTCGAAGTTGAGGTCGCGCAGCTTCGCGACGATCGCCATGACCTCGGTGTTGGGATGATCGACCTCGCCGGCGGGGCGGCCCTCGACGTCGTGGAGCGCGTAGCGGTCGGGGAGGCCGCTGGTGTGGCTGAGGAGCTGGCGGACGGTGATGCGCTTGCCGATGCCGCGCACCTCGGGGATCCACTGCACGATGTCGTCGTCGAGCGAGAGGACGCCGTCGAGCGCGAGCATGACGAGGGCGGCGGCGACGAACTGCTTGGCGGTGGAGCCGCTCTCGGAGATGGTGCCCATGGTGAAGGGCGTCCCGGCCTCGAGGTTCGCCATGCCGTATGCCCGGCGTACGAGCGGGGCGTTGCCGCGATCGACGCCCACGGCGCAGCCCGGCGTATTGGTGCGACTGAAGGCGGCGAAGACGGAGTCGATGCGGCGGTCGAGCGGGGTGGGGGCGGCCTGCGCCGGGAGTACGGCGGGGGCGAGGAGCGCGACGGTGAGGGCGAGGCGGCGGAGCAGGGGCATCGGCGGGTCGGCGGGGGTCGGCGGCGCGTGCGGACCAGCGGAACTTGGAGGCGCACTGCCCGGGTCGCCACTCGGTGGCGGGAACGCAAAAGGGCCAGCCGATGGCTGACCCTTTTGACCTGAGCGACCGCGACAGGACTCGAACCTGTGACCCGGTGATTAACAGTCACCTGCTCTACCAGCTGAGCTACGCGGCCTAGACCGGGAAAAGTAGCCGGGCACCCGGGGGCATTCAACCCTGCCGCCCCACGAAACGGCGGTCACCGGCCCACCGTACGCTCCCGGGCACCCCGGGCGCCGCCCGGCGGACGTCCCGCCACCCCCCGCGCATGCCGATCTCCACCCGGAACTCCCTCGCCGTGGGCTTCGAAGCCCTCCGCGCCAACCTCCTCCGGACCCTCCTCTCGACGCTCGGCGTCGTCATGGGCGTCGGGGCGATGGTCTCGGTCCTGTCCATGGGGGACGGGATGGAGGCCTTCGCGCGGAAGGAGATCGAGGACAAGACCGACATCATGGGCGTCGCGGTCGCGCCGCGGCTCAACGCCAACATCGACGGCCAGTTCGTCCGGCGGACGGACATCATCACCTTCACGCGGGCCGACGCGGCCGCGCTCGCCGAGGCGGTGGAAGGGGAGGCGCGCCTGTCGCTGGTGACGATGGGTGCAGCGATGGTGACCCTCGCGCCCGACGCGCCGCCGCGCGGCTTCGGTGTGATGGGGATGCTCGCGAGCGACTGGGCCGACACGGCGACCAAGGTCGTCGCGGGGCGGGTCTTCGCCGACACCGACACCGCGGTGGTGGTGCTCAACGCGCGCGCGGCCGGCGTCGTGGCCGGCGATTCACTCGCGCCGGCGACGGCAGTGGGTCGCGCGGTGCTGCTCAACGGGAACCCGCACACGGTGATCGGCGTGGTGGCCGGCGGCCGGGCGGAGGCGGCACCGCTCGCGGCCTTCGTGCCGGTGGACGACGCGGGGCGTGCGATCGTGGGGACGCGCGCGCCGTCGATGACCCTCGTCGCCGCGCGCCTCGAGGACGTGGACAGCATCAAGGTCGGCGCGGAGCGCTGGATGGCCGCGCGCTTCGGCGAGAAATGGAAGGACCGCGCGACGGTGGAGACGAATCAGCGCTGGCTGGACGAGATCACGAAGGGGATGCTGCTCTTCAAGATGCTGATGGGGGCGATCACCGGCGTGTCGCTGCTGGTGGGAGGCATCGGGATCATGAACGTGCTCCTCGCGGCGGTGGCGGAGCGCACGCGGGAGATCGGCATCCGCAAGGCGACGGGGGCGCGCGACCGCGACATCCTGCGGCAGTTCCTCGCGGAGTCGGTGGCGATCACGAGCGCCGGTGCCGCGGTGGGCGTCGCGCTGGGCCTCGGGATCGCGTTCGGCGTCGCCTGGTTCATGCGGGTCCAGACGAAGGCGCCGATCCAGGCGGCGGTCACGCCCTCGACGATCCTCGTCGCGGCGGGACTCTCGGTGGCGATCGGGCTGGTGTTCGGGCTCTATCCGGCGTTGCGGGCGAGTCGGTTGTCGCCGATCGATGCGATACGGCACGAATGACGGCGGATGAAGGCTGAAGGGTGAAGGATGAAAGCGAGGGACGGGATGCGGGATCCTGTCCCTCGCTTTCATCCTTCACCCTTCAGCCTTCCGCCTACATCTGGATGGGGTGCGCGGGCGGAGCGTCCATCGCCGGTGCCGGAGCCGGCTCGGGTGCGCGCATCGTCTCGACCGCGGCGACCACGGGGGCGACGACCGCGGCCGTCACGGCGGCGACCTTCGCCACGGCCTTCGCGCGTGCGGGGGCGGTGCGCTTGGCGACCTTCTTCTGCACGGCCTTCGCCTTGGTGGCCGCGCGCTTCACGGCCTTCACGGCCTTCTTCGCCTTCGCGCGGACCTTCGAGGCGCCCTTCTTCGCGGCCTTCTTCATCTTGGCGCGGGCGGACGTCGCGGCCTTCTTCGCGCGCGCGACGACCTGCTTGCCCTTCTTCGCGGCCTTGCGCGACGCGGTCTTCGCCTTCTTCACGACCTTCTTCGTCGTCCGCTTCGCCGCTTTCTTCGCCTTCTTCACCTGCTTCTTCTTGCTCGCCATGGTGTCCTCTGGGAAGTGGTCCCGCGTCCTGCTCCCTTAAGCTACCGCTTCAGGAGCGGGGCGATGTAGCGACCGGTGTGCGAGCCCGCGACCTTCGCCACCTGCTCGGGGGTGCCCTCGGCGATCACCTGACCCCCGCCGTCCCCGCCCTCGGGGCCCAGGTCCACGATCCAGTCCGCCCGCTTGATCACGTCGAGGTTGTGCTCGATGAGCACCACCGTGTGCCCGTTCTCCACCAGGCGGTCGAGGACCCCGCAGAGGACCTCGATGTCCCGGGGGTGGAGGCCGGTGGTCGGCTCATCCATCACGTAGAGCTTCCGGCCCCCCTTCTTGGCGGCGAAGGCCAGCTCCCGGGCGATCTTGAGGCGCTGAGCCTCGCCCCCCGAGAGGGTCGTCGCGGCCTGCCCCAGCCGCAGGTAGCCCAGCCCAACCTGCTGGATCTGCCAGAGGGCCTGGCCGAGCTTCTCCTCCCGCGGGAAGAACCGGATCGCCTCGTCCACCGTCATCTCGAGGACGTCGGTGATCCGCTTCCCGAAGTAGGTCACGTCGAGGACCTCGGGCTTGTAGCGGGTCCCACCGCAGGTCTCGCAGGGGAGGAAGACGTCGGCCATGAAGACCATCTCCACCTCGATCGCCCCGGCCCCTTCGCAGGTCTCGCAGCGGCCGCCCTTCACGTTGAACGAGAAGGTGCCCGCCGTGTAGCGCCGCTGCCGCGCGAGCGGGACCTCGGCGAAGATCCGGCGGATCTCGTCGAAGGCCTTCACGTAGGTCACCGGATTGGAGCGTGGCGACCGGCCGATCGGCTCCTGGTCCACGAGCACGACCTCGTCGATCGCCTCCCAGCCGGTGATCGCGTCGTACGCGCCCACCTTCTCGCCGAGGTGCTGCTTGGCGGTGTGCTCGCCGGTGAGCTTCTGCTCGAGCGCGCGATAGAGCACGTCGTGCACGAGCGTGCTCTTCCCCGATCCGCTCACGCCGGTGAAGACGGTGAGGGTGCCGAGCGGGATGCGCGCGTTCACGTGCCGCAGGTTGTGCTCGCGCGCGCCGGTGATGGTGAGCCACTGCGGTCCGGCGCGCCGGCGCTTCTCCGGCAACGGGATGACCTTCGCGCCGGTGAGGTACTGGCCGGTGAGCGGGCTCTCGGTCGCCGTCGACGTGGGACCGCTGAACACCAGCTGTCCGCCCTTCTCGCCGGCGCCGGGCCCCAGTTCCAGCATCCAGTCGCTCATGCGCATGGCCTCGAGGTCGTGCTCCACCATGAGGACGGTGTTGCCGCCCTCGCGCAGGCGCTCGAGCAGCCCGAGCAGTCGGCCGAGGTCGCGCGAATGCAGCCCGATGCTCGGTTCGTCGAGCACGTAGAGCGTGTCCACCAGCCGCGCGCCGAGGGAGTTGGAGAGGCCGATGCGCTGCGCCTCGCCGCCGGAGAGGGTGCGCGTGGCGCGGTCGAGGCTGAGATAGGTCAGCCCCACGTCGCAGAGGAACGCGATCCGGTCGCGCGCCTCGCGGAGGATGTGCGCGGCGATCTCGGTCTCCTGCGGCGAGAGCGCGAGCGCGTCGGCCCACGGCTTGAGCAGCCCCACCGGCATCGCCGCGACCTCGGCGATGGTGCGGCCGCCGATGCGCACGTTGAGCGCGTCCTGTTGCAGCTTGGTCCCGCCGCAGGTCGCGCAGACCTGCGCCGTCTGGTACTTCCGCAGGAAGACGCGGATGTACTGCTTGTACTTCTTGGGCTCCAGCGCCTCGAGGAACGGGAAGATCCCGACGTACCCCTTGGCCTTGCCGCGCAGCATCCGCTCGCGCTGGGCGCTCGTGAGGTCGCGCCAGGGCGTGTCGAGCGGGATCCCCTCCTTCTTGGCGAACTCGGCCGTCGCGCGGCGCTTGTTGTCGTAGCGCGGCGCGGTCCAGGGGTCGAGCGCGCCGTCGCGGAGCGAGCGGTCGGGGTAGGGGACGATGAGCGCTTCGTCGTACTCCAGCGTCGCGCCGAAGCCGTTGCAGGTGCCGCAGGCGCCGCGGGGGTTGTTGAACGAGAAGAGCTGCGGCGACGGCGCCGGCGCGACGTGGCCGTCGTTGGGGCAGCGGAAGGTCGTCGTGTAGCGGAGCACGCGCGGGAGCGGGCGCTCGCCCGGCGCGGCGGCCGGCCCGTCCTCGAGCACCACCACCGCGTCGCCGTCCCCCTGCGCGAAGGCGGTCTCGAGCGCGTCGGCGAGGCGTGTGCGCATCTCCTCGTTCACGACGAGCCGGTCGGTGACGACGAGCAGCTCCTTCACCTTCGCGAGGTTCGGCTTGCCGGTGTCGAGGTCGTCGAGGTGCTTGATCTCGCCGTCGGCGATGACGCGCACGAAGCCCTTGGCACGCAGGTGCTCCACGATGCGCGTGTGCACGAGCTTGCTCGAGCGCGCGAACGGGAACGCGACATGCACGCGCGTCCCCGGCGGCTCGACCATGATCGCCTCGGCCGCGCGGTCGGCGGAGTCGGGCTTGAGCTCGCGGCCGCAGGTGGGGCAGACGGTGCGGCCGACGCGCGCCCAGAGGAGGCGGAAGTAGTCGTAGATCTCCGTCGCCGTGCCGACGGTGGAGCGCGAGGTGCGCGTCGGGTTCTTCTGCTCGATCGCGACCGCCGGCGAGAGCCCGTCGATGGAGTCGACGTCGGGCTTGGGCATCCGCTCGAGGAACTGGCGCGCGTAGGCCGAGAGGGACTCGACGTAGCGCCGCTGGCCCTCGGCGTAGATGGTATCGAACGCGAGCGACGACTTGCCGGAGCCCGACGGGCCGGTGATGACGGTGATCGCCCGGCGGGGGAACTCGAGGTCGAGGTCCTTCAGGTTGTGCAGGCGCGCGCCGCGGACGACGATGCGGTCTTTCACGCGGGGACCTAGAGGCCGACGATGTCCCCGCCGCCCGAACGCGGCGGGGGCGGGAGGACCGGCGGATCCTCGTCGAAGATCGAGCGCGAACGGAGCGTGGCGTCGATGGCGCGGAGGAGGTTCTCGAGTTCGGTCGTCGCCCATCGGCCTTCGGCGCGATAGAACGCGCGCGACCCGGAGACGGCGAGGGCACCGGTGGCGACGGCGATCGTCGAGATCGGCAAGGCGACCATGATGCCGGTGAGCGCCATCAGCTTCGCGGCGAGGAGGCCGAACCCGATGCTCGTGCCGGCCGTGGCGCCGAATGACATCCCGGCGTATCCCCACACGTTCGCGCCGATGCCGGGACGGCAGTCGGCGACGAGGGTCACCTCGGTGGCGCCGAAGTCGTTGTCGAGCCGGCGCAGCGTCGCGCGGACCTCGGTGACGCCGAGGCCGTACCGCAGCCAGGTGAACGGGTAGCTGATCTGCCCGGACGCGTCCATGTCCGAGACCTTGAAGACGAGCACGCCCCCGTCGAGCGGATGCGCCCCGATCTGGTCGTGCAGCGTCATGCGGTACGGCACACCCTGGAAGGTGCGGCCGATCGACTTCAGGACCTCGCGCGCGGGGGACCGGATGATGCGCGAGACCGAGATCGAGCGCTGCACGCGGCCGAGCATCGCGCGCCCGACGCGTTCGCGCGCCGTGTCCTCCTCCACCGCGGCGGAGAGGGCGTCGGCGTCCTTGGGCAGCTCCGAGAGCGCGAGCGCGACGAAGCGCTGCGAGATGCCGGCCTCGACGGCGGCCGACTCGACGTCCTGCAGGCGATACGTCGAGGTGGCCGGCGCGCCCTGGCTGGCCGCCGCCGCATCGGTGCCGGACGCGACGACGGCGTGCGCGCGCGTGGCGCGCGCCTCGCGCTCGAGCCGCGCCGCCGCCTCGGCCTGCAGCTGCGCGGCGCGGCGCCAGACGAGCGACGCCTCGTCCTCCGACAGCACGCGATGGCCGCCGCTGCTCACCACCACCGGCTCGCGCGCCGCGACCGCGCCCTCGATCGCGCGGCGCAGTTCCTCCGCCAGCTCCTCGCCCGACGCGAATCGCTGCGCCGGGTCCTTCGCGAGGCAGCGGTCGATGACCGCGGCGAGGGCGCGCGGCACGTTCGGCGCCACGCCGACGAGCGGCGGCGCCGGACGCGTCACGTGCGCGACGAGGACCGCCGAGGACGCGTCGCCCTCGAACGGCACGCGGCCGCTGAGCAGGAAGTAGCCGACGCAGCCGAGCGCGTACAGGTCCGAGCGGCCGTCGAGCGCGCCGCCCTGCACCTGCTCGGGGCTCATGTAGTGGGCGGTCCCCACCACGTGCCCTTCGGAGGTGAGGCTCGCCGAGCGCTCGGTGCGCGCGATCCCGAAGTCGGTGACGAGCGCGCGGTTGGTGCCGCGCTCGATCATGATGTTCTCGGGCTTCACGTCGCGGTGGATCACGCCGCGCGCGTGCGCGTAGGCGAGCGCCCATGCGACTTCGCGCAGGTGCCGCACGGCCTCGGCGGGCGGGAGCGGGCCGCGGTCGCGCACGCGCTGGGCGAGGTTCTCGCCATCGACGAGTCCCATGACGAAGAAGGCGAAGGGCCCCCGCTCGTCGGCGCGATGGATGTGGACGATGTGCGGATGCGAGAGCTGACCGGCCGTGCGGGCCTCGCGCAGGAAGCGGCTGCGGACCTCGGCGTCCGCGGCGATGTCCGGCGGGAGGACCTTGAGCGCGACCTGGCGGTCGAGCCGGACGTCGCGGGCGCGGTAGACCACGCCCATCCCGCCGCGGCCGAGCTCCGTCTCGAGCTCGAACTCGCCGGCGAGGGCGTCGGGAAGGCCTGTGAGGCGCGGGTCGGGAGCGATGGCCATGGGCGACGGGGAATCTAACGTCCGGGGTGGCCTCCGCTGTGCCCGCGCGGCGACATTGCGGGGGTGACCGCACCCGCCTCCCCGCACGACGAGGACGCCCTCGGCAAGGCGTTCGACGCCCGGCTCGCCCGACGGCTCTTCACGTACGTCCGGCCCTACGGCCGGATCGTCCTCGCGGCGGTCGTCGTCCTGATGGTGGAAGGGGCGCTCCAGCTCGCCCCGCCCCTGCTCACCCGTCGCGTGATCGACGTGGCGATCCCCGCCGGGGACGCCGCGCTCGTGCGGACGACGGCGCTCCTGCTCGTGCTCGCGCTCGTCACGCAGATCGCGGCGGCGTACGCCGAGACGCTGCTGACGGGGATCCTCGGGCAGCGCATCATGCACGACCTCCGGCGCCAGCTCTTCGCGCACCTGCAGCGGCTCCCGGTGCCGTTCTTCGACCGGAACCCGGTGGGCCGGCTCGTCACGCGCGTCACGAGCGACGTCGAGTCGCTCAACGAGCTCTTCACGTCGGGCGTGGTGGCGGGGCTCGGCGACCTCTTCACGCTGCTCGCGATCACCGTGCTGATGGTGATGGTGGATTGGCGGATGGCGATCGCGGCGTACCTCGTGGTCCCGGGCATCCTCTACACGTCGCGGTGGTTCCGGCTGCGGGTGCGCACCGAGTACCGCGACATCCGCGCGCGCATCGCGCGGATCAACGCGTTCCTGCAGGAGCGCATCGCCGGGATGCGGGTGGTGCAGCTGTTCAGCCGCGAGTCGGACGAGGCCGCGCGCTTCGCGGCGCTGGACCGGGCGCACCTCGATGCGCACCTGCGGTCGGTGACGGTCTATGCGCTCTACTTCCCGATCATCGAGATCCTGACGAGCGTCGCGCTCGCGAGCCTGATCGTCGCGGCGGCGCCGCGCGTGGAGGCAGGGACGCTGACGGTGGGGACGGTGGCGGCGTTCATCCAGCTGGCGCGGCGGTTCTATCAGCCGCTGCAGGACCTGAGCGACAAGTACAACACGCTCCAGCAGGCGATGGCGAGCTCGGAGCGGATCTTCACGCTCCTCGATACGCCGGTGGCCGACGGGACGGCGACGGTGACGGCGGTGGCGCCGCGGCATGCGGCGACGCAGGGGGTGACGGTGGAGTTCGAAGAGGTCTGGTTTCGGTATGGCGATGAAGGGGGAAGGGGGAAGGATGAAAGTGGTCCCGAGCCGGTCTGGGTCCTGCGCGGGGTCTCCTTCATCGTGCGGCCGGGGGAGACGCTGGCGCTGGTGGGGCACACGGGGGCGGGGAAGACCACCATCATCTCGCTGCTGCTCCGCTTCTATGAACCGCAGCGCGGGCGGATCCTGCTCGACGGGCGGGACATCCGCTCGATGCCGGTGGAGGAGCTGCGGCGCGTGGTCGGGTACGTGCAGCAGGACATCTTCCTCTTCGCCGGGGATGTCGCGGGGAACATCCGGCTGGGGGCGCCGCTGACGGACGAGGAGGTGCGGCAGGCGGCGGCGCGCGTGGGGGCGGATCGGGTGATCCAGCGGCTCCCGGCCGGATACGGCCACGTCCTCGGCGAGCGCGGGGCGAGCGTGAGCGTCGGTGAGCGGCAGCTCCTCTCGTTCGCGCGGGCGATCGCCGCCGATCCGGCCCTGCTGCTGCTCGACGAGGCGACGAGCGCGGTCGATTCCGAGGTGGAAGCGGAGATCCAGCGCGGCCTGTCGATACTGATGCAGGGTCGGACGACCATCGCGGTCGCGCACCGGCTGAGCACGATCACCGGGGCGACCGAGATCCTGGTCCTCCACCACGGCGAAGTCCGGGAGCGCGGGACACATCGCGCCCTGCTCGCCCGTAGTGGCCTGTACGCACGGCTCTTCCGGCTCCAGGCCGGGGAGCTCGAATCCACCGCAACGGCAGGGGTTTGACGCTTGCCGAGCGCCCCACGCCGGGCGTAGTTTCCAGCCTCCGATGCCCTACCTGAAGCTCCAGGATACCCAGCACCCGCTCGCGGCGGGCGAGACCGTGATCGGCGCCTTCGACGGCGCCCAGATCCGGCTGCCGAGTGGCGACCCCTCGACCAGTGCGGTCGTCCTGGTCGGCCAGCAGGGCGTCTCGATCCGCCGTGGGACGGCCGGGTCGGTCGTCACGGTGAACGGCGTCCAGCTCGGCGTCGAACCGAGCCCGCTCCTCCATGGCGATCGCGTGGAGATCGCTGGACACGAGCTGCGGCTGGGTGAGGACCAGAAGGGGGGGAGCACGCAGTTCGTGAGCGCGGCGGACATCGCCAAGCTCGCGGCGGCCGCCAAGCCCTCCTCGGCCCCCAAGAAGCCCACGACCGCGACCGGCGGCCGGCTGGTCTCGCTCGTGGACGGCCGCGAGTACGCCGTCGCCGACGCCGGGATGACCTTCGGCCGCGAGGTCGGCAACGACGTCGTGATCGCGAGCACCGAGATCTCGCGGAAGCATGCGAGCATCGCCCCGGCGTCGAACGGGTACATGCTCACCGACCACAGCACGAACGGCGTCTGGGTGAACGGCGCGCGCGTGCAGGGCGAGCAGCTCCTCGGCCGCGGCGACGTGATCAAGATGGGAGCGGAGGAGTTCCGGTTCTACGCGGACGTGGCCAAGGCCGCCCCGCAGCCTGCCCCCTCGGCCGCGCAGCTCGAAGTGACGATGATGGGCGGGCCCGGATTCGCGCCGCCGAAGGCGCCGGCCCCGGCGCCAGCCCCGGCGCCCGTCCCCGAGCCGGACCCGGCGCCCGCGCCGAAGCCCGTCCCTCAGCTCGACATCACGATGATGGGGCACCCGGGCATGGTGCCGCCGCCCAAGGCGGCGCCGGCGCCCGTAGCGGCACCTGCCGCCGCGCCCGTCGCCCCTCCGGCCCCCGCCCCGAAGGCGGCACCGGCGCCCTCCCCGGCCCCTGCCGCGGCTCCCGCCGCCGGCCGGCA
Source organism: Gemmatimonadaceae bacterium (assembly GCA_044229035.1). Lineage (GTDB taxonomy): Bacteria > Gemmatimonadota > Gemmatimonadetes > Gemmatimonadales > Gemmatimonadaceae > Pseudogemmatithrix. The sequence goes on along the minus strand of JBGATT010000067.1, from coordinate 10,496 downwards.
GCCCCTGGCCTCGCTCGAGATCGTGGCCGAAGGGCCGCTCAAGGGCACCAAGTTCGAGCTCCATTCCGCGCTGACGAACATCGGCCGCGGCGACCATAACGACATCGCGATCAAGGACGAGTCGATCTCCGACTCGCATGCGAAGATCCAGAAGCGCGCCGACGGGTGGTACGTGGTGGACCAGGAGTCCACCAACGGGACCTACGTGGGCGGACGCCGGGTGCAGGGTGAGGTGCGGGTGGAAGGGGCGCCCGACCTGCGATTCGGTGGCATCAAGATGACCTTCCGGCCGGTGGCCACGACCCAGGATGCGGGCGGCGGCACGCGCGCGATCGCGGCGGTGAACGTCGACGCGCTCAAGAAGCAGGCGGCGAGCGCCAAGTCGCAGGCCGCCTCGCAGGCGGCGGCCAAGGCGATGGCGCAGGCGCCGGAAGAGAAGAAGAAGGGTTGTGCCGCGGTGATCCTCCTCCTCGTGTCCCTCGCGGGCACGGGTGTCGGGCTCCTTTCGCTTCTCCTGCTCGCGGGGCGCTGAGCGGATGCAGATCAAGGTGGGTGCACGGACGGACGTCGGCATGGTCCGCTCCGGCAACGAGGACAACTTCTTCGCCGAGGCGGACGGCCAGCGCGGCGTCTTCGTCGTGGCCGACGGCATGGGTGGCCATGCGGCGGGCGAGGTGGCGAGCGAGATGGCGGTGCAGATCGTCGCGCGCACGCTGCTCCCGCTCCAGTCCGTCAAGTCGGATCACGCGGCCAACCTCGTCGCGCAGGCGCTGAAGGACGCGAATCGCGCCATCTACGAGCGGATGCTCGCCGAGGTGGACAAGCAGGGGATGGGGACCACCGCGTCGGTGCTCGTGATGTCCAATGAGGGCTACCTCATCGGCCAGATCGGCGACTCGCGGATCTACCTCCTGCGCGACGGCGCGCTGACGCAGGTGACGAAGGACCACTCCTACGTGCAGGAGCAGGTCGATGCGGGCCTCCTCACGCCGGAGCAGGCGCGCTACCACCCCTACAGCAACGTGATCACGCGCTGTGTCGGGGCGAGCGACGAGGTCGAGGCGGACATCTACGCCGGCGCGATGAAGCCGGGTGACGTCTTCCTCGTCGCGTCGGACGGCCTCACGGGCATGGTGGACGACCGCCGCCTGCAGCAGCTGCTGCTCGCGCGCTCGGGCCCCGGCCGCATCGTGGACGCGCTCATCGCCGAAGCCAACAACCGAGGGGGCCTCGACAACATCACGGCCATCGTGGTGCAGGTGGATTCGCTCGACGACGCCCCGAATGTCTGAGCAGCAGCCACAGCCGGAGACGGTGGGCGGGATCGCGGAGCTCTACCTCGGCAACATCCTCTACGCGCTCGAGCGGTGCGCGCTCGCGATGGCCGAGGATGGCAAGGGGGCGGATGCGAAGTTCTACCGCGGGATCGGCCGGATGCTCGCCGATGCGCACGGGAAGGCGAAGAAGGCTGCTGCTGGCGAGTGAACCGCAACGGCGGGCACCACAGAGGGCACAGAGGGCACAGAGAGCCCTTCTTTCGTTGTGCGCTCGCGGATCCTGAACGACTTCACCACAGGGGGCACAGGGGACACACGGGGGATCGGGTTAAACCGGGCATCGGTGTGCCGTTGCAGTTCCACAAAGAAAAGGACTTGAAGGGAAGACCGCTCCCGACGGATCCGCCACGCCCCCTGTGCCCCCTGTGCCCCCTGTGGTGAAAAGCAGTGGCACCTCTCCGCAGTTCTCTGTGCTCTCTGTGCCCTCTGTGGTGAAGCCGTCAGCAGTCAAGCCGTCGCCAACACCCGGAGCACATCGTCGAGCGGGATCTCGAGCCGCCGCACGGTGAACACCCGCAGCCATCGCGCCGACTGGTAGAGCTGCTCGGCGAGGATCGGCAGGTTGATCGCCCCCGCGAGCCCCGAGTCGGTGATGCGGCGGACCGTGCCGTCGCGCGCGAGCAGGGGGAGGTCGAGCCCCAGCATCCGCTCCTTCCGCGGGTAGTCGAGCAGGAGTTCGCCCTCGGCGAGCCCGTGCGCCGCCGCGAGGACGCGCTCGGCGGCCCGCGTGCGGGTACGGTCCTCGGCGATCCATTCGAGGTCGAGCCGCGTGAGCGCCGCGGCCGGCGCTTCCATCGCGCGTTTGTAGAGCCGCCGTTCGGTGATCGCGCCGAGGAGCGCGGGGGCCGTGCGCCCCGCCCGCGCGGCCGCCTGCTCGATCGCGTGCAGCAACCCTTCGTCGGTGTAGCCGGCGAGGGCATCGACGCGCAGCAGGCCGTCCGCGAGCGCGTCCTCGACGAGCCGCTTGTACATCGCCGTCGCGCTCCGCACCGCGTGCTGCCAGTAGACGTTGCGGTACATCTGGTACTTCGCGAAGAGCAGCGACTCGAGCGCCGAGAGGCCCTTCTCCCGAAGGCCGACCGTCGCGCGCCCCGTCGAGGGGTCGGCGACGAGGGTGAGCGTGTGCCGCAGGCGATCGACGTCGATCTCGCCGTAGGCGACGCCGCACATCATCGCGTCGCGCTTGAGGTAGTCGGTCTTGTCGAGGTCGATCGACCCCGAGATGAGCCCCTGCAGCGGCGAGTCGCTCGTCCCGCGCACCAGGGCGAGGATGCGCTCGGGGGCGTCGGTCGAGAACTCGCGGCGGAGGATCGTGCCGACGGGCCCCTCGGCGATGAGCGGCCCCGCGACCTGCTCATGATGCGGGACGCCGATCTCCTCGAGCGCGTGCGAGAAGGGGTAGTGCCCGATGTCGTGCAGCAGCGCCGCCGCGACGACGAGCCGACGGTCGAGCTCCGGCACCTGCGCGAGCTCCCCGGCATCGTCGAGGACTCGCATGGTGAGCCGCGCGAGATGGTAGGCGCCGAGCACATGCTCGAACCGCGAGTGCGTCGCGCCCGGATAGACCAGGTGCGCGAGCCCCAGCTGCCGCACGTAGCGGAGGCGCTGGAACGGGGCCGAGTCGAGGAGGGCCAGGTAGGGCCCGTCGACGCGGATGTTGTTCCACAGCGGATCGCGAAGGGTGGGCATGAAACGGCGTGGTGAGATGTGAGTGGTGAGCTATAAGCTACAGACACCCTCGGAGAGGGGGACCGGTCCTCGCAATGCGGGAAATGCAGGAGGGGCGGCCGACAGGCCGCCCCTCTCACGACTCACGACTCACCACGCCGTGGCAGTGGAAAAAGCGGACACTGGTCAGCCCTTCGGCCCCGCCCCCAGGATCCCCTCCGACACCGCCGCGCCGAACTTCTTGATGTTCTCCTGGAACATCCCCGCGAGCTTCTTCGCCTGCTGGTCGTAGGCGGCGCCGTCCTTCCAGGTGTTCCGCGGCTGGAGGATCTCGGTCGGCACGCCGTCGATCACCGACGGGATGGGGAGGCCGAAGATCGGGTCGGGCGTCACCTGCGCCTTGTCGAGCTTGCCGGCGAGCGCCGCGCGCACCATCGCGCGGGTGTAGGCGAGCTTCATGCGCGAGCCGACGCCGTAGGCGCCGCCGCTCCAGCCGGTGTTCACGAGCCAGACCTGCGCGCCGTGCTTGTCGAGCAGCTCGCCGAGCATCTCGGCGTACTTGGTCGGGTGCCAGACGAGGAAGACGGCGCCGAAGCAGGCCGAGAAGGTCGCCTGCGGCTCGGTGACGCCGCGCTCGGTGCCGGCGAGCTTGGCCGTGTAGCCGGAGAGGAAGTAGTACATCGCCTGCTCCTTCGTGAGCTTGGCGATGGGCGGCAGCACGCCGAAGGCGTCGGCGGTGAGGAACACCACATGCTTCGGGTGTCCGCCGCGGCCCGACGGGACGTGGTTGCGGATGTAGTGCAGCGGGTACGAGGCGCGCGTGTTCTCGGTGATCGACTGGTCCTCGAACCGCACCTTCTTGGTGCCCGGCTCGAGGACGACGTTCTCGAGGATGGTGCCGAACATCTCGGTGGTGGCGAAGATGTCGGGCTCCTGCTCCTTGGAGAGGTTGATCACCTTGGCGTAGCAGCCCCCTTCGAAGTTGAAGGTGCCGTTGGCGCTCCAGCCATGCTCGTCGTCGCCGATGAGGCCGCGCTCGGGGTCCGCCGAGAGGGTCGTCTTGCCGGTGCCGGAGAGGCCGAAGAAGAGCGCGGTGTCGCCGGCGGGGCCGATGTTCGCCGAGCAGTGCATCGAGAGGACGCCCTGCTTGGGGAGCATGTAGTTCATCACCGTGAACATCGCCTTCTTGAGCTCGCCGGCGTAGCGGGTGCCGCCGATGAGGATGGTGCGCTTGGCGAGGTTGAGCACGATGAAGGTGCTCGTGCGCGTGCCGTGGCGCGCCGGATCCGCCTGGAACTCGGGGGCGTGGAGGATCGAGAAGTTGGGGGCGAAGGCCGCGAGCGCCGCGAGCTCGGGGCGGATGAACATGTTGCGGACGAAGTTCGCGTGCCACGCGTTGGGCGTGACGTAGCGGCACGAGAGGCGGTAGTCGGGATCGGCGCCGCAGTAGAGGTCCTCGACGAAGAGCTCGTCGAGCCCGTCGAGGTACGCCTGCACGTCGGCGAGGAGGGTCGCGTAGTGCGCCTCGCTGATCGGCTGGTTGACCTTGCCCCAATCGACGTCGGCCTCGGTGCTCGGCTCCTTCACGACGAACTTGTCGTTGGGGGAGCGGCCGGTGTGCGGCTTGGTGACGGCGACGAAGGGGCCCATGTGCGCGAGCTCGCCCTCGCCCTTGCGGGCGGCGGCGAGGATGAGCTCGGGAGCCTCGAGGTTCCAGCGCACGGTGCCCTTGGGGGCGAGCCCCTGGGCGGAGAGTCCGGTGGTGCTCTCGCGGCTGGGGACGGTCGAAGAGGTCATGTTCGGGTCGAAGTGGGAATGGTCGTGTGGGACCGCGCGGGCCGGATCAGCCGCGCACGGGGGCGGCGCCGCGACCGCGCTGCTGCGCGTCGATGACGGCGACCGCTGCCATGTTGACGATCTCCTGCACGTCGGCGCCCTGTTCGAGGACGTGGACGGGGTGCTGCATGCCGACGAGGATCGGGCCGATGGCCGTCGCCCCGCCCAGCTGCGTGAGCAGCTTGTACGCGATGTTGCCGGCGCTGAGGTTGGGGAAGATCAGCACGTTGGCCGCTTCCTTGAGCGCGCTGAACGGGTAGCGTCCCGCCAGCACCTCCTCATTGAACGCCGTGTCCGCCTGCATCTCGCCGTCCACCACGAGCGACGGGTCGCGCCGCCGGATGAGGCGCACGGCCTCGGCCATCTTCGCCGCCTCGGGGTGCTTCACCGAGCCGAAGTTGGAGAACGAGAGCATCGCGATGCGCGGCGCGATCCCGAAGGTGCGGGCGAGCCCGGCCGCCGAGTGCGCGATGAGCGCGAGCTGCTCGGCGGAGGGGTCGATGTTGACCGTCGTGTCGCCGAAGAAGACGACATGCTGCTCGAAGACGAGCATGTAGAGGCCGGACGCGAGGCCGACGTCGGGATGGGCGCCGATGACCTCGAGGGCGGGGCGCACCGTCTCGGGGTAATGCTTGCCGATGCCGCCGAGGAGCGCATCGGCGTCGCCGGTGGCGACCATGACCGAGCCGAAGATCGTCGCGCGGGTGATGCGCTGGTTGGCCTCGACGAGCGAGAGGCCCTTGCGCTGCCGCTTGTTCCAGAGGAACTGCGCATACCGGTCGCGGTGCTTCGACGCGCCGGGCTCCTCGAGCACGATCCCGTCGAGCGGGATGTTCATCTCGTCGGCGAGGGCGCGGACGCGGTCGAGGCGGCCGAGGAGAATGGGCTGCGCGATCTGCTCGTCGACGAGGATCTGCGCGGCGCGGAGGATCTTGGGATCCTCGCCCTCGGGGAAGACGATGCGACGGGGGTCCTGCTGGGCCCGCGAGATGAGGCCGCGCATGATGCCGCGCGCGCGGCCCTGACGGGCCTCGAGCTTGTCGCGGTACTCGTCGAGGTCGATGAACTCCTTCGCGACGCCGCTCGCCACCGCGGCCCAGGCCACGGCCGGCGCCACGCGCAGCAGTGCGCGCGGGTCGAACGGGAAGGGGATAAGGTACTCGGGGCCGAACTTGACGTTCGTGAGCCCGTAGAGCGCGGCGACCGAGTCGGGGACCTCTTCCTTGGCGAGCTGCGCGAGGGCGCGCGTGGCCGCCATCTTCATCTCCTCGTTCACCTCGGTCGCGCGCGCGTCGAGCGCGCCGCGGAAGATGAACGGGAAGCCGAGGACGTTGTTGACCTGATTGGGATAGTCGGAGCGGCCGGTGGCGATGATCGCGTCGTCGCGGACCGCCTTCACCTCGTGCGGGAGGATCTCCGGCACGGGGTTGGCGAGGGCGAAGATGATCGGGTCCTTGGCCATCTTCGCGACCATCGGGCCGGTGACGGCGCCGGCGACCGAGAGCCCCACGAAGACGTCGGCGCCGACGAGCGCCTCGGCGAGGTCGCGCGCCGGCGTGTCGTTCTGCAGGCGCGCCTTGTACTTGTCCATGTCGTCCGGGCGGCCCTTCCAGATGACGCCCTTGCGGTCGCAGAGGATGACATGCTCGCGCTTCACGCCCAGCCGGATGTAGTGCTCGGCCGTGGAGATGGCCGCGGCGCCGGCGCCGGAGAAGACGACCTTCACCTGGCCGATGTCCTTCCCGACGACCTCGAGCGCGTTGAGCAGGGCGGCGCCGGAGATGATGGCGGTGCCGTGCTGGTCATCGTGGAAGACCGGGATCTTCATGGTCGCCCGGAGCGTTTCCTCGATGTGGAAGCACTCGGGGGCCTTGATGTCCTCGAGGTTGATGCCGCCCACCGTGGGCTCGAGGAGCTGGCAGAACTTGATGACGTCCTCGGGATCCTCGGAGCCCACCTCGATGTCGAAGACGTCGATGTCGGCGAACTGCTTGAAGAGATTCCCCTTGCCTTCCATCACCGGCTTGCCGGCGAGGGCGCCGATGTTGCCGAGGCCGAGGACGGCGGTGCCGTTGGTGACCACGGCGACCAGGTTGCCCTTGGCGGTGTACTTGTAGGCGTCGTCCGGGTTGGCCTTGATCTCCAGGCAGGGCTCGGCGACCCCCGGGGAGTAGGCCAGCGCGAGGTCGCGCTGGTTGGTCAGCGGCTTGGTGGGGACGACCGCGATCTTGCCCGGTCGGCCGCGGGAATGGTAGTCGAGTGCGTCCTCGCGTTTCATGGCGTAAATCTAGTGGCGCCAGCGGGATAGGGGAAAGCGGTTCCCGCCCTTCCCGGTGTCAGGCAGACCCTGAGTCCGCCCTTGTCGAACCCCTGCCGATGGCTGTACTCATTCCTCACCGATGACCCTCGCCCGCGTCCTCCTCGCCCTGCGCCGCCCACTCCGCGCCCCGTCGCGGACGGGGCTCGCGCGTGCCGTGGTCGGCGCCTGGCTGGCGGTGCACGGGTTCGTGGTGGCCGCCGCTCCGGTGGCGGACGCGCTCGCGGGCCACACCGAATCGGTGGTCGCGCATTGGGAGGACGCCCAGGATCAGTCCTGCCCTCCCCTCCATGATCCCGCGACCTGCCAGCTCTGCCAGCAGGTCACGTCGGCGTTGTCCGACGGCCCCGTGGACCGGGTCGCGCCGGCGGTCGTCGTCCGGCAGGCGGCGGTCGGTCCGCAGGAGCCGGGGCTCGGCGCCGCACCGGCGGTGCTCCCCGGCGGGGCCTCTCCGAGAGGTCCGCCGAGGGGTTGAGTCCCGCGCCTTCGGGCGCGGGAGTTCGCGCCGCGCGTTCGGCGCGTGCGCCTGACGTGCAGTGGCTCGCCCCGGGGATTCCCGGGCGTGCCCTGTGCACCACTCGACTCCTTCCCATGACATCCCGTTCTCTCCTCTCCGCGACGTGGCGCGCCCTCTTCGGCGCGCTCCTGCTCGCCTTGCTTCCCGCGGTCTCGCGCGCCGAGCCCGCGCCCCGCTTCACCCCGGCCGTGCTCGGCAGCGTCGTCGACAGTGCCGGCACGCCGCTCGCGAACGCGACGATCATCGTCGCCGAGGTCGGTCGCTCCACGACGACGAACGCGGAGGGCGCGTTCGTGCTCCGCGGCCTGCCGTCGGGCGAGTACCATCTCAGTGTCACCCTCATCGGCTACGCACCGGGCCATGTCGTCGTGACGGTGCCCCCCGCAGGCCCCGACGTGCGCGTGCGCGTCGAACTGCGCGCGACGCCGCTGCGGCTCTCGTCGGTGGTCGTCAGCGCCTCGCCCACCGGCACCGAGAGCGAGCGCCTCACGCAGACCGCCGCCGAGCTCTCGGGCAAGTCGCTCGCCCGGGCGATGAGTTCCTCCGTCGCGGCGACCCTCGCGTCGGAGCCCGGCGTGAGCCAGCGCTACAGCGGTCCGGCCGCGACCATGCCCGTCATCCGCGGCCTGTCAGGCGACCGGATCCTCGTGCTCCAGGACGGGGAGCGCTCCGGCGACCTCGCGTCCGCCGCGGCCGATCACGGCGTGTCGGTGGACCCGCTGGCGGCGCAGCGCATCGAGGTCGTGCGCGGTCCGGCCTCGCTGCTCTACGGCAACAACGCGCTCGGCGGCGTGGTGAACGTCATCTCGAACGACATCCCGACCTCGGTCCCGACGCACGTCGAAGGGTCGGTCGGCTCGCAGGGCGAGTCGGTGACCCCGGGCGCCGCGGTCAACGCGGGCTTCACTGCGCCGCTGGGCAGCCGCAGCGCGCTGTCGGTGCGCGGCGGATACCGCGACATGGGGTCGCTCCGGACGGGTGGCGCGACGACGCTCGACGGCACCGACTCGCGCGCGTCCAACGGCGCGATCGGGTACGGGTACATCGGCGAGCGCGGCAACTTCGGCCTCGGCGTCCGCCTCTACGACTTCAACTACGGCATCCCCGCGGAGGCCGGCGATCCCGAGGCGGGGATCCGTCTCGACGGGCGGCGCACCGGACTGAGCGCGCGCACCGGCCTGCAGCTCTCCAGCGCGGCCGTGCCCTACCTGCGCGTCGAGGGGACCGCGCAGGACTACCAGCACGACGAAGTGGAGCCGGATGGCGCGATCGGGACCCACTTCGAGCTCCGCACGCAGACCCTGAACGCCCAGGCCTCGACGGCATTCGGGCGCTTCAAGGGCGCGATCGGCCTCCAAGGCCTCTTCAAGCAGTACGCGGCCACCGGTGAGGAGGCGCTCACGCCCGCGGCGGACTCGCGCGGCCTCGGCGCGTTCCTCTTCCAGGAGATCGTCGTCCGCGAGACCGGGTCGGCGCATCCCGGGCACAAGGGGGACGTGAACCTGCAGTTCGGCGCCCGCTGGGACGACTACGCGATCGCGTCGAAGACCGGTGATCCGAAGTTCGGCCCGGGACGGACGGTGAACTTCCGGAACGGCTCCGGCTCGCTCGGCCTCAGCTGGTCCGTCACCGAGGTCGTGTCGCTCAGCGGCTCGGTCGCGCGCGCCTTCCGCGCGCCGACGGTGGAGGAGCTCTACTCCAACGCGATGCACGCCGCCGCCGGCACGTACGATCGCGGCAACGCGGCCCTGCGCTCCGAGACGAGCACGGGCGGCGAGGCGATCGTCCGGGTGCGCGCGGCGCGGACGAGCGCGCAGTTCTCCGCGTACGTGAACCGCATCGACGACTACGTGACGCCGAACATCGTGGGCGACACCCTCGTCGATGGCGAACTCGTGCCGCTCAACCGCTTCGCGCAGGCGGACGCGGAGCTGCGCGGTGTGGAAGGCTCCGTCGAGACGCGACTCGGCGACGCGTTCGTCGCCAGCGTGATGGGCGACGTCGTGCGCGGTGAGTTCCGCGGCGGCGGCGCGCTCCCGTTCATGCCGCCGGCCCGCGTGGGCGCCGGACTCCGCTGGGAGCAGGGGCGGTTCTCCGTCTCCAGCGACGTGCGGCACGGGTTCGCGCAGGATCGCGTGACCGGCGGCGCCGTCGACATCGCCACCGACGCGTACACGGTGGTGAACCTCAGCGCCGGGACGCAGTGGCTCGTGGGGAACATCCTCCATCAGCTCACGCTGCGCGCCGACAACGTCGGGGACACGCGCTACTTCGATGCGGCGAGCCGGATCAAGCGCTTCGCGGCGAACCCCGGCCGCAACGTCTCGCTGGTGTATCAGGTCCAGTTCTGAACGAGCTGGATCGCCCGTTCACGCGCCTCGAGCGCGTGGACGGGCAGCACGAGCAGGTCCCCCGGCCGCGCCCACGCGAGCAGTCGTCGCACCCCGTCGGTCTCGTCCGTCGCGAGGTCGATCTGCTCGGGGCGCGCGCCGGACTCCAACAACTCCGCCCGCAGCAGCGCCGGCACGTCCCCGCGCTCGCGGCCGCGCAGGTAGCCGTCGAGGTCCTTCAGCACGATGTGATCGGGAGCCGCGTCCCACGCGGTGCGCGCGAGCGCGCGGATCGCGTCGTCGTCGCGGTCACCGGCCTGCCCGAGGAGCAGTCCGAGCCGGCCCGTGCCGCGTGACGCCGCGGCCGCGGCGAGCAGCGCGCCGAGGCCGTGCGGGTTGTGCGCATAGTCGATCCAGATGCGCACGCCGCCACGATCGAAGCGTTCGAGGCGTCCCGGGTTGTCCTCGTTCGCCGCGCCGAACGAGGACGC
>JBGATT010000066.1:0-16410 GCA_044229035.1 Gemmatimonadaceae bacterium | reverse complement strand
CGAAGGATCGACGGGAGCGCGGTGCTCGCGATGCCCGACGGACGACTGATGGTCGAACGACTCCCGACCGCGGATTCACGGGCGCGTCGCTACGACATCGTCTCGCGGCGCGGCGAGCTCGCGGGGCGCTTGCTGCTGCCCTTCGCCGAGCGGATCGTCGGCTTCGGCTCGGGGACGGTGTACACGGCGATCGCCGATGCGGATGGAGTGGAGCGGTTGCGACGGCATGCGTGGCCCTGAGGGCTGACACGCGGAGTTGGCCGAGCGTGGGGCAGGCGCGTAGCTTGGCGGGGACGCGGATCGACCCCTATCCTTGCCCCTGCATGCGACACCTCCTCTTCGCCCTCGCGCTCGTTCCTGCCGCCGTCCCGGTCTTCGCACAGGTCCCGCTCACCGTCGGCCGCCCGGTCGAACGCACCCTCATCCGCGGCGACACCGCCCGCTACACGGTCGAGGCCGACTCCGGTATGCTGCTGCGACTCACGGTCGAGCAGCGCTCGGTGAACGCGATCGTGCGCGTGATGGGACCGCGCAACGCGGCGCTGACCGTGCGGAACGAACTGAGGCGCGGCACCGAGCGCGTGCAGGTCGAGACCGTCGCGAAGGGACCCCACGTCATTCAGGTGTTCCCCGACTCGGCGGGTGGCGAGTTCGTGCTCACGCTCGTCGCGCGAGAACCGCTCTCGACCGACCCGAAGCGGCTCGTCGACCAGCTGCTGGCTCCCTGGGACCGTCGCGACGGGCCGGGGGCTGCCGTCGCCGTCTGGCGGGGCGGCCGCACGCTCTTCGCGAAGGGCTACGGCATGGCGAACCTCGCCTACGACGTGCCCTTCACCGCGGCGACGCCGACCAACATCGGCTCGACATCGAAGCAGTTCACCGCGTTCGCGATCCTGCTGCTCGTCGAGGACGGGAAGCTCTCGCTCGACGACGACGTGCGGACGCACCTCCCCGAGGTCCCCGACCTCGGGAAGGTCGTCACGGTGCGCCACCTCCTGACGCACACGAGCGGCTACCGCGAGGTCTACAACGCGATGCTCCTCGCCGCGCGTCGGATGGACGAGGGCGATTTCCTCTCGCGCGACGAGATCCTCGGATCCGTGCAGCGTCAGCCGGCGCTGCAGAACGCGCCCGGGGCGGAGTTCAACTACAACAACACCGCCTTCGCGATGCTGGCGATGATCGTCGAGCGGAAGAGCGGCGTGCCCTTCCCCGAGTTCATGGCGACGCGCGTCTTCCGCCCGCTCGGGATGACGCAGACGGTCGTGCGCGCCGACCGCCACGGCACGGTGCGTGGCGCGACGACCGGCTATTCGCGCGGCGCCGACGACACCTGGCGCGACCTCGGCGACCTCGCGAGCTCGATGGGCGCCGGCGGCATCTACACGACGCTCGCCGACCTCCAGAAGTGGGCGGAGAACTACCAGCGCCCGCGCGTCGGCACCGCCGCGGGGATCGCGCAGATGATGACCCCTTTCGTCCTGACCGACGGGAAGCCGACCGGGTACGGCTTCGGGCTCTTCATCGACAAGCAGGGGACGCAGATGCGGGTCCATCACGGCGGCGCGGACATCTCGCACCGCTCGATGCTCGCGGTCTATCCCGACCTCGACGCCGGCGTGACGGTGCAGAGCAATGACGGCGGGTTCGACGCGAGCATCGCCTTCCGGATCGCCGCGGCGTTCCTGCCCGAGCTCCGGCCGGCCGCGCCGACCGCCGCCGCTGCCGCTGCCGCGCCCTCGGCGTTCGATGCGTCGGCGTGGGATGTGAAGAAGTTCGACGCCTTCGTGGGCCGGTACGCGCTCGACGCCGCCCCGCAGTTCGTGCTCACCTTCACGCGGTCCGGCGACACGCTCCGCACGCAGGCGACCGGACAGGGCGCGATCCGCATCTTCCCGACGTCCGACTCGACCTTCGATCTCCGCGTCGTGCCGGCGACGATCACCTTCCATCGCGACGCGCAGGCGAAGGTGACCGGACTGACGCTGCACCAGAACGGGAACCAGAAGGCGACGCGCCTCGCCGGTGATGGCGAGAAGCCGTGGGTGCCGACGCCGGATGAGCTCGCCGCGTACGCCGGACGCTACTTCAGCGAGGAGCTCGAGACCTTCTACGAGCTCGTGGTGAAGGACGGCAAGCTGACGGTGCTGAACCGCCGGACCGACCCGGCGGTGATCACCCCGAGCGCGCGCGACCGTTTCGGTGCGGGGGACGGGACGACCGTCGTCTTCACGCGCGATGGCGGCGGCGCGGTCACGGGCTTCACCGCGGGCAACGGACGCACGCGCGATGTGCGGTTCGTGAAGCAGCGATAGGACGAGCAGTACCTTCGCAAGCGAACGGCCGTCACACGCGTGACGGCCGTTCGCGTTCATGGGTAGCGCGGGAAAGGGCGATGCGCGGCGCGCGCGTCGTCCGACCCCACCCACGCAGGAGTCGCCATGCATGCCGCAGCGTTCGCCGGTGCCGTGCTCGCGTTGAGTCATCTCGTCGTGCCCATCCCGCTCGACCGGCCGGTGCCGACCGCCGACCTCGTCGTCGCGGGCCGCATCACCACCACGGCCGGCGCGCCGTTGTCCGGTGCGAACGTCGTCGTGCCGGCGGCGCGCGTCTCCGTCGGCACCGACGCCCAGGGACGTTACCGCCTCGTCCTCCCCGCCGCGCAGCGCGGCGGCACGATCGTCGTCCGGGCGCGCGCCATCGGCTACGTGCCGCAGGAGCGCCGTCTCACGCTCGTGCTGGACTCCACGACCGCCGATTTCGCGCTCGCGCCCGACGTGCTGCGACTCGAGCAGGTGATCGTGACCAAGGGTGCGGCGGCGAGCTCGCTGTACGGCGGCAGCGCGCCCGCGATCCAGCTGCGCGCGCGGACCAGCCTCGCGGATCTCCCCATCGCGGGATCGCGACGCGAGGAGGCCCGCGAACTGAGCGGCGAGCAGTACGCGCGTATCGTCGACAATCCCTTCCGGTCGCCCCGCGTGGCGCCGCGCTCGACCTTCGGCATCGACGTCGACCGCGCCTCGTACAGCAACCTGCGGCGGATCATCACGGTCGACCGCCAGCATCCGCCCGCCGACGCGGTGCGCATCGAGGAGCTGCTCAACTACTTCGCGTACGACTACGCGGCCCCGGACGACGCGCGGCCGTTCGCCGTGCACGCCGACGTCGCCGCGGCACCATGGGCGCCGGAGCATCGGCTCGTCCGCATCGGGCTCCAGGCGCGCGCGATCGACATGGCCACCGCGCCCGCCAACAACCTCGTCTTCCTCATCGACGTCTCCGGATCGATGCAGAGTCCGGACAAGCTGCCGCTCCTGCAGCAGGCCTTCCGCATGCTCGTCGGGCAGCTGCGCGCGCAGGATCGCATCGCCATCGTCGTGTACGCCGGCAGCGAGGGACTCGCGCTCCCGTCCACGGCCGGCGACGAGAAGCAGCGGATCCTCGACGTGCTCGACCGGCTCGAGGCGGGCGGATCCACCGCCGGCGGCGCGGGGCTCCGCCTCGCGTACGACGTGGCGAGGGCGAACCACATCCCGCGCGGGAACAACCGCGTCATCCTCGCGACGGATGGCGACTTCAATGTCGGCACCACGAGCAACGCCGAGCTGGAACGGATGGTCGAGGCCCGGCGCGCCGAGGGGACCGCGCTCACCGTGCTCGGCTTCGGCGCCGGGAACCTGCAGGACGACCGGATGGAGATGCTCGCCGACAAGGGCAATGGCAACTATGCGTACATCGACTCCCCGCTCGAGGCGCGGAAGGTGCTCGTGCAGGAGATGGGTGGGACCCTCGTCACGGTGGCGAAGGACGTGAAGCTGCAGGTCGAGTTCAACCCGTCGCGCGTCGCGGGATACCGGCTGATCGGCTACGAGAACCGCCTCCTCGCGGACGAGGATTTCAGGAACGACGCGAAGGATGCCGGTGACATGGGCGCCGGACATTCGGTGACGGCGCTCTATGAGGTCATCCCTGTGGGCGCGTCGGACGCGGGGCGCGCGCCGATCCCCGATTCGCTCCGGTACGTCCGCACCGAGAGCTCGACCCGCATCGCCTCGGAGGAGCTGCTCTTCGTCCGCCTGCGGTACAAGGCGCCGCAGGACTCGGTGAGCGTGCCGATGGAGCTCGCGGTCCCGGACCGCGTGACCGTCGCCTCGGAGGACTTCCGCTTCGCGCAGGCCGTCGCGGCCTTCGGCATGGTGCTTCGCGACTCCGAGTACAAGGGCGCGGCCAGCAGCGGCATGGCGCGGACGTTGGCCGAGGGTGCGCTCGGACGGGACCCCTGGGGATATCGCGCCGATTTCGTGCGGCTCGTGCGCGCCTATGAACGGCTACCGGACCGACGGACGTCGGACGCCAAGCGGTAGCGGTGGCGGCAGTGCGGGACGCGGTGCCACCTTACGGCATCGCGTCCCTGCGCTGTCCGCCCAAGGAGGTACCCGCACATGCGGCCCACCATCGTGCTCGCCGGACTGCTCGTGCTCGGATCCGGCTGCGCCTCCACGCAGCGCAGCCCGGTCACGCGCCCCGCGGTGCAGCTCGCGGCCGAGCGTCCGTTCGTGGTCCACGTCCTCGACTCCGCCACCACCGCCTCGCGGCCGTGCCAAGTCCGTCATCTGCGCGCGACCGTCCGCGAGGTCCGCGCCGACACGCTCGTGCTCGATGACGCCGTCACGATGCGCCGCGCGCCGAGCGCGCCGGACTGTCTCCGTGGACGGAGCGGACTCGTCGTCCTCTCGGAGCACCCGTCGGTCGAGGCCGTGACCGTGCGCACGCATCCCTGGCGCACGCTCGGCGCGGTCGTCCTCGCGATCCCGTTCGGTGTCGCACTCACGATCATGGCGATCCTCGGACCCCCGACATGAACAGTGCCCGTCGACTCCTGCTCCTCGGCGTCGCCGCCCTCGCGGCGTCCGGCTGCGCGTCCACGCACCGCCATCCCCCGCTTCCGCTGACCATCCAGCTCGCGGCGCCGCGCAGCTTCGAGGTCCAGGTCTTCGTCACGCCGGGCGCGCCGACCACGGCATGCGCGGTGCGCATCATCGAGGGGACCCTGCACGAGACGCGCGGCGACACGATCTGGTTCTCTCGCGCGATCGCGCTCGCGCGGCCCGGCGGCGCCCCCGATTGCATCGCCGGGCGCGCCGCCTTCGTCGATCTGCGCGCACACCCCGACCTGCGGTCGCAGACCGCGTTCGTCCGGAAGGGCCCCTCGATCGCACTCGTGCTGTTCATCGGCACCTTCGTGGTCCTCGGCACCATCCTCGCGGCGATCGCGGGGTCCGCATAGCCCGCACCGGCCGCGCCCGCGTATCATTCGCGCCATGCCCGAGCGCCCTTCCGGTCCGCACATCGCGGTGCGACGCGCGCGTCCTGAGGACGCCACAGCCCTCAGTCGCCTCGCCGCCGAGACCTTCCGCGACGCGTTCGCCGCACAGAACACGGCGGAGGACATGGCCCTGCATCTCGCGGCGCACTACAGCCCATCCCTCCAGGCCGCGGAGATCGCCGACCCGGCGAGCACCATCCTCCTCGCCGAGCACACCGACGACCAGGGGACCGCGACGCTCATCGGGTATGCGCATGTCGCCTCCACACCGGCACCCGACGTCGTCACCGGCTCCGCACCCATCGAACTGAAGCGCTTCTACGTCGCGCGCGCGCATCATGGCGCCGGCGTCGCGCGCCGGTTGTTCGACGCCGTCGAGGCCGAGGCGCGCCGCCGCGGTGCGGACGCGCTCTGGCTCGGGGTCTTCACGCTCAATCCGCGGGCCATCGCCTTCTATACGAAGTGCGGCCTCACGATCGTCGGCGAACAGATCTTCACGGTCGGGACCGACCCGCAGCGGGACTGGATCATGGCGCGCCTGCTCGCCTAGGGCCGGGTCCACCGTCCTCAGGGGCCGGACGCGCACCGAAACCCCGACACGCGCCGGGCCGTAGCCTCGTGGTCGGGCGAACCGTCCCGAGCCCCGTGGTGTCCAATGGTCGACGTCTCCGTCTCCCACACCCCTTCCTGCGACACATGACGAGCTTCCTCACGCGCGCGACCGTCCTCGCCGTCCTCGCCCTCCCCGTCACGCTCGTGGCGCAGCAGGCCGAGCCCTGGGCCGCGCTGCGCCGTCCCGCGACCCGCACCCCCACGCCCACGACCGGTGACATCACCGTCGCCGACCTGCAGTCACGCGTCTACCGCTTCGCGGCCGACTCGATGCAGGGCCGGCTCATGGGCACGCCGGGCAACGTCATGGGCGTCGAGTACATCGCCGCGGAGATGAAGCGACTCGGCCTCGAGCCGGCCGGCGAGAACGGGACCTACTTCCAGTCCCTGCCGTGGATGGACCGCAAGCTCGACGAGACCGCGAACATCGTCGCCGGCGGGAAGACCTTTCGCCCGTGGGTCGATTTCGTGCCGCGCGACCAGGGCACGGGCGAGCGCTCCATCGACGGAGTGCCGGTCGTCTACGCCGGGGACTTCGCCGACGCGACGAAGCGACTGAGCGCGCAGGACGCGGTCGGCAAGCTCGTCATCGTCACCTTCTCCGGCACCTTCCCCGGCAACCCGCCGCACACGCCCAACCGCGGGCTCGTGAACCAGGCGTACCCTGGCGCGGCCGGCATCGCGATCGTCGCGCGCGAGGAGATCCCCGCCGCCACGCTCGCGGGCTACCAGCAGCCGTCGGCCTTCCTCATGGGTGAACCGTCGCCGCCGCTGCCGCTCTACGTCTACATCACGCGGCCGATGGCCGAGGCGATGCTCGGACGACCGCTCGCCATGGCGGCGCCGGGCACCGCCGGCACGCCGGTGCGCGGCACGGTGAAGTGGAGCAACACCCCGTCGCGCTCGCCGGCGCGGAATGTCGTCGCCGTCCTGCGCGGCAGCGACCCGCGCCTGCGAAACACCTACGTTGCGATCGGCGCGCACAACGACCACGTCGGGACGGGGCCGGCGGTCGCGAACGATTCGATGTACATCGTGAACCACCTCTTCCGCCTGCAGGGCGCGGACGCGGCGGATCCCGACCTCACGAGCGAGCAGCAGGCGCAGGTGAACGCGGCGCTCGCGGAGGTGCGTCGGGCGACCAACGGCGCGAGTGCGCGCGTCGACACGATCTTCAACGGGGCCGACGACGATGCGAGCGGCTCGATGGGCGTGCTCGAGATCGCCGAGTACCTGGCGACCCGCACGTCGCGGCCGAAGCGCTCGATCCTCTTCATCTGGCACGTCGGCGAGGAACTCGGGCTGTTCGGTTCGCAGTACTTCACCGACCATCCCACCGTCCCGCGGGACTCGATCGTCGCCCAGCTGAACGTCGACATGATCGGCCGCGGCACCGCCGACGACGTGACGGGATCGACGCTCCAGGGCGAGCAGATCCGCGGCAATCCGGACTATGTCCAGCTCATCGGCTCGCGCCGCGTCTCGACCCAGCTCGGCGACTGGGCCGAGGTGGAGAACCGCGACGGGAACCACGGGCTCAAGTTCGACTACGCGCTCGACGCCAACGGGCATCCGCAGAACATCTTCTGCCGCAGCGACCACTACATGTACGCGCGGTACAACATCCCCATCGTGTTCTTCACCACCGGCGGGCACGCGGACTACCATCAGGTGACCGATGAGCCGCAGTACCTCGACTATCCGCACTACGCGCGCGTGACCTCGTTCATCGCCGCGCTGGGCGTCCGCGTCGCGAACAGCGAGGCGCGCCCGGTGGTCGACAAGCCGCGGGCCGATCCCAACGGACGGTGCCAGCAGTGACCACGCCGATGGGGCGAGCGGCGATCGCGCTGGTCATGGGACTCGTCGTCGGCCCCGGCCTCGCGCCCCGCGTCGGCGCGCAGGCGCCGCCGCGGTCGGGCGAGGCGGTCGTCGAGGCGATGCGCGCGCGGTACGACGGCCGCTGGTACCGGACGATGACCTTCGTGCAGCGCACGACCTTCCCCGGCCGGACGGACCAGACGTGGTACGAGACGGTCGAGGTGCCCGGGAAGCTGCGGATCGACGTCGCGCCGGTGGACAGCATGAACGCCTTCATGTTCATCGGCGATTCGACGATCAGCTTCCGGCGTGGCCAGCGGGCCGGCGGGCGCGCCGTGGGGAACATCCTCGCGGTGCTGATCATGGACGCCTTCACCGCGCCGGTGCCGGAGACCGTCGCGCGACTGCGTGCGCACGGCTTCGACCTCTCGCGGGTCTCGAGCGGTCGCTTCCGTGACCGGCCCGTCTGGATCGTCGGCGCGACAGGCGGCGACACCACCGTCTCGCAGTTCTGGCTCGACGCCGAGCGGCTGCATCTCGTGCGCGTGCTCGAGGCGGCACCGGGACAGCCGCTGACCGACATCCACGTGTCAGGGCACGTCCTGATGAACGGCGTGTGGGTCGAGCGCGAGGTGCACGTGTTCCGCGGGGGCACCGAGATCCAGGGCGAGTACCACACGGAAGTGACGCTCGATACGCCCGTCGATCCGGCGGTCTGGAGCACCGCACGCTACGTGCGGCCGGGGTGGATCCCGCGCGTGGCGCCCTGAGCGGCGGGGCGCCATTATCAGCGGGAGCCCGCGCAACGCGCGAGGCCGGTCCGAACGCCACGCTCCCGCTCGCCCTCCCCATGCGCCGTCCCCTCGCGTGTCTCGCCCTCGTCGTCGCCCTCGCCTGCTCCGGCGACTCCGCCGCATCGCGTCAGGGTGGCACGGTCATCATCGGCACCCCGGTGGACGCCGACGCCCTGCTGATGCCGCTCGTGAACGGCCAGCAGGGACGGATCGTCGCCGAGCTCCTGTTCGACCGGCTCGCCGAGATGGGACCGTCGCTGAGCACCGTCGGCGACCTGGGCTTCACGCCACAGCTCGCGCAACGCTGGAGCTGGAGCGCGGACTCGCTCACCATCACCTTCGCGCTGCATCCCGACGCGCGCTGGCATGACGGCGCACCGGTCCGTGCCGTCGACGTCGTCGCGGGATTCACCGCGATCCGCGACACGGCCAACGCTTCCCCGCTCGTCGCCGCGACGTCGGCCATCCGCGAGGTGACCGCGATCGACTCGCTGCACGTCGCGTTCCGCTTCGACGCGCGCGCGCCCGAGCAGTTCCTCGCCGCGACGCTCGTCATGCCGCTGCCCGCGCACGTCGTCGGTCCCATCGCGAGTGGCGCGTTGCGCACGAGCGAGGCCGCCCGCGCGCCGGTGGGGAGCGGCCGGTTCAAGCTCGTGCGATGGGAGCCCGGGGCGCGCATCGAGCTCGCCGCCGTGGAGGGGCACTATCGCGGCCGCCCCCAGCTCGACCGCGTGCTCTTCAGCGTCTCCCCCGATCCGGCCGCCGCGATGGCGCGCCTCAAGGCGGGCGAGATCGACGTCTGGGATCCGCTCCCCCCTGGCGAGGTCGCCGGCCTCATGGCCGTGCCCGCGCTGCGCGTGGTCCAGTCGCCGGGATTCGACTACGGATTCCTCGCGTTCAATGCGCGGGTCGCCGGGGATGCGGAGCGTCCGCATCCGCTCTTCGCCGATCGCGCCCTCCGGCGGGCCCTCACGCTCGCGGTCGATCGCGACGCCGTCGTGCGCGCGGTCTTCGATTCGCTCGCGCGACCCGCGCTCGGACCGTTCGTGCGCGCGCAGGCCACGGCCGACACGACCGTCACGCCGCTGCCCTTCGACCGGACCGCCGCCGAAGCGCTGCTCGACTCGCTGGGCTGGACCGAACGCGGCGCCGACGGCGTGCGGCGCCGCGAGGGACGCGCGCTCGCCTTCACCGTGATCGTGCCCTCGACGAGCCGCGTGCGGGAGCGCATGGCCGTGCTCATCCAGGAGCAACTGCGCGGCATCGGCGTCGCGATGACCATCGAAGCGATGGACTTCCCCCGCTTCGTCGCCGCGCAGACCGGCGGCGAGTTCGATGCGATCATGGGCGGACTGCGCACCTCGCCAAGCCCCAACGGCGTGCGCGGGTCGTGGGCGAGCGCCGCCGTGCCCGGTGGCGGCGGGGGCAACGCCTGGCACTACGAGAGCGCGGCGTTCGACTCCGCGGTCGTCGCGGGGCTCGGCGCGATGGACCTCGCGTCATCGCGCCGGCACCTGCGGGCCGCCTACCGGACGATCATCGACGACGCCCCGGCGCTCTGGCTCTTCGAGAGCCGGAACGCGACGGCCGTCCATGCGCGGCTGGTCCTCCCCGCGTGGCGACCCGACGCGTGGTGGCTCACGCTCGGCGACTGGTCGGTCGACCCGGCCCAGCGACTCCCGCGCGACGCGGCCCCCGCCGCGCCCTGAGCGGGCCCGACGTGCGGCGCATCCTCCTCTCCCGCCTCGGCCAGGGCGCGACCGTCGTCGCGCTGGTCGTGGCGATCTGCTTCGCGCTCATCCGGCTCGCACCGGGGGATCCGTTCGCCGTCTCGCTCGAGCAGGAGACGGTCACCCCCGAGGTGCGCGACCGGATGCGTGCCCTCTACGGGTTCGACGCGCCCATCCCGGTGCAGTTCGTTCGGTACGTGGGCGCGCTGACGCGCGGCGAGCTCGGCTGGTCCTTCTCCCGGAGCGCACCCGTCGCGCGCGTGCTCGCCGATGCGCTCCCGCCCACGCTCCTGCTCATGGGGACCGCGCTGCTCGTCGGCGGACTCGCGGGCGTCGCACTCGGGGCCTGGCAAGGGTGGCGCGGCGACACCGCGCGCACGCGGCTCGCCACCGCGGCCTCGCTCCTCGTGCTGAGCACGCCCGAGTTCGTGCTGGCGCTGCTCCTCGTGATGGGCCCCGCGCTCACCCTCGGTCTCTTCCCCATCGGCGGGATGCGCGACGACTTCGCGCCCGGCGGGATCATGGGCGTTCTCGACCTGTTCCATCACCTCGCGCTCCCGGCGCTCACGCTCGCGCTCCTCGTGGCGGCCGTCGTCGCGCGGCACCAGCGGCGCGCGATGCTCGGCGTGATGCGCGCCGACTTCGTGCGCGCGGCGCGCGCGAAGGGCGTGCCCGAACGGCGGGTGCTCGTGCGCCACGCGCTGCGCAACGCGCTCGTGCCGGTGCTCACGCTCGGCGGTCTCCTCTTCCCCGCGCTCGTGAGCGGCGCGGTGCTCGTCGAGCGCATCTTCGCCTGGCCCGGGATGGGGCGCGTGATGGTGGATGCCGTGCTCCGGCGCGACTACCCGCTCGTGGGCGGCGCGGTCCTCGTCAGCAGCCTCTTCGTCGTGCTCGGCACCATCCTCGCCGACCTCGCCGTCGCGTGGGCCGATCCGCGGCAGCGACGCGCATGAGTGGTGACCGGCCCTCCCCGGTGGACCTGCGCGTCCCGCTCGCGGCGCTCGGCGCGCTCGCGCTGCTCGCGCTCGTCGGCCCCTGGCTCGCGCCGTACGACCCGCTCGCCACCCCGGACCCGCTCACCCTCGCGTCGCTGCCGCCGTCATGGGCGCACCCGCTCGGCACCGACCCGTCCTCGCGCGACGTGCTCAGCCGCATGCTCGTCGGGGCACGCCTCTCGCTCGGCATCGCCGCGCTCGCCGTCATCGTCTCGGTCGTGGTCGGCAGCGCCGTGGGTGCGACCGCCGCTCTCGCCGGGCGATGGATCGATGCCGCCCTCATGCGCGCCACGGATGCGATGCTCGCCGTGCCGCGACTGCTGCTCCTCCTCACCGCCGTCGCCGCCTTCGGTCGCGTCTCGCCGTTCGCGCTCGCGCTGTTGCTCGGGGCGACCGGATGGATGACGACCGCACGACTCGTCCGCTCGGAGACGCGGCGCCTGCTGGCCAGCGAGGCGATCCGCGGCGCGCGCGCCCTCGGTGTGCCGCCGGCGCGCCTCGCCCGCGTGCACCTGCTGCCGGCGCTGTGGCCCACCATCGGCGTCGCCGCGACGGTGGCGCTCGCGAGCGCGGTCCCGCTCGAGGCGGGACTCTCGTTCCTCGGCCTCGGCGTCACGGCGCCGGCGCCAAGCTGGGGGAACATCATCCTCGAGGCCGAGGGACGCGTGGTCGCGCGCTGGTGGCTCGTCGTCTTCCCCACGTTGGCGATCGTCACGACGGTCCTGCTGACCAATCTCGTCGCCGAGCGCGTCGGCGGTGCGGACGCGCCCGAATGAGCGACCCGCTGCTCGAGGTCCGCGGGCTGAGCGTGCGCGTCGCCGCGCGTCGCGGCGCGCCGGATACCGGTCACCCGCTTCTCCACGACGTCGCGTTCGACGTCGCCGCTGGCAGCAGCGTGGGGGTGGTGGGCGCGTCGGGTGCCGGGAAGAGCACACTCGCGCTCGCGCTGCTGCGCCTGCTGCCCGCCCCGCTGCGGCTGGACGACCGCGCGCGGATCACGTTCGCGGGCCGCGACCTGGCCGCGCTCGACGCCGACGCGATGCGCGCGATCCGGGGCCGCGGGATCGCGATGATCTCCCAGGAACCGCTCGCGGCGCTCAATCCTTCGATGCCGGCGTCCGCGCAACTCGCCGAGGCGCTGGAGGTGCACGGGCTCGCGCGTGCGCCCGAGGCCGCGGCGCGAGCGGCGACGATGCTCGACCGCGTGGGGATCGGCCGCGCGGCCGCGGGACGCTTCCCGCACGAGCTCTCCGGCGGGATGCGGCAGCGGCTCATGATCGCGATGGCGCTCATCCTCGAGCCGAGGCTCGTCGTCGCCGATGAACCGACCACCGCACTCGATCCGGTGCGCCAGCGGGAGATGCTCGACCTGCTCGATGCGCTGCGACGCGAGTCGGGGACGGCGCTCCTGCTCATCTCGCACGATCTCGACGTCGTGGGGGAGCGCTGCGCACGGACGCTCGTGCTGGACGCGGGCCGGGTCGTGGAGGACGGCCGCACGGCGGACGTGCTCGCCCGCCGACGGCCGACCGCGCGCGTGCCGCTCCGGACGCGCGAACCGTCGCCCGACGAGCCCCTGATCGACGTCCGCGGGCTCTCGGTCTCCTACCCTGCGCGCGGCAGCGGCGCCCGCGCGCTCGCGGAGGTGACCGCCGTCTCGGACGTCTCCTTCACGCTCCGACGTGGCGAGACCGTCGGCATCATCGGTGAGTCAGGATGCGGCAAGACCTCCCTCGCGCACGCGATCCTGCGCCTCGGGCCCGGCCGCGCGACCGCGATGCGATTCGACGGCCACGATCTCGCGCGCCTCGAGGGCGACGCACTGCGTCGCATGCGGAAGTCGTTGCAGTTCGTCCCGCAGGACGCCGGCGCGTCGCTCACGGCGCATCTCACCTGTGAGGCGCTGGTGAGCGAGGGGATGCTCGTGCATGGCCTTTGTGATGCGGGCGACGCGCGCCGTCGGGCACGCGACCTCCTGGCGCGGTTCGACCTCCCCGAGTCAGCGGCCTCCGCGAGACCAGGGGAACTCTCGTCGGGCCAGCGACAGCGCGTGGCGCTGGCGCGCGCACTCGGGCCCGAACCTCGGGTGCTCATCCTCGACGAGCCGGTCTCCGCGGTCGACCCGCTCACACGCGAGCGCCTGCTCGAGTGCCTCGCCGACCTCCGCGCGGAGCGCGGCCTCGCCCTGCTCTTCATATCCCATGACATCCCGTCGGTCGCGCGCGTCGCAGATCGCGTCCTGGTCATGCACGACGGCCGGGTGGCCGAGGAGGGGGAGGCGTCGATCGTCCTCGGCTCACCGTCGTCGACCGCCGCCCGGCGCCTCCTCGCGGCGGTGCCGGGAGGGTGGCCGCGGGCCGGGTGACGCGTCCGCTCCACTCCAAATCGATAGGGGGTTGGAACGTTTCGTTATAGCCCAGCGGGATGAGGAGATTCTGCAAGTCATTGATGAGCAATGACTTGACTCAGCTGAGGGGACTGGTGCCGCACTTGCACTAGGGGATGCCAGACGGCCTCGCAGCCCGCGAGCCGCCACCACCCCACAGCCCCTCGTCCAATGCGTATCCGCCACCTCGCCCCCGCCTCGATCTTCGCCGCCCTGGCCCTCGCCGCCTGCGCCGACAGCCCGGTCTCGCCGGTCTCGCAGTCGGTCATCGCCGACGCCAAGGGGAGCTCGACCCCGTCGACCTCCACCCCGTCGTCGACGGCGCGGATCCGCATCTACGCGAACCTTCTCCCGCCGGCCGGGGCGCCGTTCTCGAACGCCAAGGGCAAGGGCTCCTGGGACTCGCGCAACAGCAACACCAAGCGCGAGCTCGAGCTCGAGATCGAGCACCTTCCGGTCGGCACGGCGGTGGAGTTCTTCGTCGGCGGCGTGAGCGTCGGCACCAAGACGACGGACGCGCTCGGCAAGGCGGAGATCGAGTTCAGCACCGAGCTGGGCCAGTCGGTCCCGACGTCCGTGAGCGGCCTCGCGATCGAGATCCGCAACGCGGCGGGCGCCGTCCTGGTGGCCGGCAGCTTCCCCACGGCATAACGCCACACCATCCCGGTACCGCCGAGCGCGCAGGGTCGACCCGTCCGGGCGACCCTGCGCGACCGGTCATCACAGAGTGGAGATCCCCGAATGCGCATCCAACACTTCACGGGTAGACTTCCGGGGTATCACCCGCTCACCTCACTTTCAGGAAGATCCACGATGTTCGCTCCCTTCGCCCGCCGCGCCGCCGTCCTCGGGCTGCTCCTCCTTGCCGCCGCGTGCACCGCGGTCCCGAACGAGCCGCCGGTGGCCCTCACGCCCACCGTGGGCGACACGAGCCTCGTGGTGAACTCGCTCGCGCCGGCCGCCGATGCGCCGGCGATCGCGAACCCGGTCGTCACGTTCTACGCCAAGTACGACGAGGCGACCTCGGCGTACATGTACTACCGCTCGCGCCCGGGCCGCGCCGACTCGGTCGACTTCATCCGCTTCCGCGTGCCGCGCGAGGCGCTGCTCACCCGCCCCGACGGCTCGCCGTTCGCGGCCGGGGACTCGATCCTCATCACGATCACCCTCGTCGACCCCGAGAAGCTGCTCGTCCGCTTCGAACCCTCGGGGCTGCGCTTCGACCCGGCCAAGCCCGCCGACCTCAAGTTCAGCTTCCTCGAGACCGATGAGGACCGTGACGACGACGGCTCGGTGGACAGCGACGACACGGCGATCCTGAACCTGCTCGACATCTGGAAGCGCGAGACGGTGTCGGCGCCCTGGATCCGCCAGACGAGCGTGATCACCATCGGCACGCACGAGATCGAGACGGATGTCCTCGGGTTCACCGACTACATCATCGCCTGGTAGAATCGTGGCCGTGACGACATCCCGGGCCAGCGCTGGGGCAGCGGACGGAGCGGGGCGGCGGACGACGCCGGCCACGCTCCTCGTCCTCGCGCTCAGCGACTCGTTCAGCGATGTCTGGGCGAGCCTCGCCGCCGAGATCGGGATGACGCTCGAGCGCGTGAAGGTGATCCCCGAGAAGATCGACCCGACGCGCAGCGTCGTCCTCATCGCCGCGGGGGGAGAGGAGGCGCAGTTGCCGCGCACCTCGCGCGACCTCCGCGCCGCCACCGACGCGGCCTTCGCGGTGGTGGCCGCCGAGGCGGGACATCGCCTCGCGACCTCGGTGATGCGCGCGGGCGCGGACCAGCTCTTCGTCATTCCCGAGGACCTCGACCTCCTGCGGTCGTGGCTCGCCGACGCGGCGCAGCGGATCGGGACCCGCGAGGACCGGTTGCACTTCACGGCCGGCGAGGCCGGCAAGTACACCTTCGACGGCATCCTCGGCGCCAGCGGCACCTTGGCGACGGCGCTCGAGCGCGTCGCGAAGGTCATCCCGCACAGCAACGTCACGGTGCTCGTGACCGGCGAGACGGGGACCGGCAAGGAACTCATCGCGCGCGCGATCCACTACAACGGTCCGCGCCGTGAATCGCCGTTCGTCGACATCAACTGCGCGGCGCTCCCCGAGCACCTCCTCGAGAGCGACCTGTTCGGCCACGAGAAGGGCGCCTTCACCGACGCCTCGGCGGCCAAGCCGGGGCTCTTCGAGATGGCGCAGGGCGGCTCGATCTTCCTCGACGAGATCGGGCATCTGGCGCTCCCGCTGCAGGGGAAGCTCCTCCGCGCCCTCCAGGAGCGCAGCATCCGCCGCGTCGGTGGCGTCCGCACCATCCCGATCGACGTGCGCGTGATCGCCGCGACGCACGTGAACCTCGAGGAGGCGATCCGGGCGGGGCAGTTCCGCGAGGACCTCTACTACCGGCTGAACGTCATGCCGGTCTCGCTCCCGGCCCTCCGCAACCGCCGCGAGGACATCGGGCCGCTCGCGCGCCACTTCATCGAGCGCTTCGCGAAGGAGTACGGGCTCGCGCGCCCCACGCTCAGCGCGGGAGCCGAGCGCGCCCTGCGCGACCGGGCCTGGCCGGGGAACATCCGTGAGCTGCGCAACGTGATCGAACGCACGATGCTGCTCGCCGACAAGCCGGTGCTCGAGGCGAACGACTTCGAGTTCCTCGACCTCGATGCCGATGGACTGCCGACGACCGCCGGCTCCCCGGTACTGCTCGCCGACATCATCCGGCTCGCCGTGCGCACG
>JBGATT010000065.1:16469-21219 GCA_044229035.1 Gemmatimonadaceae bacterium | reverse complement strand
GGGCGCGCTGCTGCTCCTGCTGCCGATCGTCCTCACCTGGGTGAACGACGCGGGCGCGTTCTTCTTCGGCAAGCGGTTCGGCAAGCGCAAGCTCATGCCGTCGGTGAGTCCGGGGAAGACCGTCGCCGGCGCGGTCGGCGCGCTCCTGACGGTGCTCGTGGGGACGTGGGCCTACTTCGAGTTCCTGCTCGTGCCGTACGCCAACCTCGGACTGTCGTGGGCCGGGCTGGTGCTCTTCGCCGTGGCGATGAGCGCGGCGGCGCAGGTCGGGGACCTCGCCGAGTCGCTGCTCAAGCGTCAGGCCGGCGTGAAGGACAGCTCCGCGCTGATCCCGGGACATGGTGGCGTGCTCGATCGGGTGGATTCGCTGCTCTTCACGATCCCGCTCGGGTACGTGCTGCTCGAAGTCCTGCTCAAGGTCGGCGCGTGAGCACCACGGGGATCGCCCTCCTCGGCGCCACGGGGTCGATCGGCGAGACGGCGCAGCGCGTGGTCGCGCGCCACCCCGGACGGTTCCGATTCACCGCGATGACGGCGCATGGCAACCGCGAGGCGCTCGCGGCCGCCGTGGCGCGCTGGAAGCCGTTTCTGGTGGGGCTCGTGAACGGCGATGCCGCCGGACCGTTGCCCGCCGGGTGGTGCGCCGGGCGCGAATGCCTCGTCCAGGCAGCGACGCAGCCCGAGGCCGGCGTCGTGCTCAATGCCGTCGTCGGCGCGGCAGGGCTCGAGGCGACCCTCGCCGCCGTCGGGGCGGGGAAGCGGGTGGCGCTCGCGAACAAGGAGTCGCTCGTCGTGGGCGGCGCGCTCGTGCAGCGCGCGGCGCGCGCGAGCGGCGGCGAGGTCATCCCGGTGGACTCCGAGCATTCCGCCCTGCTGCAGTGCCTCGCCGGGCGTGTCGGCGGGACGGGGCCCGGCCTCCTCCCGGTCGCGGGCGTGCGGCGCTTCATCATCACCGCCTCCGGCGGGCCGTTCCGCACGTGGGAGGCGGAGCGCATCCGCGGCGCCCGACTCGAGGACGCGCTCAAGCATCCGACCTGGAGCATGGGACGCAAGATCACCGTCGACTCGGCCTCGCTCGCCAACAAGGCGCTCGAGGTGATCGAGGCGCACGTGCTCTTCGGAGTGCCCTACGATCGGATCGAGGTCGTCGTGCACCCGCAGAGCATCGTGCATTCGATGGTCGAGTTCGAGGACGGCAGCGTGATCGCGCAGATGGGCGTGCCGTCGATGGAACTGCCCGTGCTCTACGCGCTCGGCTACCCGGACCGGGTGGAGGACACGGGGGTACCACGATTCGATCCGGTCGCGACGAGTCCGCTCACCTTCGAGGCGGTCCGCCACGAGGCGTTTCCGACCTTGGGGCTTGGCATCGCGGCGGGCATCAAGGGCGGGGCGGCGCCTGCCGTGTTCAATGCCGCCAACGAAGCGGCCGTCGCGCGGTTCCTCGACGGCTCGCTGACCTTCAGTGGCATCCCGGCGGCGATCGAGTTGGCACTCGGACGCCTTGCCGACCGTTCTGGGAGTGACCTCGATGCGCTGCTCGCGGCGGATGCCGCGGCGCGCTCCCTCGTGCAGGAGTATCGCGCTCCATGAGTTTCAGCTGGCTCGCCCCGCTGCTCGTCCTCGGCCTCGTGGTGTTCGTGCACGAGCTCGGGCACTTCCTCGCGGCCAAGTGGGCCGGCGTCTACGCCCCGCGCTTCTCGATGGGATGGGGCTCGCCGCTCTGGAGCTTCCGCCGCGGCGAGACCGAGTACGCCCTCTCCTGGCTGCCTATCGGCGGCTACGTGCGCATGGCGAGCAAGGAGGACGAGACGGCGGCCGTGCTCGAAGGTGGTGGCGAGGCGCCGGAAGCCGAACGGTCGCGGCACTGGGACGAGCACTCGATGATCCCGCACGGGCCGCTCCCGATCCCGCCCGACCGGTGGTTCGAGTCGAAGCGGCTCTTCCCGCGCATCGTGATCCTGCTCGCGGGCGTCTTCATGAACATCGTGCTCGCGCTGACCGTCTCGACGGGCATCGTGGGCTACTACGGGAAGGGGTACCTCACGCCGGTCGTGGACTCGACGGCCGTCGGCCGCCCCGCGGCCGTCGCCGGGATGCTCGCCGGTGACAGCGTGGTGGCGATCGACGGGAAGCCCGTCACGCGCTGGGACGAGGTGCTCGACGCGGTCTCGGCGGCGCCCGGACGGCCCATCACGCTCGAGGTCGCGCGCGGGCCGGCGCGCATCCCGCTCACGATGACGCCGGAGTCGCAGGAGATCACGACGGCGGATGGCGACAAGCGCACGGTCGGACGCATCGGCGTCGCGGTGAAGCAGCACGTGATCCGCACGCCGGTCTCGTTCGGCGAGGCGGTGGTCGGCGGATGGAACGTGACGTGGACGATGGCCGGCAGCGTGCTGAAGGTCCTGGGCAACCTGCTCACCGGCAACGTCTCGGTCTCGCAGCTGGGCGGTCCGGTGGAGATCGCGCGCTCCAGCGTCGCGGCGGCGCAGAACGGTGCGGAGAACCTGTGGGGGCTGATCGCCTTCCTGAGCATCAACCTCGCGGTGCTCAACCTGCTGCCGATCCCGCTGCTCGACGGCGGGCAGATCCTCATGCAGGTCGCCGAGAGCGCGTGGCGGAAGCCGTTCCATCCGATGGTCAAGGAGTGGTACGCGCGGATCGGCCTCGTGGCGATCGGGGCGCTGTTCCTCACCGTGACGTTCAACGACCTGAAGCGGCTCGTGATGAGCTGGCTGGCCTGAGCGCGCTCAGCGAGCGGTGACGAATCGGAGGTCGGCGCGGGTGTGGTCCACCTCCGCCTCGAACCGCAGTACGGTCCGTGGAGAGCGCCTCGCACCCGAGCGTGCCTGGACCAGGAAGCGACGTTCGCGCGGCAACCCGCAGAGCGCGTAGAAGCCGTCGCCTTCGGCGGTGGCCTCGATGGTGCGCTCGCGCCAGGTGATGCCGTCTCCCGCGTCGATCCGGAATCCCTCCTGCCAGGTCGCGGAGACCCGAGCCCCGGCCGCGGTGCTCGCGTCCGGTTCGAGCACGAGGCCCACGACGGTGCTCCGTGGCTCAGGGGCACTGGGGAAGTTCGGGATCGGGGCCGCGGCGATCGAGCAGGCCGCGCGCATGAGGAACGACGCCGTGCGCAGGGCCTCGACGTCGTCGCGACCGATGGCCTCCGGCTCCGCGCCAGCGGAGCGATAGAGCACCCGCTCCGGTCGGGCGATCGACAGGACGCGGCCCCCCGCGCGCTGGACGGCGTCGAGCCGCACGATATCGCTCGACCCGGTCCCGCCGATGGCCGAGACGCGCGCCTGTCGCTCGATGCGCAGGCGCGGCATCCGGATCTCCCACCGATCCTCGAACCAGAGGCCGCCGGGCAACTGGGCGAACTCGATCGATCCGCCGAGACCGGCGTCATCCAGACCGGCCGGAAGGCCGACGTAGCCGAAGTCGAGCCGCTCGAGCGCGTAGGTCGCGCGGTCGAGCCAGAGGGTGCCGCGGATGCGCACACGCCCGCGGGCCGCTCCGACGGGTTGGAAGGCGATCCCGATGCGGGTCGGGTGGATGGAGTCGGTGGCCGCGAGGCGCAGACAGTGCGCCGCCGCGAACTGATCGGAGAGCAGAACGTTCGCGTCCGGCGCGAAGTAGACGGTGCCGTCCGGTTCCTCGATCGCATAGCCGAGTGCCGCCAGCTGTGCCGGCGGTGCGCTGCGGAAGGGGCGCGCGGCGAACCCGTCAGCGACCGCTCGTACGGCGGCGACGCGGATGGTGCCGTCCGGCTCCGTCACGGATTGTTCGAGGAGGATCCGGGCGGAGGGGCGACCCTCGGGCGGCGAGAGGAGGGCGGCGAGGAGGGCCTTGCGTGCCTCGTCGAAGAGGGTGGCGACCGCCTCGCCGGCGCGCTCGCCGACCGCGCATCGAGCGGAGGCGCGGCTGGTGATGGCGGCGAGCTGCACCGCCCGGTCGCCCAGCGTGAGCTCGAGGCGGCGGCGTTCCCCTGCCCCGAGGGTGTAGGTGCCGAACTCGGTGGGGCGGTAGCCGATGCGGAGGGCCCGCAGGCGGAAGGTCCCCGGGGTGAGCCGGAGCGCGAATCCGCCGTTCTCGCCGGAGATGGCGCGTGCGACGGGGGCGTTCCCGCCCGGCCGGGACGCTTCGAGGACGATGCCGGGCGCCGGAGTGCCGCCGTCCGAGAGGCGGATGGTGCCGAGGAGTTCCTGCGCCGCGGCGGCGCCGGGCAGGGCGAGGAGCGCTACGGCGAGGAGGGCGCGGCGGGAGTCGGAGAGGGGCATCGGGACCTCGGCCGTGGGGTGTGGTATGAGGGCTTTACAGACCCCGGGATGGCGTCTAACTTACCGTGCTACAACGGAATCGGCATTTCAACGCACTGCGCTGCGCAGGCAAGGATTTCAGGGATGGCGTTCGTAAAGTCGGCGGCGATCGATTCGCATCGCCAGCATGGGACCGATACCGGGTCCACCACGGTGCAGGTCGCGGTCCTCACTGAGCGTATCAACTACCTCACGGAGCACTTCCGCGCCCACCACAAGGACCACCATGGCCGTCGTGGCCTCCTGAAGATGGTCGGTCAGCGGAAGCGCCTCCTGAAGTACCTGCAGCGGTCGAACATCGAGGCGTACCGCAAGATCATCGCCGACCTCGGCCTGCGCTACTAAGCGCCCCCACCCACACGAGCGCGCGACCGCACTGACGCGGATCGCGCGCTTCGTGCACAGTCCAGAGACAACACAGCATGATG
>JBGATT010000065.1:0-16454 GCA_044229035.1 Gemmatimonadaceae bacterium | reverse complement strand
CTTCGCCGGCCGCCCCCTCATCATCGAGACCGGGCGCATGGCCAAGCAGGCCGCCGGGTCCGCGCTCGTCACCTACGGGGAGACCGTCCTCCTCGCCGCCGTGACCGTGAGCGAGAAGAAGAGCCCGCTGCCCTTCTTCCCGCTCACCGTCGAGTACAAGGAGAAGATGTACGCCTCGGGCAAGATCCCGGGCGGCTTCATCAAGCGCGAGGGGCGTCCGCGCGATGAGGAGATCCTCTCCTGCCGGATCATCGACCGTTCGATCCGTCCGCTGTTCCCGGAAGGCTTCCAGAACGAGGTGCAGGTCGTCATCTACGTCCTCTCCGCCGACCAGGAGAACGACCATGACGTCCTCGGCCTCATCGCCACGTCGTTCGCGCTGAGCGCGAGCAAGATCCCGTGGGCGGGCCCGATCGCCGGCGTGCGCGTCGGCCGTGTCGAGGGGAAGTGGCTGCTCAACCCGACGTTCCAGGCGCTCGAGTTCTCGGACATGGACATGATCGTCGCCGGCTCGGCCGACTCGATCATGATGGTCGAGGGCGGTGCGCTCGAGGTCTCCGAGGCGGACATCGTCGAGGGGCTCAAGATCGCCCAGAAGGGGATCGGCGAGATCGTCGCGATGCAGGAGGAACTCCTCAAGAAGGCCGGCGTCGCCGAGAAGATGGCGTGGACGGCCACGGAGATCCCGGCCGACGTCAAGAAGACGGTGACCAAGGCCGCCGAGAAGCGCATCGAGGCCGCGATCAACCAGAAGGACAAGGCGACGCGCATCCAGGCGGTCGAGAAGGTGAAGGAAGAGGTGAAGGCCGAGATGGCGACGGTGCTCGATCCGGCCCACCACGGCCTCGTCGGCATGATCGTCGGCGACCTCGAGTACAACGCGCTCCGCGCGCAGGTGCTCGACACCGGCCTCCGCGTCGACGGCCGCAAGCCGAACGTCGTCCGTGACATCTCGATCGACGCGTCGGTCCTCCCGCGCGCGCACGGCTCGGCGCTCTTCACGCGCGGCCAGACGCAGGCGCTCGTCGTCGCGACCCTCGGCACCGCCAATGACGTCCAGCGCATGGACAACATCGACGACGCGAAGGAGACGACGAAGTCGTTCATGCTGCACTACAACTTCCCGCCGTTCTCGACGGGCGAGGCCAAGCCGATGCGCGGCACCGGCCGCCGCGAGATCGGGCACGGGGCGCTCGCCGAGCGCGCGATCCAGGCGGTGCTGCCGGCGTTCGAGCAGTTCCCGTACACGATCCGCATCGTGAGCGAGATCCTCGAGTCCAACGGCAGCTCCTCGATGGCGTCGATCTGCGGCGGCTCGCTCGCCTGCTTCGACGCGGGCATCCCGCTCAAGGCCCCGGTGGCCGGCGTGGCGATGGGCCTCATCAAGGAAGGCAAGAAGTACGCGATCCTCACCGACATCCTCGGCACCGAGGACCACCTCGGCGACATGGACTTCAAGGTCGCCGGCACGGAGCAGGGGATCACGTCGATCCAGATGGACATCAAGATCCAGGGGCTCGACCTCAAGATCATGACCGAGGCGCTCGCGCAGGCGCGGGAAGGCCGGCTGCACATCCTCGGCGAGATGAACAAGGCGCTGCCGACGGTACGTCCGGACCTCTCGAAGTACGCGCCGCGCATCGTGACGATGATGATCAACCCCGAGAAGATCGGCGACCTCATCGGCCCCAAGGGCAAGACCATCCGCGGCATCCAGGACGAGACGGGCGCCGAGCTCTCGGTGGACGATTCGGGCCTGGTCACCATCGCCGCCGTCGGCGGCGAGGCGATGGAGCGCGCGCGCCAGATGGTGCAGGCGATCACGGCCGAGCCGGTGGTGGGCGAGACCTACCAGGGCACGGTGAAGTCGGTGACGGCGTTCGGCGCCTTCATCGAGATCATGCCGGGCACCGAGGCCCTCCTCCACGTCTCCGAGATGCGCCACACGCGCGTCGAGAAGCCGGAGGACGTGGTCAAGAAGGGCGAGCAGGTCACCGTCAAGCTCATCGACCGCGACGAGCGTGGCCGTCTGCGCCTCTCGATGAAGGCGCTGCTCCCGAAGCCCGAGGGGATGCCTGACGCCCCGGCCGGCGGCGAGGGTGGTGAAGGTGGTGGCTCGGGCGAGGAGCGCCCGCGCAGCGACCGTCCCCGTGGCGGGGATCGTGACCGTCGCGGCGGCCGCGACCGCCGCTAAGCGCATGACCGAAGGTTCCGGTGTCACCGCCGCCTCCAGCGAGCGCGGCGTGCAACGGACCCTCCTCTCGAACGGACTGACCGTACTCTCGGAATACATGCCGGGAGTACGGTCGGTGTCTTTGGGGGCATGGGTCCGCTCGGCGTCGCTGCATGAAGCGCGCGAACAGATGGGGGTCTCGCACCTCCTCGAGCACATGGTGTTCAAGGGGTCCGAGTCGCGGACGGCGAAGGAGCTGGCGCTCGCGCTCGAGTCGCTCGGGGGCTCGCTCGACGCCTACACGGGGCGCGAGCACACCTCCTTCCAGGCGCGGGTGCTCGACGAGCACCTGCCGCAGGCGGCGGACGTGCTCTTCGACCTGATGTTCCGTCCCGCCCTGCGGCAGGCGGATCTCGACCTCGAGCGCGGGGTCGTGCTCGAGGAGATCTCGATGGTGGAGGACACGCCGGACGACATCGTCTTCGAGATCCACAACGCCGCCCTCTGGGGCGACCATCCGTTCGGGTACTCGATCCTGGGAACCCCCGAGACGGTCGAGGGCTTGGAGCTGGCCGACCTGCGCTCCCTGCATGACCGCGCGTACCGGGCGGGGAACGTGGTGGTGGCCGCGTCGGGGAATGTGCGGCACGACCAGTTGCTCGCGGTGCTCGCCCAGGCCGGCTGGGACGCGCTGCCGGCAGGGACCGGCGCGACCCCGCGGGTGCCCGCGGCGCGCCCGGCGGCGCCGAGCGACCAGGCGGTGGACCGTGACACCCAGCAGATGCACCTCGTGTTCGGGAACGCGATCGTGCCGCACAGCGATCCGCGCCGCCATGCGTTGATGCTGGTGAACTCGCTCTTCGGCGGCGGGATGAGCTCGCGGCTCTTCCAGCGGGTCCGGGAGGAGCTCGGGCTGGCGTACTCGGTGCACTCGTTCCAGAGCTTCCACGTCACCGCGGGGGCGCAGGGGATCTACGTCGGGTGCGCGCCGGAGCGGGCCGAGGAGGCCGCGGCGGCGGTCCGCGCGGAGATGCTCCGGCTCACGGCCGAGGGCATCCCGGCGGACGAACTGCAGATGGGCAAGCAGCAGCTCAAGGGGCAGATCACGCTCTCGATGGAGAGCGTCTCGGCCCGGATGTACCGCGCGGCGGCGGTGGAGCTCTACAACGAGCCCTATCGCCCGCTGGACGAGGTCCTCGCGCGGGTAGATTCCGTCACGGCTGGCGAGGTGGCGGCTGCGTGCCGAGATTTCTATTCGGTCGACGCGCAGACTGTGGTACGGTTGGGTCCGGTGTAGTGGCATCCGCGCGCGCCAACTGCCTTCTCAAACTCTCCATTTCCCCAAAGCCCGCCCGCACATGAAGATCGGAATCCCGAAGGAGATCAAGACGAACGAGAATCGTGTCTCGCTCGTCCCGGCCGGCGCCGAGGCGCTCGTGGCCGCTGGTCACACCGTCTACGTCGAGCAGAGCGCCGGTGAGGGCTCGGGCTTCACGGACGAGCAGTACACGAGCGTCGGCGCGAAGATCCTCCCGACGGCCGACGCCGTCTGGAAGGAAGCCGAGATGATCATCAAGGTGAAGGAGCCGATCGCGGTCGAGTGGCCGCGCATGCGGAAGGGACAGACCATCTTCACCTACTTCCACTTCGCCGCGGACGAGAAGCTCACGAAGGCGCACATGGACTCGGGCGCGACCTGCATCGCGTACGAGACGGTCGAACTCGCGAACCGGGACCTCCCGCTCCTCATCCCGATGTCGGAAGTCGCGGGCCGGATGGCGGTCCAGGAAGGCGCGAAGTACCTCGAGAAGCTCTACGGCGGCCGCGGTGTGCTGCTCGGCGGCGTCCCGGGCGTGCCGCCGGCCAAGGTCGTGATCCTGGGTGGCGGCATCGTCGGCGTGAACGCGGCGAAGATGGCGGCGGGCCTCGGCGCGAAGGTGATCATCCTCGACACCTCGCTCCCGCGCCTCCGGTACCTGAGCGACGTGATGCCGGCGAACGTGCAGCTGATCTACTCCAACCGCGCGAACATCCTCGAGGCGATCGCCTCGGCGGACCTCGTGGTCGGCGGCGTGCTGCTCCCGGGCGCGAAGGCGCCGAAGCTCATCCGCAAGGAGGACCTCAAGACGATGCGTCCGGGGTCGGTGATCGTGGACGTGGCGATCGACCAGGGCGGCTGCGTGGAGACGATCAAGGCGACGACGCACGAGAACCCGGTCTACACGGTGGACGGGATCATCCACTACGGCGTGGCGAACATGCCGGGCGGGGTGCCGCGCACGTCGACGCTGGCGCTCACGAACGCGACGCTGCCGTACGCGCTCAAGCTGGCCAACAAGGGCTGGAAGCAGGCGCTGCGCGAGGACCCGGCGCTGGTGAAGGGGCTGAACGTCGTGGACGGGAAGATCACGTACCAGGGCGTGGCCGAGGCGTTCGGGATGGAGTACCATCCGGCGGAGCAGTTCCTGAAGTAGCCTGCTGCAGGGCGCAGGCAGAGGGGGCAGCCCGGCGTCGGTCGGGCTGCCCCTTCCGTTTCGGAGGGGGAGGGGAACGGGGGGCGAGGCCGGAGGGTCATGATCGGGGGGGCGAGCGGCGGCGAAAGCCCGTGTGCGACAACAGCTTGTCCCGCATGGTGACGGCGGGGTAACTTCCCCCGTCCCCCCGTTGCGCCCTGGCGCCCTCAGCCGTCCTTGAAGTCCCGACGAGCGAGAACCCGTACATCATGCGTTGGCCGTTCTTCAAGAAAGGTGGGTTCCTCCCCGCGAACGCCATTGCGGTGGATCTCGGAACGGCGAACACGCTCGTGTACGTCAAGGGCGAGGGCATCGTGCTCAACGAGCCCTCGGTCGTCGCGATCGATCGCGACACGAAGGCGATCAAGGGAGTCGGCCTCGAGGCGAAGCGCATGCTCGGCCGCACACCCGACGGCGTGATCGCGGTGCGACCGATGAAGGACGGCGTGATCGCCGACTTCGACGTCACCGAGAAGATGCTGCGCTACTTCCTGAACCTCGTGATCCGGAAGGGGTTCTTCCCGATCAAGCCGCGCGTGATCGTCTGCGTGCCGTCGGGGATCACCGAGGTGGAGAAGCGCGCGGTGCGCGACTCGGCGCTCGGCGCCGGCGCGAAGGACGTGGTCATGGTGGCCGAGCCGATGGCGGCGGCGATCGGCGTGGGGCTGCCGGTGGAGACGCCGACGGGCAACATGGTGATCGACATCGGCGGCGGGACGACGGAGATCGCGGTCATCGCGCTCTCGGGCATCGTCTCGGACACGTCGATCCGCACCGGCGGCGACGAGCTCGACGCGGCGATCGTGCAGTTCATGCGCAAGAGCTACAACCTGCTGATCGGCGAGCCGACGGCGGAGCTCATCAAGATCCAGATCGGCTCGGCGGCGCCGCTCGGCGAGGAGCGCGAGATGGAGGTCAAGGGGCGCGATCTCGTCTCGGGGATCCCGAAGACGGTGCGCGTGCACTCGGCCGAAATCCGCGAGGCCATCCAGGAGCCGATCCAGCAGATCGTGAACGCGGTGCGTCGCGCGCTGGAGATCACGCCGCCCGAGCTCGCGTCGGACATCGTCGACCGCGGGATCGTGATGACCGGCGGCGGCGCGCTCATCCGTGGCCTCGACATCCTGCTCACGCAGGAGACCGGGCTGCCGATCCACGTCGATGAGGACCCGCTGACCTGCGTGGTGCGCGGGACGGGGCGGATCCTCGACGACGAGGAGAAGTACTGGTCGGTGCTGACCACCTGACCGGGCGCTGACGGTGCCGCGCGGTGCCCGCACGGATTCGCGAACGGACCTGCTGATCGCGGCGGCCTGCGTGCTCGCGTCGCTCTCCCTGCTCATCCTGCCGGACGGCCCGCGCGATCGCACCGCAGGCGCCATCCGCGGCACCGTGGTCGCGCCGCTCGCGGCGATGCAGCAGCGCGCGGCGCTGGCCCGCCGCTCCTTCGTGTCGCACGACTCGGTGGTCGCGATCGCCGACAGCGTGCTGCGCCGCTCGCAGCGGCTCGACGAGCTCGAGGCGGAGAACGCGCGGCTGCGCGGCATCCTCGGGCTCGGGCAGGCGTTGCGCTGGGGGTTCGTGCCGGCGGAGGCGCTCGTGGGCCGCGGGCTCGGCGATGACCACACCCTCGTGCTCTCGGCGGGGGAGCGCGCCGGCGTCGAGCGGCTCGCCGCCGTGGTGAGCACCGACGGGCTGGTCGGCATGGTGCAGCACGTCGACGCGCGGACCAGTGTCGCAATCACGTGGCCCCATCCGGAGTTCCGCGTGAGCGCGACCTCCGCCGACGGCTCGGCGTTCGGGATCGTCTCCGCGCATGCGGGCGACGGCGCGGAAGGGTTTCTCCTCGAGCTGCGCGGCGTGCCCTTCCGCCAGAAGCTGGCGGTGGGCACGCTCGTGGTCAGCTCGGGGCTCGGCGGCGTGTACCCGCGCGGGATCCCGATCGGCACGGTGATGGACGAGCTCGGTCCCGAGGGTGGGTGGGAGCGAACGTACCTGCTGAAGCCGGCGGTGCGCCCGGCCGATGTGACCTCCGTGCTGGTGTTGCGCCCCGACCGGGGCGGTGAGGGCGTGGAGAGCGTCTGGACGCCGTCGCGCGACAGTCTCGCGGTGCGGCGCCCATGAACTCCTCGCGATCGCTCGTCGTGGCGGTCCTCGTGCTCGCGCTCGTCGCGCTGCACTACACGCTGCGGCCGATGCTGGACCTCAGGGCCAACGTGGACTTCCTCGTGATCGCGGTGCTGGTGGTCGCGGTCCGCGTGCGTCCGGGGGCGGCAGCGCTCGTCGGCTTCCTCATCGGCGTCATCGCCGACGCGCTCACCCCCGAGGCGTTCGGCGCGGGCGCCCTCGCGATGACGCTGGTCGGCTTCGCGGCCTCGGAGCTCAAGGCGACCTTCTTCGCCGACAACGTCCTCCTGAACGCCGTCTTCGTCTTCGTCGGCAAGGTCGCGGTGGATGTCGTGTTCCTCCTCGCGGAGGGTCGGCTCGGCGGACTCGCGCTCGTGTCACAGCTCCTGCTGTGGACCCCGCTCGCCGCGCTCGTCACCGCCGTGGTGGGCCTCGCGGTGATGGCGCTGGTGCGCCCCTCGCTGGAGCGGCGACGCGCATGAGCTTCCACCCCAACGACGTCCAGTATCGGGCGCGCGTCGCGTCGGGACTCGTCTTCACCGGGCTCCTGCTGCTGCTCGGGGCGTTCTTCCGCACGCAGGTGCTGCAGAACGCCCGGTACGTGCTGGCCTCGGAGGAGAACCGACTGCGCGAGATCCCGCTGCCGGCACCGCGCGGGATCATCTACGACCGCACGGGCAAGATCATCGCCGAGAACCTGCCAGGCTACTCGATCTCGCTGCTGGCGCGCAACGAGGACTCGCTGCGCACCACGATGCGGCGGATCGGCGAGCTCTCGCCGGTCACGCCGGAGCAGGTGGGCGCGGCCATCCGTCGCTACCGGCGCGATCGGTCCCGCCCGACGGTGCTCTTCGGCGACGCGCCGTTCGCGCTCGTGTCGATGCTCGAGGAGCGTCGCGTGGAGTTCCCGGGCCTGCTCATCCAGTCGGCGCCCAAGCGCTACTACCCGGATGGCCCCGCGGTGTCGGCGCTGGTCGGATACACGGGGGAGATCAGCGATGCCGAGCTCGGGCAGGACCAGTACGCCGACTACAAGGCGGGGCAGCAGGTCGGCAAGGACGGGATCGAGAAGCAGTACGAGTCGCGCCTGCGCGGGCGCGAGGGGATGCGGTTCGTGGAGGTCGATGCCCGCGGACGGGTGGTGCGCGAGGACGCGCGCGAGGACCTGCGGCCCGAGGCGCCGACGCCGCTCTACACGAACATCGACCTCGACCTGCAGCGATTCGTCGCGGGGATCTTCGGGGATTCGCTCATCGGGGCGGTGGTTGCGATGGAGCCGCGCTCGGGCGAGGTGCTCGCCCTGCATTCCGCGCCGACCTTCGACCCCAACCGCTTCATCGGCGGGATCCCGTTCAGCTACTGGCAGGAGTTGCAGGAGGACCCGCGGCGGCCGCTCTACAACAAGGCGATCAAGGGGACCTATCCGCCCGGCTCGATCTGGAAGCTGCAGACGGCGATCATCGCGATGGAGGCGGGCCTGGTCGACATGGACGACCACATGTCGGTGCCGTGCACCGGCGCGTACCAGTACGGCAACCGCCCGTTCGGCTGCTGGGACAAGAAGGGCCACGGCGATGTCACGCTCGCCGAGGCGATCGAGCATTCGTGCGACGTCTACTTCTATCAGCTGGGCCTCAAGATCGGGCTCAATCGGCTGATCGCGGGCGGCATCCGCCTCGGGTCGCGCGAACGGACCGGGATCGACCTTCCCGCGGAGAACCGGCCGCTCTTCCCGACCGACCCGCCGAAGAAGTACTACGACGAGCGTTTCGGTCCGCGCGGGTGGAGCAATGCGGTGACGCTCAACCTCTCGATCGGGCAGGGCGAGAACTCGCAGACCGTGGTGAACATGGCGCGGTTCTACACCGCGCTGGCGACCGACGGGCAGGCGGCGCGGCCGGAGATCGTGCGCGGGCGCGCCGAGCGGACGCGGTTGTTCTCCCTGAATGACGTGCAGTTGGCCGGCATCCAGGGCGCGCTCGCGAACGTCGTGGGTCGCGGCACGGCGGCGGGATCGCGCCTGCAGGGGATCGCGGTGGCGGGGAAGACGGGCACGGCGCAGAACGCGCAGGACGCGAACGCGGACCATGCCTGGTTCGTCGGCTACGCGCCCGCCGAGGAACCGAAGATCGTGGTGGCGGTCATGCTCGAGTTCGGCCTGCACGGGTCGCGCGCGGCGCGCATCGCGACGCGGATCATGGAGCATCACCTGAAGCAGAAGGTGGTCGCGATGCCGCTGGTGGACGGCTGATGCGCGCGCAGCGGATCCCCGCCGACTGGCCGCTGCCGGTGCTGGCGTTCCTGTTGACCGCGTTCGGGATCGCGATGGTGTACTCGGCGGGGCAGACCGACGTCCCGACGTTCGTCGAGGGGATCTGGCGGACGCAGCTGGTCTGGTTCCTGCTCGGCCTCGGGGTGGCGTATGCGATCTCGCGCACGTCGGTGCGCCTGCTCGAGTGGGGGTCGGTCTGGGCGTACCTCGGCGCGTGCCTGATGCTCCTGCTGCTGGTCTTCGTCGGGACGGGCGCGGGGACCGCGGCGAGCAGCAAGAGCTGGCTGGCGATCGGCGGTGTGCGGCTGGGACAGCCGTCGGAGCTGGCGAAGATCGCGGTGGTGCTGATGCTGGCGCGCGTGCTGAGCGCGCAGCGCACGGCCCCGACGTCCCTGTTCGGGCTCTGGCGTCCCGCGGTGATCACGCTGGTGCCGTGGGTGCTGATCATGGCGCAGCCCGACCTGGGGACCGGGCTGGTCTTCATCGGCGTGTTCTTCGCGATGCTGTTCTGGAGTGGCGTCTCGTGGCCGCTGCTGCTGATGGTCGCGAGCCCGGGCATCAGTCTCGTGCTGGCGTTCGGCCCCGGTGTCTGGGGCGCCTGGTTCTTCGCGTTGCTCGCGCTGCTCTGGTGGCGGCGCCCGTCGGCGATCGAGAGCACGATGGTGGTCGCGGCGAACGTCCTGATGGGCGTGGTCGCGCCGTTGCTGTGGGCGAAGATGAATCCGTACCAGCAGAACCGCCTGCTCGTCTTCCTCGATCCCTCGGCCGATCCGCGCGCGTCGGGCTACCACGTGCTCCAGTCGCAGGTGGCCATCGGGTCGGGCGGTTTCTTCGGGAAGGGCTTCACGCTCGGCTCACAGAAGCGGCTCGCGTTCCTGCCCGAGCAGTACACCGACTTCATCTTCCCCGTGGTCGGCGAGGAGCTGGGGTTCCTGGGCGTGCTGCTCGCGCTGGGTCTCTTCACGGTGCTGCTGCTCCGGACCGTGCGCATCGCGGCGCGGTCGAGCACGCCGTTCGCGTCGCTCGTCGCGTTCGGGCTCACGGCGGCCTGGTTCACGCACATCATCGTGAACGTCGGCATGACGGTGGGGCTCATGCCAATCACCGGCATCCCGCTGCCGTTCTTCAGCTATGGCGGGTCGTTCATGCTCGCCTGCTGGATGTCGGTCGGGATCCTGGTCCTCATCTCCTCGGAAGGGCGCGGCAAGGCGGACGGTCTCGTCATCTAGGGTGGCGTCGGCCGCAGCGATGGCTTGCTCCCCACCGCGGGGCCGACCACTTTTCCTCCCATGGCCTGGTTCCGCAAAGAGAAGAAGCCCCGTCCCCCCCGGGCGGCACGTCTCGAGATCCCTCCCGACGTCTGGGAGAAGTGCGAGGCGTGCGGGCATACCGACATCCGCGAGAAGTTCCTGCGGAACTCGAACGTCTGTCCGGCGTGCGACCACCATCGGCGCATCCGCGCGCATGAGTACGCCACGATCCTGCTCGATGACGGGTCGATCGACGAGAAGGACGTCGAGCTCTCGTCGGTGGACCCGCTCGAGTTCCCCGAGTACGCCAATCGCCTGAAGAAGGCGCTCAAGAACGCCGGGGAGCACGACGCGATCCTGACCGTCTCGGGCCTGATGGACCAGATGCCGGTGAACCTCGGCATCATGGACTTCGCGTTCATGGGCGGGTCGATGGGCTCGGTGGTGGGCGAGAAGATCGCGCGCCTCGGCCAGCGCTCGCTCGAGAAGAAGTGGCCGCTCATCATCATCTCGTCGTCCGGCGGCGCGCGCATGCAGGAGGGCGTGCTCTCGCTCATGCAGATGGCGAAGACGTCGGCGATGCTCTCGCAGCTCGCCGAACGCCGGATCCCGTACGTCTCGATCCTCACCAACCCGACCACCGGCGGCGTCAGCGCGAGCTACGCGATGCTCGGCGACGCGATTCTGGCCGAGCCGGGCGCCGTGATCGGCTTCGCCGGCCCGCGCGTGATCAAGCAGACGTTGGGCCAGGACCTGCCCGAGGGCTTCCAGACGGCGGAGTTCCTGCTCACGCACGGCATGGTCGACCAGGTGGTGCATCGGCATCAGCTGAAGCGCACGGTGGGCCAGCTCCTGCGGCACATGAGCGGCAAGCCGGCGGCGACGGGGTGGGCGAGCTCCTGACCGGTCGCAGCTACCGCGAAGCACTCGACTTCCTGTTCGCGCGCACCACGGGACAATGGAAGCTGGGCCTGGAGCGCATCGAGGCCTTCCTCGCGGCGCTGGGCGATCCGCACCGGCGCATCCGGACGCTCCACGTCGCGGGGACCAACGGGAAGGGCAGTGTCTGTGCCTCCCTGGAGGCGGTCCTGCGCGCGCGAGGCCTCAAGGTCGCGAAGTACACGTCGCCGCACCTCGTCGACTTCCGGGAGCGGTTCCTCATCGACGGGCGCGCCGTGAGCGAGGCGCAGATCACGGGGTTCCTGGACGAGTGGACGCCGACGGTCGAGCGGCTCGGGGCGACCTTCTTCGAGGCGACGACGGCGATGGCCTTCCACCTCTTCGCGGAGGCGGAGGTGGACGTCGCGGTGATCGAGACCGGGCTCGGGGGGCGCCTCGACGCGACGAACGCGCAGACCCCGCTGGTCGCCGGGGTGACGGGGATCGCCCTCGATCACGTGGAGTGGCTGGGCACGACCCGTGAGCAGATCGCGCCGGAGAAGGCGGGGATCTACAAGCCCGGCGTGCCCGCGGTGGTGGGGGAGCGCGACCTGTCGATCAGGACGATCCTGGCCGCCGAGGCGGCGCGGCGTGGGGCCACGCCCATCCGGGTGGTCGCC
This sequence comes from Gemmatimonadaceae bacterium, assembly GCA_044229035.1. Taxonomy (GTDB): domain Bacteria; phylum Gemmatimonadota; class Gemmatimonadetes; order Gemmatimonadales; family Gemmatimonadaceae; genus Pseudogemmatithrix. The sequence continues at coordinate 4,560 of JBGATT010000065.1, read as the reverse complement.
GAGGAGGGGACCGCTCGCGAGGTCCGGGTGAGCGCTGCCGGGACGACCTTCGTGTGGGAGCCGGGGCCGGGAGAGAGCCCCCTCGCCGGCCCGCTTGAGGTCACGACGGCCCTTCCGGGGCGCCACCAGGCCTCGAACGCCCTGGTGGCGCTCACGATGCTCGACGCCATCCCCGGGCCGCTCCGGGTCCGGCCCGAGGAGGCGATCCCGGCGCTGGCGAAGGTCTCCCTCCCGGGGCGGTTCTCCCGTCATGGGGACTGGATCTTCGACGTCGCGCACAACCCCGACGGGGCGGGCGTGAGCGCGGAGACGCTGCGCGCCGTGGGCCCGAAGGGGCCGGTCGTCGCGCTGGTGAGTGTGCTGGGCGACAAGGACTGGCGGGGGATGCTCCAGGCGCTCGGCGGGGCGGTGGACCACTTCGTCCTGACCAACACTCCGACCGCCCCGGCGAGCCGGGCCTGGGTCGCGAGCGAGGCCCTCGCGTTCGCGCGCGCGAGCGGGTTCTCGGCCGAGTTGGAGCCCGATTTCGACGCCGCGCTCGCGCTGTCGCCCACCCGGGGCGCGACGGTGTTGGTGACCGGCTCGTTCCACACGGTCGGCGATGCGATGTCACGGTTGGCGGTGAGTCCGACCCCCGGGTAAATTGCCCGGATGAGTAGCACGTCGTCCCTGCCGGGGTTCCGCGATTTCTATCCTGACGAGCTGGCCCGCCGCGCGCACATCTTCCGCGCCTGGCGGGCCGTAGCGCGCAAGTACGCGTTCGTCGAGTACGACGGGCCGCCGCTCGAGCCGCTGGAGCTGTACACGAAGAAGAGCGGCGACGAGATCGTCGGGCAGCTCTACAACTTCGTCGACAAGGGCGGACGCGAGGTCGCCCTGCGCCCGGAGATGACGCCGACGTTCGCGCGGATGGTGGGCGCACGGGCGAACGCGCTGCGGAAGCCGGTGAAGTGGTTCTCGGTGCCGCAGCTGTTCCGGTACGAGCGGGCGCAGCGGGGACGGCTCCGCGAGCACTACCAGCTGAACGTCGACATCGTGGGGGAGTCGAGCGAGCTGGCGGATGCGGAGCTGCTCGCGGTGGCGATCGACATCATGCGCGAGCTCGGGCTCACGAGTGCCGACGTCCGGGCGCGGGTGAGCGACCGGCGGTTGCTCAACGGCATCCTGCTCACGCTCGGGGTGACGGAGGCGCAGGTCCCCGTGGTCTACGGTGTCGTGGACAAGATCGCGCGCCAGCCGCGTGAGGTCTCGGCCCAGAAGCTCTCCGACGCCGGGATCCCGCCGGCGCTCGTGGATCGCGTGCTCGCGCTCGCGAGCGGCACGACCTTCGAGCAGGTGAAGGCCGAGTTCGGCACGGCGCCGGCGGCGCAGGAGCACGTCGAGCGCTTCGCGCGGTACCGGGAGCACCTGGCCGGACTGGGCGTGGGCGACTGGGTGGACCTCGACCTCTCGATCGTGCGCGGGCTCGCGTACTACACGGGGATCGTCTTCGAACTGTTCGACGCCAAGGGCGAGCTCCGCGCCATCTGCGGCGGCGGTCGCTACGACACCCTCCTCAAGGCGCTCGGGGGCACCGATCTCCCCGCGCTCGGCTTCGGCATGGGTGACGTGGTGCTCGGCGAGCTGCTCCAGGACCGCGGACTCTTCCCGGCCGTGAGCGAGGATGCCGTGGACCTCCAGCTAGTCGCCGGCAACGGGGCCGCGGCCGCCGGGTTCGCGAGTGCGCTCGCGCTCGTGACCTCGCTCCGGGGTGCCGGCTTCAGCGTCGCGCACGGGCTGAACGCCGAGCGCTACATGAGCCAGGCCACGCGCAACCAGGTGGACGGCGCCAAGAAGGCCGGCGTGACCGCGGCGATCTACTTCGACGAGCACGGCCGCACCGAGGCGCTGAGCCTCCTCGGGTCGATGAAGGGCGCGGCGACGCACGCGATGGACACCGCCGCCGCCCTCGCGGGCGATGCCGCGACGATGCAGGGACTCCGGGATTGGCTGCACCAGCAGCGCACGAACGCACGCACCTCCAGCGGGACCAATGGCTGACGACAAGAAGCTGACGACACGCGCCGAGGACTTCAGCGCGTGGTACAACGAACTCGTGCTCCGCGCCGAGCTGGCCGACTACTCGCCCGTGAAGGGCTCGATGGTCATCCGGCCCAATGGCTACGGCATCTGGGAGCGGATGCAGCGCGCCCTGGACGACATGTTCAAGGAGACGGGACACGTCAACGCGTACTTCCCGCTCTTCATCCCGCAGAGCTTCCTTCAGAAGGAGGCGCAGCACGTCGAGGGCTTCGCGCCCGAGACGGCGGTCGTCACGCATGGCGGCGGCAAGGAGCTCGAGGAGCCCCTGGTCGTCCGGCCCACGTCGGAGACGATCATCTATCACATGTTCGCGAAGTGGACGCAGAGCTATCGCGACCTGCCCATCCTGATGAACCAGTGGGCGAACGTCGTCCGGTGGGAGATGCGCACGCGGCTCTTCCTCCGCACGCTCGAGTTCCTCTGGCAGGAGGGGCACACCGCGCACGCCACGCATGACGAGGCGGAGGCGGAGACGCGCAAGATGCTCGGCGTCTATCGGGCGTTCATGGAGGGGTGGATCGCGATGCCGGTGATCACCGGCCAGAAGACCGAGAGCGAGAAGTTCGCCGGCGCGCTGCGCACCTACTCGTGCGAGGCGATGATGCAGGACAACAAGGCGCTGCAGGCGGGCACCTCGCACAACCTCGGGCAGAACTTCGCCAAGGCGTTCGACCTCAAGTTCCAGGACGTGAACGGCGAGATGGCGTTCGCCTGGAACACGTCGTGGGGCGTGTCGACGCGCATGGTCGGCGGTCTCGTGATGACGCACTCGGATGACAACGGGCTCGTCACGCCGCCGAAGCTGGCCCCGATCGAGGTCGTGATCATCCCGATCTACAAGACCGACGAGGAGCGGGCGCGGGTCGTCGAGGCGGCACACCGGACGAAGGCCGAGCTGACCGCGTGGACGGGCCGTGGCGCGAGCGACAAGCTGCGCGTGACCGTCGACGACCGCGACGGCATCAAGCCGGGCGCCAAGTACTACGAGTGGGAGCTCCGCGGCGTCCCCCTCCGCCTCGAGATCGGCCCCAAGGACCTCGAGAAGGGGAGCGTCTTCTCGGCCCGCCGCGACATCAAGGCCAAGGCGGCCCTCCCGTTGGCGGGGCTGCCCGAGGCGGTCGCGAAACTGCTCGAGACGATCCAGTCCGACCTGCTGGCGGCCGCCAAGGCGCGTCGCGAGGCGAACTCGCATCGCAACGTCACCTCGTACGCGCAGCTCAAGGAGATCATGGAGGGGCCGGGCGGCTTCGTGTACGCCGGGTGGAACGGCGATCCCGCCGTCGAGGCCAAGGTGAAGGAAGAGACCAAGGCGACCATCCGTTGCATCCCCGATCCCGAGTTCCGCTCCGCGGACGCGCCCACGACCTGCCTCATCACCGGGGAGCCGGCGAAGCACGAGGTGATCTGGGCGAAGGCCTACTGATGCAGGGCTTCGCCGTCCGTGACGGCGCGTTGCACGCCGAGGGCGTCCCGCTCGCACGCCTCGCGCGCGAGGTCGGCACGCCGACGTACGTCTACTCGGCGGGGGTGCTCCGTGACCGATACGCGAAGCTCGACTCAGCGCTGGCGGGCGCGCCGCACCGGATCCACTACTCGTGCAAGGCCAACGGCAGCCGGGGTATCCTCGAGGTCCTGCGCGTGGCGGGGAGCGGCATCGACGTCGTCTCCGGCGGCGAGCTCTTCAAGGCGCTCCGCGCCGGGTTCGCGCCCGAGGACATCCTCTTCGGCGGGGTGGGGAAGCAGGAGCATGAGCTGCGCGAGGCGATCGGTGCGGGCGTCAAGCTCGTCAACGTCGAATCGCTGGCCGAGCTGCGTCTCGTCTCGCGGCTCGCGGACGAGCTGGGCACGGTGGCGAACGTCGGGCTGCGGGTGAATCCCGAGGTCAGCATCCAGAACGCCCATCGCTACATCGCGACCGGGGCCAAGGGGCACAAGTTCGGGATCCCGATCGACGAGGTGGAGGCGGTGGGGCGGATCGCGCTCGGCCTGCCGAACGTGTCGCTGCGCGCGCTCGACATGCATGTCGGGTCGCAGCTCGAGGCGTTCGACGCGTACGAGGAAGGCACCGCGCGGCTGGTGGAGGTGTCGATCGCGCTGCGGAAGTCCGGCGCCGACCTGCGGTACCTCGATGCCGGCGGCGGGCTGCCGGTGCCGTACGACGGCGAGGACGAGCCGGACCTGACCGCGTACGCGCGCATCGTCACCGCCGCGGCGAACACCCTCGGGCTCGAGTTGCTCGTGGAGCCGGGGCGCTACTTCGCCGCCGCCTCCGGCGTGCTCGTGACGCGCGTGCTCTACCGCAAGGAGACCGGCGACAAGACGTACCTGATCTGCGATTCGGGGATGACCGAGCTGCTGCGCCCGTCGCACTACGACGCGTTCCACCGGATCGACGCGGTGGTGCCGCGCGAGGAGCGCCTCGTCGCCGACGTCGTGGGCCCGGTGTGCGAGAGCGGGGACTTCCTCGCCCTCGACCGG
>JBGATT010000064.1:0-16478 GCA_044229035.1 Gemmatimonadaceae bacterium | reverse complement strand
GCGGGCGCCACGCCGGCGCGCGCGCCTCGAGCCGCGCGCGCACCCAGCGCAGGTGGAGGGCATCGAGCAAGTCGGTGCGCCGCAACGTCGGTGTCTCGAGGTACTCGCGATAGGTGCGGAGCGCCGTATCCGAGTCGCCGAGCGCCTCGTGCGCCAGCGCCAGTTCTGGAAGGCCGCAGACACGGCATTCGGGGAAGGCCGCTTGCTCCAGATGCCGGACCGCCTCGCTGAATCGCCCCTCGGTCAACGCGAGGGTGCCTTCCGCGTGATGCCGACGGCTCTCCTCGCGATCGCGGACGTATGGGGTCGCGTCGCGGTCGTAGGCCGCCAGGGCGGCGCGTGCCCGCGACGGGTCTCCGGCGACCGCGGCTGCGAGCGCGATCTCGAGCCAGGGACGGTCCAGCGGGCGCAAGGAATCGACGGGGACCTTCGCGAGCACCTCACTGAGCTGGGCGCGGGCGACGGACGGCTCGTGTCGCAGCCAGGCGGTCGCCTGCACCAGCGCGAGGCCATCACGAAGCGCCCAGACCGAATCGCCGCGCGCGAGGTTGCGCTGCATCGCGTCGCGGGAGTCCGCATCGCCCGCATCGAGCCGACCTGCCGTCCAGTGGATGCGGGAGCGGTACATCCGCGCGAAGGCCTGCGTCCGCTCGTTCCCGGGGCCCGAGGTCGCGTAGGAACGCACCATCGAGAGCGCGCGGTCGAGGTCCCCGGTCGCGGCCGAGAGATTCGCCGCCATCACGTAGACGCTCGCATGGCCCGGCAGGTGGAGGGCCATGGAATCGATGGCGCGCGCCGCACCCGCGGTGTCCCCGCTGGCGAATCGCACGTCCACGAGGTTGATCCAGCGGGCGGCCGAGGTCGGGGCGATGCGATTCGCGGCCGAGTACGCCGCCGCAGCGCGCTCGTCATCACCGAGGTACTGGTACACCATCCCGAGGCGGTGCCAGTTCGACACATTGCCCGGCTCGATCTCCAACGTCGCGCGGAACTCGGCGGCCGCTTCGGCGAGATTCCCGCTCACGATCATGTGGTAGGTGCCGAGGATGAGGTGCCGCTCGTACGCGGACACCGAGTCACTGAGGGCACGGGCACGCGAAAGGGCCTCGTGGACCCGCGTGCGGGCATTCTCGTCGCCGTCGAGGATGGAGCCGATCCGTTGCCACGCCATCGCGAAGGACGGGTCGATCGCCACCGCGCGCTCGAGCCGTGCCTCCGCGTCCGGTGCCTCGCCGCGCAGCAGGTCGGGATCGGAGAAGGACGCCCGGTAGAGCGCGAGTGCCTCGGCCGACCTGGTGGTGATCGGTCGAGGCGTGCCCCCCACCGAGATGATCGTCGTGTTCCCGCGCGGGAGCGCGCTCGCGACGCCGACGGCCGCGATGCCGAGTCCCGCGATGGCCAGCCAGCGACGCGCTGTCCTCACCGGAGCGGGGGAGGGCGGCATGGGCTCTGGCGCCGCGATCGACGGGGCAGGCAGGGACAGCGGCACCGAGGCCGCGCTCCGACGCGCGCGCCACGCGTCGGCGCGTGCCACGAGGGAGGCGTGGGGCGTCGTCTCGAACTCGAGTTGCAGGCGTCTCGCGAGCCGATCGTACGCCGCGAGGGCTTGTCGCGCGCCGCTGACCGGATCGGCCGCCTCGAGCTCGAGGGCGGTGAACAGGCGGTCCGCTGCCTCGACCGAGAGCGGCGCCCGGTCGAGCCAGCGTGAGGCCAGCGCGGCGCAGTCCTGCCACGCACCGGCCTCGGCCAGCCGCGCGCACTCGTGGCGGCACGCGGTCTCGAACAACCGTTCGACCGTCGCACGCTGAGTCGTGACCCACTGGTCGAATCGCGGCGAGTCCGGAACATGGACCCCGTCCAGGAACGGCCCGGCATAGAGCGCGGTGACCGCGCCCCACTGCTGCGCCTGTGCGGCAGCATGCAACTCCGCGATGTCGACCGTGAGCGGCGTCTCCTTGGCGAGCGCGATGTCGGCCCGCCGAGCGGCGATCGAGTCGGGTCCGAGCACACGGCGGAGGTGCGACAAGGTGTCACTCAGGGAGTGTCGCGCGCGCTCCTCGGCCTGATCGCCCCAGAAGAGTTCGGTCAGCGCGTCCCGGGTGATGGGCTTCCGTGACACGGCGAGCACCACGAGCACGGCCAGCTTCCTCCGCCTGGTCGCGAGGGACGGGTCCTCGCCCCCCGCCGCATCGGCGAGGGCGAGGCGCCCCAGGGTCGTCAGGCGGAAGGGAGCGGCGGCCATCGCCGGAATCTGGAGCAGGACTCGTGCCTGCTCAACCGGGCGAGGCGCGGGGGGAAATGTCCTAAATCCATACAGCCCATCGTGTTGATGTGTTGAGGAGCGGATGAGGAGGGCGCGTAGCATACGGCCGTTCCGACCGATGCTACCGCCGAAGTTCTCACCTCACTCTGGAGGTTCCACTTGCTACGTCGCTCGACCCTCGCCCCCGTCGTATTGGCCGCCGCCGTGCTCGCGCAGTGTCTCGCTCCCGGCCTCGCCGCCGCCCAGTCGGCGCCCATCGCCATCGAGAACCCCATCGTGATGGGGCGTGACATGAACGTCTACGGAGAGCGCTCGCTCCGGGACCTGAAGAAGGTGATCGTGCCGACGATCGTGGTCCGCTATGCGCTGCGCGGATCCCTCTTCGTCGTGAACCAGGGTCGCGGTGCGACCGCCCGGGCCAAGGGTCGCTTCGTCGTCGCCGGGCTGGAGAAGGAGTACCTGCAGGAACTCTCCAAGCGGCTCTACGACGATGTCGTCGCGCGGCTGCGGGAGGCGGGATACGAGGTGCTCACGTACGACGACCTGAAGGACATCCCGGAGGTCCAGCGGATGCCCCGCTACACGGCCGACGCCGACTGGGGGATGCCGACGGTCAACCCGCCCGGCGGCGACATCGAGTACGCGATGGCCTTCCCGAGTGATGCGCAGGCGATCGACCCGCCGATGCAGGGCTACGGCTGGGGCTTCCGGAAGGTCATGAAGGATCTCAACGCCGGCATCGTCGTCCCCGAGTACACGATCGACGCTCCCATCATGGGCGGCGAGACCGACCGCAGCATCTCGTCGCGCTCCGCCTCGGTGAACATCCGGCCTCGCATGCGGATGATCGCGATGACGACCTACACCACCGAGAAGCTGGGTGGCGGTGGATTCCAGATGAAGCGGCACATGGAGAACCTCGGCGGGGACGTCGGGCAGGTCGCGTCGGTCGAGGATGCCTCGCCGCGCGTCGCGAACGCGCTGTCGCGCAGCCTGAGCATCCTCTCTGGCTCCGCGGACATGCAGACGAGCAGTACCAACTACGGCATGAAGGTCGACCGTGAGGCGTACACGGCGCAGTTCCTCCGTGCGACCGTCTCGTGGAACACCGAGGTGATCAACTTCATGAAGGCGCAGCAACGCTGAGCGCGGACGCGATTCGGGGCGTCCGCCCTCCGGATCGTGTGATCGAGTAGCTTTCGGACGTGGACCGGTGCGCCGACCGCGGCGCATCGGCTCCCACGCTCCCCGCGGGACCCGAGGTGCGCGCGACGCCGTTCGATGTACGCGCCTCCCGCACAGACCCCTCCCGCCGTGACCCGACCGGCCCTGCCGCGGGGGGCGTGCGCCGGTGAATCGATCAGCCGGATCGAGATCCATCGCCACGCGCCCTCGCCGCGCACGGCCGCCCAGCGCGCGACGGAGGCACCCGAGGTCGAGGCGGAGACGGATCCGCGGCGGACGCGCGCAATCCTGGCGTATGTACGACTCGCCCCCGGGCGCCCGTGTTCCGAGAGGGACCGGCGCGAGTCGGAGCGCATGCTCCGCGCCCAACCGTACCTCTCGTCGGCACAGATCACCGCGCGCCCGGAGCCCGACGGCCGCGTCCGCTTGCGCATCGACGTCGTCGACGAGTTCCCGTGGCTCCTGAGTGGTCGTGTCACCGAGGCGGGCGTCGCCGCGGTGCGCGTGGGGACGCTCGATCTGCAACAGCGGGGGCGCAGCGTCAGCATCGGCGCCGAGCGAGGCGGCGCCTATCGCGATGGCGCCGGACTGCGATTCGCCCAGTACGGGATCTTCCACCTGCCGGCCGTCGCGACCCTCGCGGTCGAGCGACGACCACTCGGTGCCCTCCTGGAGTTCGGGGTGTCGAGTCCGTTCCTGAGTGTGCTGCAACGCGAGGCGTTCGACGCGGGCCTCGCGCAGGAGACGGAGTACACGTCGCTCCTGCGGCCGGGGCAGGTGGCGGGGGCGGTGCGCACACAGCGGTCGGCGTGGCACCTCGGGTGGGTCCACCGGCTCGGGCCGTTCCGCGATGACCGCGTGCTCGGCCTCGCGGGAGTGATGCTGGTGGGAGCGGACGTACGGACAACGAATGCCGTCGTGGTGGTGACCGATTCCGGTCTGGTCGGGGTGGGGGACTCGGTCCTCATCGGGCGATTCGCCGACCACGGGGTGAGTCGCCTCGCCCTGCTGGGCGGGGCGCGCGCCTTGCGCTTCATCACCGTGCGGCGGTTCGATGCGCTGCGGGCGGCGCAGGACGTCGGTGTCGGTACCCAAGTGAGCCTGATGGTGGCACCCGCGGCCTGGCGGCCATCCGTCGTGCGCGACCTGCTCGTCGCGGGGGACCTGTATGCCGGGGTCGGATCGCCCGCTTCGTTCGCGTCCGTCAGTGCGCGCGCCGAAGCGCGACCGACGAACGGTCTCGCCACCGGGCGATGGGCCGGGGTGGTGGTCTCCTCGCGACTTTCGTGGCATCGGCTCGCGTCGGCGCGACGGACGCGCGTGGTGAGCCTCTCCGTCGCCAGCCTGCACGGACTCGACTTCCCCGCACAGCTCGATCTGCGCGACCCGGACGGTGGTCTGATCGCGTTCCCGTCCGCGAACGATGCCGGCGGGCAGCGCGCCGTGGCTCGGCTCGAGGAGCGGGTCCTCCTTCCCGGGATCTCGCGGCGGCTGGATGCAGGCCTCGCCCTGTTCATCGACGGGGGGCGCGTCTGGGCCGGTGATGCGCCGTACGGCGTGGACTCGCCGGTCCGGAGCTCCGCTGGGATCGCGATCCTCGCGGCGATCCCTGCGGGCGGCAAGCGCATGTACCGACTCGACATCGGGCTGCCGATCGGTCCGGTGGACGGGGGTCCCAGGCTCGCCTTGCGTTTCAGCGTGGCGGACCGCACGGGTGTGGGGTGGGCCGAGCCCATGGACGTCACGCGGGCTAGGTCGGGCAGCGGACGGATGTCACTCATGCGCTGGTAGTCGGGTCGCCGCACAAGTAGAATTGCTGCATGAGCCGCCCCATCCGAGTCCTCGTCGCCAAGCCCGGTCTCGACGGTCATGACCGTGGCGCCAAGGTCGTCGCCGCCGCCCTCCGCGATGCCGGCATGGAGGTCATCTACACGGGCCTTCACCAGACGCCCGAGATGATCGCCACCGCCGCCGTGCAGGAGGACGTCGACGTCGTCGGCCTCTCGATCCTCTCGGGGGCGCACATGACGCTCTTCCCGCGCGTCCAGCAGCTGCTCACGGAGCAGGGTCGCGGCGACATCCTCCTCACGGGTGGCGGCATCATCCCCAAGGAGGACATGGAGGCGCTGGAGCAACAGGGCGTCGGCAAGCTCTTCGGGCCGGGCACGCCCACCTCGGCGCTCGCCGACTACATCCGCGAGTGGTTCACGGCGCGGCACCAGGAAGCCTGAGCATGGCGCGACCCGGCGAATCGGCCGCTCCCGCCGCCGGTCGCCTTCGCGCCCTCGCCGACGAGTGCCGCGAGCTCGAGCACCGGCTGCGACTCGGCGGCGGGCCGGACCGCATCGCCAAGCAGCACGCTCAAGGCAAGCTCACCGCGCGCGAACGCGTCGCCGCGCTGAAGGACGCGGGCTCGCATTTCCTCGAGTTCGGCCTGCTCGTCGCGCATGACCTGTACGAGGGTGAGGCCCCCGCCGCGGGCGTCATCACCGGCATCGCGCAGGTGAACGGTCGCGAATGCGTCGTCGTCGCGAACGACGCGACGGTGAAGGCCGGCTCCTGGTGGCCGGAGACCATCCCGAAGATCCTGCGGGCGCAGGAATGCGCGATGCGGTGCCGCATCCCGATCCTCTACCTCGTCGATTCCGCGGGCGTGAACCTCCCGTATCAGGGCGGCGTGTTCCCGGGGCAGTACGGCGCCGCGCGGATCTTCTACTACAACTCGCTCATGCGGCGATTCCTGCGCATCCCGCAGATCGCGGCGGTGATGGGGCAGTGCGTCGCGGGGGGCGCGTACCTTCCGGCGCTGAGCGACGTGATCCTGATGGTGAAGGGGACGTCGTTCATGGGCCTGGGGGGGCCGAACCTCGTGAAGGGGGCCACCGGCCAGACCGTCGATGGCGAGACGCTCGGGGGCGCGACGACGCACACCGAGGTGAGCGGTGTCGCCCACTACGCGCTCGAGGACGATCAGGCCTGCCTCGCGAAGATGCGCGACCTCGTGGCGCGACTCGCCCCGCCACCGCGCGTCGCGCCGCACGATCCCGACCTGCGTCCCGGCGCCGCCGCCGAGTCGCTCTACGAGACGCTGCCGGCGGACCACCGCATGTCGTACGACATGCACGCGGTCCTGCGGGCCGTGCTCGACGGGGGCTCGCTCGACGAGTTCCAGCCCAACCTCGCGAAGGAGATGATCTGTGGCGACGCCCGGATCGAGGGGATCCCCGTCGGCGTTATCGCGAACGCCCGCGGGCTCATCAAGGGACGCCCGGGGGAGCCGCCGCGCTTCGGCGGGATCATCTACGCCGAGAGCGCGGAGAAGGTCGCGTTCTTCATCGATCGGTGCGACCGCCAGGGGATCCCGCTCCTCTTCGTGCAGGATGTGTCCGGCTTCATGGTGGGGACCGCGGCCGAGCACGAAGGCATCATCCGGGCGGGCGCGCGTTGGGTGGAGGCCATGGCGACGGCCACGGTTCCCAAGCTGGTGCTCACCGTGAATCACGCGAGCGGGGCGGGGTACTACGCGATGGCCGGACAGGGGTTCGATCCCGACTTCATCTTCTCCTGGCCGACCGGTCGCATGGCGGTCATGGAGGGGGAGGCCGCGGTCGCTGCCGTGCACGGGCCCGCGATCGCCGCGGCCAAGGCGGCCGGACGCGAGCCGAGTGAGCAGGTGCAGGCCTCGATGAGCGAGATGCGCGAGGACTACGAGCATCAGCTCGATGCACGCTATGCGGGCGCCCGCGGCTACATCGACGGGATCGTCTACCCCGAGGACACGCGCACCGCCCTGGCGATCGCGCTTCGCGCCGCCTGGCAGAATTCAGGCCCACACCTCGGACCCTACGTCATCCCGTCACGATGCTGATCTACGGCGTCACCGGCTACACCGGTCGTCTGATCCTCGAGGAAGCGCTCGCGCGCGGCAATCGCCCCATCCTCTCGGGGCGTTCCGCGGCCGCGGTCGAGGCGCTCGCACGGCAGCATGGGTTGGAGGCACGGCCGGCCGCGCTCGACGATCCAGCGGCGATGCAGCGCGCGCTCTCCGGGGCCGGCCAGGTCATCCACTGTGCCGGGCCGTTCCTGCACACCGCGCAACCCATGCTCGCGGCCTGTCTCGCCGCGCGGGTGCACTACCTCGACATCACGGGAGAGATCGGCGTGTTCGAGGCCATGGCCGCGGCGCACGCGCGGGGGGTGCAGGCGGGGATCACCATCCTCCCCGGCGTAGGCTTCGATGTGGTCCCGACCGACTGCCTCGCCGCGCATCTCAAGCGGCGGCTGCCTGGTGCCACGTCGCTCGAACTCGCGTTCAGCGGCGGGACGGGCCCGTCACACGGCACCGCCGCGACGGTCATCGAAGGCCTCGGACTCGGCGGCGCCGTCCGCCGCGGGGGGCGCATCACGCGCGTGCCGTCCGCCTGGCGTACTCGGACGGTCCCGTTCGCCGACAAGTCGAGACTCTGCGTGACCATCCCGTGGGGTGATGTGTCCACGGCATTCCACAGCACGGGCATCCCCGACATCACTACCTACATGGCCACCACGGCGTCGGGCCTTCGTTCGATGCGGCTCATGCGCTTGGTGGAGCCGCTGCTGCGGATGCGCGCGTTGAAGCGGTTCCTGCTGGGGCGCCTGAAGTCGCGGCCGGCCGGGCCCAGCACCGCCGCGCTCGAGCGCACGCAGAGCCAGGTGTGGGGCGAGGCCACCGACGCCGCCGGCGCGACGGTGCGCGCACGACTCTCCGCGGCGACGGGCTACAAGCTGACGGCCCTCGCGGCCGTGCGCGCGGCGGAGAAGGTCGCGGGCGGTACGATCCCCACCGGGTTCGTCACCCCCTCCAAGGCTTTCGGTGCCGACTTCGTCCTCGAGATCCCCGGGAGCGTCCGGGAGGACCTCACGTGAACGAGAAGCTGATCGCGAAGCTCGTCATCACGGCGGCGGGGCTGGCCGTCTTCATGACCGGCGTGCGCACGGACAGCGCGCTGCTCCGGTGGATCGGGATCGTGCTGGTGTTCGTCGCCTTCCTGCTGCGTTTCATCGGCCGCCGGAACGGCGCGACCGCCGCGAAGGATCAGTAGCCGCTCGTGATGTGGTAACCGCGCTTCACGTCGGACGCCCCCGCGCGCGCGCCGAGTCCCGTGCCGATGCCGAAGACGATGGCCGTGCCGGGGCCGATGAGCGGGAGGATCCAGGCGAACGGGTAGGCGACGATCGCCGCGATGAGCCCCGCCATGATCGCCGCGCCCGGTGAGTGGGCGGCATCGACGTACCGCAGGCGCTCGCGGACGAAACGGCGCGCTGCGCTGTAGCCGAACCACGAAGCGCCGAACGAGATGGCCAGACCGATGAGACCGAACATGGGATCACTCCTGTTGCAGGCCGTACGCGGGGGCCGCCCCGCGGGTTTCGGAGGGGCCCCGACGCTACAATTGACCATCGACGCCCGAGGGCCGTCCACCCCCACCGGGAGATCCCGATGCTGCTCGGAATAGACCCTCGCATCACCACCCTCGAGACGGAACTCACCCGTGTCCGGACGGAGTTCGAGCGCGCGCTCGACGCGGTGCCGGCCGACCGCCTGCATCGCGCCCCGGCCGGGGCGTGGAGTCCCGCGCAGATCGTCTGGCACGTCGCCAAGGTCGAGCGGGGCATCGCGCGCATGGTCGAGCGCTTCGACGGCGAGATCCCTGCGACGGCGACGGTGCCGCCAGGCCCCTCGCCGCGGACCATCCTCACCGTGCTGGACCAGTACCCGTTCCTCGACCGCACGCGGAAGCTGCAGGCGCCGGAGCCCATCACCCCGCCGGCGGAGGTCGACCTCGTCGCGGAGCGCGCCCGCTGGACCGATGGTCGTGTCCAGCTCTTCGAGGCGATCCGGGCCGCTGGCCCTCGCCTCTCGCTCGTCCGGCACCCGCACCCGTACTTCGGTCCGTTCGACGGCTGGCAGTGGACCCTGATGGTCGCGCGCCACGAGGAACGGCACCTGCTGCAACTCCACGAGGTCGTCGCGGCCACCGCTTAGATTGCGGCCATGGCGCTCCGTCCCATCCCCGAACTGCTCGCCCCCGCCGGCTCGCTCGAGGCCGTGCGGGCGGCCGTCGCGAACGGGGCCGATGCGGTCTACCTCGGCGCGTCGCGCTTCAACGCGCGCGATGACGGGGCCCAGCTCTCGCTCGACGAGCTCGAGCAGGCCTGCCTCATCGCCCACGAGCGGGGGGCCCGCGTCTACCTGACGTTCAACATCCTGCTCAAGCCGTCCGAGTTGCACGACGCGATGACGTATCTCGGCGAGTGCATCGACCGCGGCATCGATGCGGCGATCGTGCAGGACATCGGCGCGGTGCGGCTCATCCAGCGCGTCTATCCCGGCTTCGAGATCCACGGGTCGACGCAGATGACCGTGCACGACGCCTCGGGGGCGAAGGTGGTCGAACGGCTCGGCATCGACCGGGTGGTGCTCGCGCGCGAGAACTCGCTCGACGACATCCGGGCGATCCGCGCCGCCGTCCCCTCGCTCGGGCTCGAGACCTTCGTCCATGGCGCGCTCTGCATCTCCTACAGCGGCCAGTGCTACATGTCGGGGATGATCTCCGAGCGATCGGCCAATCGCGGCTCCTGTGCGCAATCCTGCCGCAAGGACTATGTGCTGCGGGACGCCGTCTCCGGTGCCGAGCTCGACCGCGGCTACCTCATCTCGGCCAAGGACCTCGGCGCCTGGGATCACCTCGCCGAGATCGCGGAGGCGGGGATCGGCTGCCTGAAGATCGAAGGGCGGAAGAAGAAGCCGGAGTTCGTCGCGACGGTGACGCGCGGATATCGCGAGTTCCTGAAGCAGGTGGAGCAGGGCACCTTCGCGCCCCCGAGCTTCGAGGAGGTCCAGCCGCTCGTGCAGATCTTCTCGCGCGGCTTCACCGGCGGCATGTACGGTGGGCGCGAGGGGCGCGACTACATCACCCGCACGCAGCCGGACAATCGGGGCGTGGAACTCGGCGTCGTCACCGGCTTCGCCGACGGCGAGGTGACGGTCGAGGTGCGTGCCCCGATCGCCGAGCGCGACGGCCTCGGGTTCGAACCGCCGGCGGGCGGACACCTGGAGAGCACCGGATTCGCCGCCGGTCCCGTCCGCACACTCTCCGAGCGGGACGGCGTGTGGCGCCAGGCGATCCGCGCGCGGCACCGCGTCCCCATCGGGTGGAAGGTCGTGCGGAGTGCGCAGGCCGCGCTGCTCGAGCGCGCGCGGGCGAGTTTCGCGGATGTCGGGCGCGGTGAACGGAAACGCCGCGTCGCGCTCTCGTTCCGCCTCTTCGGCACCTCCGGGTCGCCGCTCAAGGCGATCGTCGAGGCCGAGGATCATGAGGTGACCGTCCGCAGCGAACTCCCGTTGCAGCAGGCGACCTCGCGTGCCCTCGACCTGCCGCAGCTGCGTGAGCAACTCGGTCGCCTGGGCGAGACGCCCTTCGTGCTCGCCGACGTGGACACGCGCGGGCTCGCCGACGGACTCTTCATCCCCGTGCGTGAACTCAATCGACTGCGCCAGGCCGCGGTCGATGAGCTGCTCGTGCTGCGGGATTGGGCGCGACAGGCGGAGGAGGCGGAGCGCGCGTCGCGCATCGCGGAGGCGGTCGCGGAGGTCCCGCCCCTGCCGTCGCGGCAGGCCACCGTGGACGACGCTCCTCGGCCCTCGGTGGACGTGCCGCGCCGTGACGTCACCGGGGTGATCGTGGCCGAAGTCTGGCAGGTCGAGGATGCCGACGCCGCGATCGCGGCGGGGGCGGGGGAAGTCGTCCTCGATCCGTTCCTCCGCCACCCCTTCCCGCCCGTCGCGCGCGTGGAGGGCCTCCTCGAGCGCGCGCGGCAGGCTGGCGTCGCCATCCGCCTGCGCCTGCCGACGATCGTGCGGCCTGAGGAGCGGAAGAAGCTCGACAAGTGGCTGGCCCTCGGCACGCCGCTGCTCAGCGGGCACCTCGGGCTCTTGCATGAACTGGCGGCGGCCGGTCGGGACGTCCGGGCCGACTATGCCGTGAACTGCTTCAACCAGCACACCGCCGCCGAGTGCTTCGCCCTCGGCGCCTCCGGCATCACACCGTCGGTGGAGCTGACCGTGGACGAGATCGGGGCTCTTGTGCAGCCGTGGGGCGGGGCTCGGTTCGAGGTGCTCGTGCATGGGCGCCCGGAGGGGATGACGCTGGAGCACTGCGTCCTGAGCGCGGCGTTCGACCGCACGCCCACGCATTGCCGCGATCTCTGCACGCGGCGGCACGCCGACACGCGCCTCACCGACCCAGCCGGCTACGAGTTCCCGGTGGCCACCGACTACGCCTGCCGCAATCGTCTCCTGCACTCCCGTCCGATCGAGGCGAGCGAGTTCCTGCCGCGGCTCTGGCAGGTCGGGATCCGGCGCTTCCGGCTGGTCTTCAACGTGCCGGGCGACGAGGTCGCCGCGATCGTCGCCGCGCATGGAGAGGCCCTGGCGAACGTCGCGGCGGGACGCGCGCCCGGACGCGCGGTGCGGGACGAGGTCGGCGACCGCTTCACGCGTGGTCACTTCGCGCGGGCCGTCTAGCGCCACTCGGCGCTGCGTGGCGGTGACGCGCCACGGGTGGCAATGTCCCGATGCCACCGGCGCTCCTGCCCCTGCTATTGTTCGCCGTGCCTTCCCCCCTCGCCGTCTCGCCCCGCCTCGATGAGGCCCGCGCCCTCCTGCGTGACCGCTTCGGCTATCCCGACTTCCGTCCGGGGCAGACCGACGCGGTGAGCGCGGTGCTCAAGGGGCGCGATACCCTCGTGGTGCTCCCGACCGGCGGCGGCAAGTCGCTGTGCTACCAGGTGCCGGCGCTCATGCTCGACGGGCTCACCGTCGTCATCTCGCCGCTCATCTCGCTGATGAAGGACCAGGTCGACGCGCTCGTTGCGCGGGGCCTGCCCGCGACCTTCGTCAACAGCACGCTGTCGGCCGCCGAGGTGAGCGAGCGCATGGCCCGCGTCCAGCGCGGCGAAGTGAAGCTGTTGTACGTGGCGCCGGAGCGATTCGACCTCGGGAAGACGGCCGAGCGATTGCGTGCGGTCGGCGTGCGTCTGCTGGCCGTCGACGAGGCGCACTGCATCAGCGAGTGGGGGCACGATTTCCGGCCGAGCTACCTGCGCGTGAAGGACGTGCGCCAGGCGCTCGGGGCCCCGCCGACCGTCGCGCTCACCGCGACGGCGACGCCGGAGGTCCGCGAGGACATCGCGCGCCAGCTCGCCCTGCAGGATCCCGCACTGATCCTCACGGGATTCGACCGGACGAACCTCTCGTACAGCGTCATCGCGACCCGGAACGATGCCGCCAAGGACGCGACGCTCATCGACCTGCTGCGCACGCGGCAGGAGGACGGCGTGGCGATCGTCTACGCGAGCACGCGGAAGACCGTCGAGCGCATCGCCACGATGCTGCAGCACGCGAAGGTGAAGGCGATCGCCTATCACGCGGGCCTCGACGACGAGCATCGCGCCGAGGTACAGGATGCCTTCATGACCGAGCGGTCGCGCGTGATCGTCGCCACCAATGCGTTCGGCATGGGGATCGACAAATCCAACGTCCGGCTCGTCGTCCACCACGCGATGCCGGGAACGCTCGAGGCGTACTACCAGGAGGCGGGGCGCGCCGGCCGCGACCGGCACCCCGCGACCGCGATCCTCCTGCACGCGTTCCCGGACCGGTTCACGCACGAGTTCTTCATCAACGGCGCGCTCCCGGACCGCGCGGTCGTGACCGCGGTCTACGACGCGTGCGTGCGCATGGCGGACCGCGACGGCCTCGTGGAGGACGGGCCGGCGTCGATCGCGGCGGAGGCGCGAGGGAAGGTCAGCGACCGCGAGGCGGAGTCGGCGTTGCGGATCCTTGCGAAGGGCGGGGCACTCGCGGTGGCCGATGCGTCGCGCGTGCAGGCGCAGGTCCGCCTCCTCGCCACGCCGGCGCGCATCAAGGCGGAACTGACGGAGGACCAGCACGGGCTCGAGCTGGCGCTGCTCCGTTCGCTCTGGAAGCGCGCCGGTGAGCGTTTGCATCTCGGGATCGTTGCGGACCTCGAGGCCTTGCCGCCGGGCCTCGGCGGACCGATGGGCGCACAGGCGCTGCTCGATGCCTTGCAGGACCGGCAGATGATCGTCTGGCGCCGCCTCGGCGAAGGGATCACCGTGACCGATCCCGGGAAGGAGGTCGGAGCCTGGCCGATCGACTGGGTCGGCCTCGAGCGTCGGCGTCGCGGTGAGCTTCGCAAGCTCGAGATGATGCAGAAGTACGCCTACACCGACCAGTGCCGCCGCGCCTTCGTGCTGCGCTACTTCGGGGATCCCGCCGCGCGCCCGAAGTGCGACGGGTGCGACAACTGCACCGGAGAGAAGCTCGAGGCGAGCGAGGGTGTGTCGGGTGGCAAGGGCGCCAGGGGGGCGCGAACGGCGCCGAAGGGCGCGCGGAGCGGGGCGGGGAAGTCGCCCGGCGCCGCGGGCAGCGCCACCGACGCGCCCCTCACGCGCGAGGAGATCGAGCACCTCGACGCGCTCAAGGCGGTCCGTGGTCGCCTCGCGAAGGAGGAAGGAGTGCCTGCCTACGTGGTCTTCCCCGACCGCTCACTGCGCGAGATGGTCAAGGTGCGACCACGCACGCTGACGGCCCTCGCCCGCGTGCACGGCGTCGGTCCATCGCGCCTCGAACGCTACGGCCAGGAGTTCCTCGACACCCTGACCGCGCTCTGATCCTTCCGTCTGCTCAGTTCCCTTGCTTCTGGCACTGGTTCACGACCATCCGCTCGAACCGCCGCGCGTCGGTGAGGATGGGCCAGAGCTGGTCCAGGTACGCCTTGCTGTCGTCGCGGCGCTTCGGGTCGAGCCCGGCGATCGGTAGCGCCCACACCGAATCGACGGCCGTCCGCTTGGACTGGTAGTACGCGATGGTCGGGGCCCATTCCGCCGCGGTCCGGCAGGGCCCGCGGTGCAGGCGTTCCCGGACCGTGCGGATCCCCAGCGACGGGTTGGGGAACGAGTAGCGCGCATTCACCGCGCCCGACCAGTCGAAGTCGTAGGCGGCGGGGATGTAGTCGCCGGCCGCGTTGCGGAAGAGTTCGATGTTGTGAAGCGCCGCCACCGACCAATCGGTATTGCCGATCCAGAACTCCCAGATCGACAGGCGATCGAGATCCTGCGCCACGAGGTCGGCGAAGAGCGCCCCCGTGGTCTCGCTGTACTCGAGCTTCGCCTCGTCCGCGACCTCCTCCTCGATCTCGAGGAAGAAGGCGGTCACCGTGATCGGCTTCACGCGATCGGTCGAATCCCTGTACGTGATGTTCGCCAGCCGCGTCCGATGGTGGAGCTGCGGGTTGATCACCGCGTAGGTGCGGTACATCAGGTACTCGAGATAGATGTACTGCTGGTAGTCCTCGGCCGCCGGCCGGCAAGGCGTCACGATCTTCAGCCGCGGGTTGCCCTGGAGGATCGTGCTGTCGCGCGACGACCGCGTGGCGCGGATGTAGAGCGGCGGAAAGACGCAGTTCCGCGCCTGCCGGCGGAAGTGGCCACGCGCACGTAGCTCCACCGGGACCTTTCGCTCGCGGCCGGCCGCGTCGGTGTAGCTCATCTCCGTCGCGAACCATCGCAGCTCCGTCGAATCGCGCTCGCGCATGAGGTCGCGGAGGTTCGTCGTCAGCGTGAGCGAGACCGGTGCCTCGTCCCGGAAGAGCGCCTGCGCCTGCCCGCGCGGCGCGGCGACCGTGAGGGCGAGGGCGAGGAGGATCGTGCGCCGCACGGCGCGGATGGACGGACGGATCATCGGAGCTCCACGCCGCGGAGCGGCGAGTCGGGGATCGCCCCGAGGTCGTCGCTGACGACGCCCGGGGTGACGGTGTCGGCCATCGTGACGCCGTACTCGAGGACACGCAGGTCGTTCTCCTTCACGCTGCCCAGGTACTTCCAGTGCCGGAAGAGCCCGTCGAACTTCTGTTCGCAGAGCTCGCGGGCACGCTCCACGTCGACCGTGCGCAGTCGCAGCATGCGCTCGTAGTGCGGCCGCTCCGCCGTCCCCGAATCCTCCTCGGCGAGGTCGGGGTCGTTGCGCTTCCGCCGGCGCCAGGCGCGGTCGGCCAAGGCCTCCAGCTGCGACGAGGACATCGACTTGAGCACCTCGTCGTCCATCCGGGCGAGGAACATGCCCGTCCGGTTGGCCGTCGCGAGCGCGCGTTCGAGCTTCCGTTCCGCCGCCTTCCCCTCGAGCGCCACCGGCTTGCCGAAGTCGGTCCACCAGAGGACCAGCATGAGCAGGTTGAAACCGACCGAGATCACCCACGCGACCTCGGGGGCCACGCCAGCGGCCATGCCTATGCCGATCACCACGAAGATGCCGGCCGCGTCCTTGCTGTCATCCAGCGAAGTGCGGAATCGCACGGCGGCGACGATGCCGCCGAGCGAGAAGGCGAGGGCGAGCGAGGTCTTCACCATCACGACGATCGCCGCCGCGACGACCGGGAGGATCAGGTAGGTCTGCACCACCGACTGCTGGAAGCCCTTCTTGCGCCGGGTGAGGGTGTACACCCAGGCCACCGGCAGGGCCGTGACGAAGGCGGTCAGCATCGCGATGATCGTCGCGAGTGCGGTGGGCATAGCGGAGATCGGGGCTGCCCCTCCGGCGCGGCCGGCCGCGAAGTCGCGGACGCTCTCGCCACTGAAGATGCCCGCGTCCGCGGGCACGAGGTCCCGAGCCCAATAGAAGAGCGCGCCCATGACCACGTAGAAGACCGCGGTGCGGGCGACGAGGTTGCGCCAGATGCCGAGCTCGGACAGGGGGGGCATTGCGATGGGTAGGGGAGACGGGCGGAAACTGCGGCTTTCCGCGGCCGAGGGCAACTGCACCGCGAGGCCGTCGCGGGGGTATCTTTCACGGTCCTCCACTCCCTTCCAACGTGCGCCTCTCCTACCGGCTCCTCCTCCTTTCGGTCGTCCTCGGTCTCGCAGCTCCCTCCATGGCCTGCGCGCAGGGTGGGGTGCGGCCGACGGCCGC
>JBGATT010000063.1:0-26403 GCA_044229035.1 Gemmatimonadaceae bacterium | reverse complement strand
ACCATCGTGCAGGCGCTCTCCGCGCGCCGGGCGATGTGAGGCGGGTGTGAAGCGGGACTGAACGGGCGATGACCCTCGAATAGGACGGGAGCATGGCGGTCGGCTCGGCAAGCTGGTCATTCACGGAAGAGGACTTCAACGCGATCACGCATGCGTTGAACAAGTTCCTCGGCGAGACCAACGCGCGGTGCGCGCTGCTGGTCGACCGCTCCGGGCAGCTCGTGGCGACGGTCGGCGAGGCGCCGACCTTCGATCCGACGGCGTTCGCGACGCTCACCGCCGCCGACTTCTCCGCGAACGCCCAACTCGCGCAGCTCATCGGCGAGAGCGACTTCAACTCGCTCTTCCACCAGGGCGAGAAGGAATCGATGTACCTCGCCGACGTGGCGCGCCGGGTGATCCTCGTCGCGCTCTTCGACAACCGCACCACGCTCGGCCTCGTCCGCCTGAAGATCAAGGACACGGTCCTCGAGCTCACCAAGCTGTTCCACGAAGTGTTCACGCGCGGCAAGTCGGCAGCGCAGCAGCCCGGCCTCCTCGCCGGTGCTGATGACGAGATCGACCAGCTGTTCGGCTAAGGGAGAACGCGCATGTCGATGATCAACTATGCCTCGCGCGAGATCAACTGCAAGATCGTGTACTACGGTCCTGGTCTCGGCGGGAAGACGTCCAACCTCGAGCACGTCTACGGCAAGGTGAAGCCGGACACGCGCGGCAAGCTCATCTCGCTGGCGACGGAGACCGAGCGCACGCTGTTCTTCGACTTCCTCCCCGTCGACCTCGGCACGATCCGCGGCTTCAAGACGCGGTTCCACCTCTACACGGTGCCGGGGCAGGTCTACTACAACGCCTCGCGCAAGCTCATCCTCAAGGGCGTCGACGGGATCGTCTTCGTCGCCGACTCGCAGGTGGAGCGCATGGAGGCGAACCTCGAGGCCATGCAGAACCTGTACGACAACATGGCCGAGTACGGGTACGACCTCACGAAGATGCCGTTCGTGATCCAGTACAACAAGCGCGACCTCCCCAACGCCGCGCCGCTCGCCGAGCTGCAGGCGACGCTCAATCCGGGGTGGGAGGTCACCGATCCGGCCAAGCAGAAGGTGACGCCGGACCAGTTCCATCCCGGGGAGCAGATCATCGAGCAGCTGCCGACGGGCGAGTGGGTCGAGCGGGCGCATTACTTCGAGGCGGTCGCGGTCACCGGCGACGGCGTGTTCGACACCCTCAAGGCGGTCAGCAAGCTCGTGCTCAAGACGCTGGCGTGAGCCGGCGACCCCGCAGGCGCCACTCCGCGTGAACCTCCCGAACACGATCTCCGCCGCGCGCATCGTCGCGTCGCCGCTGCTCGCCCTGCTGCCCTTCGTGCAGTCGGTGCCGGTGCGCGTCTTCGCGTTCGCGCTCTACCTGGTCACCGCGATCTCCGACCACTGGGACGGGAAGATCGCGCGCGCCCGCGGCCTCATCACCGACCTCGGGAAGATCCTCGATCCCCTCGCCGACAAGCTCCTCCTCGTCGGCACGTTCATCCCGATGTTCATGCTGCAGGGCCACCCGGAGGACCTGCTCCTCCGCGCCCTTCCCGCGATCGCCGAACGGTCCGCCTATCCCTTCACGACCTGGGGTCTGGACCAGTTCTGGTTCCCCTGGTGGGTCCTCGTGCTCATCGTCGGGCGCGAGGCCTTCATGACCTGGTTCCGCAGCTTCGCGCAGGCCCGCGGCGTGGTCATCGCGGCGCAGCGGCTCGGCAAGTGGAAGGCGGGCTTCCAGTACACCTGGATGGGCGCCTCCTACTGCTGGTTCTGGCTCAAGCTCCTCTACGACGAGCAGGGATGGCACGGGCCCATCGCGATGTTCTGGGCGCGACTCCTCGGCGGGATCGGGACGATCACGCTCGCCGTCGCCTTCCTCCTCACGCTGATCTCCCTCGGCGATTACCTCGTCAAGCACGGCAGCGTCTTCACGGTCCCCAAGAAGGCGTAGGCGCATGGACGTCGAACTCGTCACCATCGGCGACGAGCTGCTGCTCGGCTACACCATCGACACCAACGCCGCGTTCTTCGCGCGCGAGGCCGCGGCGCTCGGCGTCCGCGTGGTGCGCCGCGCCACCGTCGGCGACGGCGCCGAGCAGATCGCGGCCGGCGTGCGCGAGGCGCTCGACCGCACCGGCGCGGTGATCACGAGCGGCGGACTCGGCCCCACCGCCGACGACCTCACCAAGGCCTCGATCGCCGCGCTCTTCGGGCGCGGGATGTACCGCGACGACGCGATCGTCGAGTCGCTCCGCGCGCGCTGGAAGGCGCGCGGCTGGCCGGGGGAGCTTCCCAAGGCGAACGAGATGCAGGCGATGATCCCCGAGGGCGCGACGATCCTCGAGAACCGGCACGGGTCGGCGCCGGGGATCTGGCTCGACGACGAGCGCGGGCGCTGGGTCGCCATGCTCCCCGGCGTGCCGCGCGAGTTCCGCGGGATGACGAAGGACACGCTCCTGCCGCGGCTGGTCGCGCGCGGCGCGGGCGGCACCGTGATCCGGTCGCGCACGCTCCGCACCACCGGGATCGCCGAGAGCGCCGTCGCCGACGCCCTGGGGGAGCACGCGAAGGATCCCGCGGGCGTGTCGCTCGCCTACCTGCCCGGCTGGGAGGGCGTGGACCTGCGCCTCACCGTCCGGAACGTCGCCGCCTCGACGGCGGACGAGCGGCTCGCGGCCGCGGCGGAGGCGGTGCGTGGCAAGGTCGGCCGGTGGATCTACGGCGAGGACGACGCGGATCTGGCGGTGCTCGTGCTCGAGGCCCTCCGCGCGCACGGCATGCGGATCGCCGTCGCCGAGAGCTGCACCGGCGGCATGCTGGGCATGCGGCTCACCGCCATCCCGGGATCGAGCGACGTCGTCCTGGGCGGCGTCATCGCCTACGCGAATGCGGTGAAGGTCGGGCAGCTCGGCGTGCAGGAGGAGACGTTGCGTGCGCACGGCGCGGTGAGCGAGGAGACGGCGCGCGAGATGGCGCTCGGGGCCGCGGCCGCGCTCGGCGCGGACGTCGCCGTGAGCATCACGGGGGTCGCCGGGCCGGGCGGGGGGACCCCGGAGAAGCCCGTCGGCACGTTCTGCGTCGCGGTCGCCGTGCGCGGCCGCGTCTCCTCCCTCCGGACCTCGAGCGTGGGCGACCGGCACGAGGTGCGGCAACGCGCGACGCAGGCGGCGCTGAGTCTTGTCCGGCGGTCGCTCCCGGGGTGAATCGCGCTCCGGCGATGGGGCCCGCGTGGAACCGATGCCGGTGGAGATGAGGGCACGCCCGAGGTTCGGGCGTGCCCTCTTTACTTTTCCGCCGAGCCGAGCGTACCCTATGGCCATGCCTGCGGTCGAATCGCGTTTCTGGACTGCCGAGGACGTGCGCGCGTTGCCGGACGACGGCAACCGCTACGAGTGCATCGACGGGGTGCTGCTCGTGACGCCCTCGCCGCGCGACCCGCATCAGGATGTCGTGGCGGGGTTCTTCCGGGCGCTCGATCCGTACGTGCGGGCGTTGCGGCCGGCGAAGCTGCGGTTCTCCCCTGCCGACATCGAGATCGTGCCGCGAACGCTCGTGCAGCCGGACCTCTACGTGGCGGTCCCGAAGGCCGACCGCGATCGCGTCTTCGGCTGGGACTCCATCGGCGGGCTGCTGCTCGCGATCGAGGTGCTGTCCCCGAGCACGGCGCGGGTCGATCGGGGGCGGAAGCGCGAGTTCTACCAGCGCGCCGGGGTCGGCGAGTACTGGATCGTCGACTATCACGCCCGACTGGTGGAGCGGTGGCGCGCGGGCGACGAGCGGCCCGAGGTGCTCCGCGAGGCGATCGAGTGGCAGCCGCGTCCCGGCCTCGCGCCGCTCCGGATCGACCTGGTCGCACTCTTCGACGAGGCGGTCGACGGGTAGCGAGCGCCGGCGGGCGCGCGTGCGCCGAAACGGCACGCCCCGCGGAGCCGTAGGGAGCCTGACCCCGCGCCGGACCTGCTGATCCGGCACGCCGGGCGTGGCACGACCGTTGCCCCTCTACTGTGGAAACGGCGACCTTTCTCCTCATGACCGACCCGAACGTGACCCCCGACCCGACCCAGACCTCCTCCTTCGAGAACGCGGCCATCGATCCCGCCGCCGCTGCCGCCCAGGGCATGCCGGCCGACGTGACCGGCACCGTGGACGAGCAGGCCTCGGAGAACGAGGAGGTCGGGATGGTGACCTCCGCCCTCGCCCGCGAGGTGCAGGAGCAGAAGGACAAGTACCTGCGGCTCTTCGCCGAGTTCGAGAACTACCGCAAGCGCGCGGTGCGCGAGCGGCAGGAGGCGGAGCTCAAGGGGATGCAGTTCCTGCTCCGCGGTCTGCTCGAGACGATCGACGACATCGCGCGGTTCGCGCATGTGGATCCGGCCACGACCGACGCGCGCACGGCGATCGAGGGCGTGGCCATGGTCGAGAAGAAGATGCTCAAGTCGCTCGCCGGCCACGGCCTCGAGGTCATCGACCCCAAGGGCCATCCCTTCGACCCGGCGCTGCACGAGGCGATCACCACCACGCCCGCGGCCTCCAAGGAGGAGGACCACCTCGTCGCGCAGGTCTTCCAGGTCGGCTACGTCCACAACGGCACGCTCCTCCGTCCCGCTCGCGTCGTCGTGACGCAGTGGAACGGCTGATCGCGCCCTGAGGACACCCCATGGCCCAGAAGGACTTCTACGCGGTCCTCGGCGTCTCCGCCTCGGCCACCGCCGACGAGATCAAGAAGCAGTATCGCCGCCTGGCGAAGCAGTACCACCCTGACACGAACAAGGGGGACCCCAAGGCGGCCGATCGCTTCAAGGAGATCTCGGAGGCGCACAACGTCCTCGGCGATCCCGAGAAGCGGAAGCAGTACGACGAGATGCGCCGCCTGGGGGCCTTCGATCCCTTCACGTCGCGGCCGCGGGGCTCGAGCGCGCGCCCGGGCGCCGGGGCGAGCGGGCCCGGTGCGGGCGGCGGCGCGGGGCCGCGCGTCGAGGACTTCGATATCGGCGGCCTCGGCGGCCTCGGCGATCTCTTCAGCTCGATGTTCGGGGGCGGCGGTCGCGCGCGTCCGTCGGGGCCCGAGACGGGCCAGAGCGTGGAGACCACGCTCGAGGTGCCGTTCAAGGTCGCCGCCGTCGGCGGGAAGGTGCCGATCGAGCTCGAGGTGAACGAGGAGTGCGGCACCTGCAACGGCACCGGCGCGGAGAAGGGGGCGAAGATCCAGACCTGCCCCGAGTGCCAGGGGCGCGGGACGATCTCGTTCGGCCAGGGGGGATTCGCGGTCAACCGTCCCTGCCCGATGTGCCTCGGCAAGGGCCAGGTCCCGACGCAGAAGTGCCACGCCTGCGGCGGTGCCGGTGCCTCGCGCACGCACAAGAAGGTCCTGATCACCGTGCCGCAGGGCACCGAGAGCGGCTCGAAGATCCGCCTCAAGGGGCAGGGCGGGGCGGGGCTGCGCGGCGGGCCGGCGGGCGACATCCTCATCACCTTCCAGGTGAAGGACGATCCCGCCTACGAGCGCGAGGGGCTCGACCTCATCGTCCAGGCGCCGGTGAACATCGCGCAGGCGACGCTGGGCTCGAAGGTCTCGGTGCTCACGCTCGACGAGCGCAAGGTCACGCTGACGCTGCCGAAGGGCACGCCGAGCGGGAAGCGCTTCCGCGTCCGCGGCCAGGGGATCACGCATGGGGGCAAGACCGGCGACCTCCTCGTCGAGATCCAGGTGGTCGTGCCCGAGTCGCTCACGCCGGAGCAGGAGCGCCTCATGAAGCAGTTCGCCGCCGCCGGCAAGCTCGAGTACTGACGGCCGCGCGATGACGCTGCCGTCGGGGCCCGTGACGCCAGCGACCGAGCGACCCAAGGGGACGCTCGGCCCCAAGCCCACTGACGACGCCCGTCGCGCCGACATCGCGCGGGTCCGGCGCTATGCGACGACGTTGCTCGTCGTCGCGGCGGTGGTGTACGTCGTCGCGCACCTGCTGGAACGACAGTGGTGGTGGATGGGCTTCGTGCGGGCGACCGCCGAAGCCTCGCTCGTGGGCGGGCTCGCCGACTGGTTCGCGGTGACCGCGCTCTTCCGCCAGCCGCTCGGGCTCCCCATCCCGCACACCGCGATCGTGAAGCGCCAGAAGGATCGCATCGCGCGCATCCTCGGCAACTTCGTGCAGAACCACTTCCTCACGCGCGAGGTGATCGCCCAGCGCATGCGGGCGCTCGGGCTCGCGCAGCGCATCGGCGAGTGGCTCGCCGACCCGTCGAACAGCGCGCGCGTCGCCGGCCAGGTGACGCAGGGCGTGGCGACGGCGGTGGAGAAGCTCCCCGCCGACAAGTGGCAGGGCGGGCTCGTGGACGAGGGAGTGAAGCTCGTCGCGCGCGCGGTGGAGAGCAGCGAGGACGCGATCGCCTCGACGCTGCGGGAGCAGATCCGGGCCAGCCTGCCGCGCCTCACGCCGTCGATCGCGATCGAGGCGATCCACCGGCGCGTGATGCAGGCGCTGGAACGCTTCCTCGCCGAGGTGACGTCCAATCCCGCCCACCCGGCGCGCGCGCGGGTGGAGGCGGCGCTGCGCGAGGCGCTGGACCGCCTGCGCGAGGCCGCCGAGCATCCGGGCGAGACGGACGGCACCCCGAGCGCGATCGCGAAGCTGCTGACCTCGGTGGGGACGCACCTCGTCGCGGACGAGGCGGCGCGTGCCGAGCTCGAGGACCGTCTCACCGAGATGGCCGCCTCGCTGGTCGAGGAGCATGGCGCCGAGGTGGCGTCGCTCATCGAGCACACGGTGGCGGGGTGGGATCCGGACCTCGCCGCCGAGCGCATCGAGCTCGCGGTGGGGCGCGACCTGCAGTACATCCGGCTCAACGGCACGCTCGTCGGCGGCCTCGCCGGGCTCGCGCTCTACTCGCTCAGTCTGCTGTTCTGACCGCGGCCGCGCGCGCCGCGCGCGACCCGCGCGTGGCGACGAAGAGCACCGTCGCGACCGCCGCGACCCAGCCGAGCACCGCCCACTCCGCGCGCGTGATGGACGTGAGCAGGAAGACGATCGCGCCGCAGGAGAGGACGGGGATGATCGCGCCGCCCGGCATGGCGAAGGCGACCGTGCCCTCCTCCTGCACGCCGCGGCGGCGCAGTTCCCAGGCGCCGGCCGCGCACGCGAAGTAGGCGAGCAGCGCCGCGACGTTGGAGATGAGGGCGAGCGGGCCGAAGTCGCTGATCACCGCGAGGAGGCAGCAGAGCGCGAGCTGGACGATCACCGAGACCCACGGCGTCTTGAACGTCGGGTGCACCGCGGCGAGGGCGCGCGGGAGGTAGCCGTCGCGCGCGAAGGCGTAGAGCGTGCGGGGGGATGCGAGCGCCATGCCGCTGAGGTATCCGAACGTGGAGACCACCACGCCGACGAGGAGCAGCGTGCGGCCCCAGGGGCCGAGGGCGACGCCTGCGGCGTCGGGCAGCGGTGTGGCGGCCGTCGCGAGCGCCGGGCCGAGCACGCCTTGCGCGACGAGCTGGATGCTGAGGTAGAGGACCGTGACGCCACCGAGCCCGAGGAGGATGCCGCGCGGGACGTTGCGCGCCGGATCGCGCAACTCGCCGCCCGGCACGATCGCATACTCCACGCCGGTGAAGGCGAAGAGCAGCACGATCGAGGTCCTCGCGACGGTCGAGGCGGCCGGCGTTTCGACGACGGCGAGGTTCGCGGGCTCGATCGCGAAGGCCCCGAGCACGACGAAGACGAGCAGCGGGAGCAGCTTGGCGATGGTGGTCACGACGCTGAGGCGCGCGCCATGCTTCACCCCGAGGACGTTCACGCCCGTGAGGAACGCGAAGACCAGCACGAGCCCCGTCGTCCGTCCGACCGGGGTCGCGAGCACCGGCAGGACCGCGGCGAGGCTGCCGATGAAGACGTTGCCGATGGCGCCGATCGCCGTGACCCCGATGAGCCAGGTCATGACGCCGGTCATGAATCCGGCGAACGGCCCGAAGGCGCGCTCGACGTAGGCGTAGGGACCGCCGGTGGTGGCGACGCGGCTGCCGGCCTGCGCGAGGCTCAGGCCGATCATCGCCATGACCGCGGCGCAGACGAGGAAGGCGAGCGGTGCGGCCGGTCCGAGCGACTCCGCCACCTCGCGCGGGAGGCGGTAGATCCCGCCGCCGATGGTGACGTTGACGACACCGGCGGCGAGCCCGAGCGCGCCGACCGCACGGACGAGTCCGTGCTCGCCCCTCGTCTCCGCGGTCACCGGTCGCGCCGGATCAGGCGGCGCTCGTCGCGGGCGGATCGTCCGGGAACTCGCCCTCCCACCGCGCCATGACGGCGGTGGCGAGGCAGTTGCCGAGCACGTTGATGCTCGTGCGGCCCATGTCCATGATGGCATCGACCCCGAGGATGATCGCGATCGCTTCGAGCGGGAGGCCGAACATCGCCAGGGCACCGGAGAGGATCACGAGCGAGGCACGCGGCACGCCGGCCACGCCCTTGGACGTGAGCATGAGCGTGAGCATGATGAGGATCTGCTTCGAGAGCGGCAGGTCGATGCCGCCGGCCTGGGCCGCGAAGACCGCGGCGACGGCCAGGTAGAGCGTGGAGCCGTCGAGGTTGAACGAGTACCCGGTGGGGAGGACGAAGGCGATGATCCGCCGCGGGATGCCGAACCGCTCGAGGTTCTCCATCGCCTTGGGGAGGGCGGCCTCGGAACTCGCCGTGGAGAAGGCGATCAGCCAGGGCTCGCGGACGAAGCCCCAGAAGCGGCGGATGGGCACGCGGGCGATGAGGGCCACCGGCAGCAGCACGAGCAACGCGAAGGCGAGGAGCGCCCCGTAGAGCGTGAGCACGAGGATGGCGAGGGACTTGAGCACGCCGAGCCCGCTCGAGCCGACCGTGACCGCGATCGCGCAGCCGATGCCGATCGGCGCGAACGCCATGACGAGGCCGGTGAACTTGAACATCACCTGCGCGAGGGCGTCGCACCACTCCAGCATGGTCTGCTTCGCCTGACCCTGCACCTGGGCCACGCCGATCGCGAAGAGGATGGTGAAGACGACGATCTGCAGCACCTCGTTCTTGGTCGCCGCCTCGAAGAAGCTCTGCGGGACCATGTGCTCCATCACGGAGGCGAAGGTCACCTTGGTGGACGAGAGCTCCGTCCCCGTGGTGGCCGCCGCGCCCTCGAGCGAGATGCCGGCGCCGGGCTTCACGACGTTCACCGCGACGAGTCCGACCACGAGCGCGAGCGTCGTCACGATCTCGAAGTAGACGATCGAGCGGAAGGCGAGCCGTCCGACCTTCTTCATGTCGTCCCCGTGGCCGGCGATCCCGACCACCAGCGTGCTGAAGAGCAGGGGGACGATCAGCGTCTTGATCAGCCGGAGGAAGATGGACGAGCCGACCTTGAAGGCGGCGATGACCCCGGGGTACTCGGCGGCGGGGAAGAGCGTCCCGAGCGCGATGCCGACGACCATCGCGACGACGATCTGCTGGGTGGGCGAGAGGAAGCGGGCGCGCGGCGCCTCGGGGGCGGCGGCAACGTGTGCGGTCATCGGCGCGGAGCGTGGGGGGAGCGGAGCGGGCCGGGTCGGGCCCGCCGGACGCAGGAATCTACGGCCGGGCCCCCGGCTCCGCTGGCGCCCCGGGCGAAGGACGTCCCCGGCGCTCAGGTCGGCGCGAAGTGCGCGCTGAAGTGCCGCAGGAAGCGCGGTTCCTTCACGATCCGGTAGCCCCGCGTCGCCTCGCGCCGCCGCAGGACCTCCTCGAAGGTCTCCGCCACGTACTCGATGTGGCTCTGCGTGTAGACGCGCCGCGGGATGGCCAGCCGCACGAGCTCCATCGCCGCGGGGACGAGCGCCCCGTCCTCCCCGTACGTGCCGAACATCACCGAGCCGATCTCGACGCAGCGGATGCCGGCCAGCTGGTACAGTTCGCAGACGAGCGCCTGCCCGGGATACTCGGTCACCGGGATCTGCGGGTAGAGCGCCTTGGCGTCCACGTAGACCGCATGCCCGCCGATGGGCCGCATGAGCGGCACGCCGAGCGCGTGCAGGTGGTCGCCGAGGAAGGTGGTGGACCGGATGCGGTACTCGAGGTAGTGCGGGTCGAAGATCTCGACGAGCCCGATCGCGATGGCCTCCATGTCGCGGCCCGAGAGGCCGCCGTAGGTGGAGAAGCCCTCGGTGATGATGAGCAGGTTGGTGCAGGCCGCGGCGAGCGCCTCGTCGCGCAGGGCGAGGAAGCCTCCCATGTTCGCGAAGGCGTCCTTCTTGGCACTCATCACGGCGCCGTCGGCCAGCGCGAACATCCGCTGCGCGATCTCGCGGTAGCCGAGCGCCTCCATCCCCGCCTCGCGGTCCTTGATGAACCAGGCGTTCTCGGCGATGCGGCAGCAGTCGAGCAGGAAGAGCACGCCATGCGCCCGGCAGAGCCGCGAGACCTCGGCGGCGTTCGCCAGGCTCACCGGCTGGCCACCACCGGTGTTGTTGGTGACGGTGAGGATCACCGCGCCGATGTGCCCGGCATGCTCGCGCAACAGCTGCTCGAGCGCGACGGTGTCCATGTTGCCCTTGAACGGATGCTCCGCGCGCGGGTCGCGCCCGACCGCGATGGGGATGTCGAGCGCCGTCGCGCCGGAGAACTCGATGTTGGCGCGGGTGGTGTCGAAGTGCGTGTTGGAGATGAAGACCTTCCCCGCGCCGCCGAGGTGGCCGTAGATGATCCGTTCGGCGGCGCGGCCCTGGTGCGTCGGGAGGACGTGCGCCATGCCGGTGAGGTCATGCACCGCGCGCTCCATCCGCTGCCAGGAGCGCGAGCCGGCGTAGGCCTCGTCGCCGACCATCACGCCCGCCCACTGCTCGACGCTCATCGCCGACGTGCCGCTGTCGGTGAGCAGGTCGATGATGACCTGGTCGGAGTCGAGGAGGAACGGGTTGTAGTGCGCCGCCTGCAGCGCGGCCGCGCGCTCCGACTCCGTGCTGAGGCGGATGGGCTCGACGCTCTTGATGCGGAACGGCTCGATGATGGTCCGGTGTCGCATGGGATGGACGATGCGAATGCCGTGCGGAATCGGCTGTCAGGCGCGGCCCGAGTTGGCGTGGGGGAAATGCCTATCCCCGCATCGCCCCCTGACCCGTACCGTGTGCGGGTCCCCACTCCGAGGCAGATGATGTCGGGCACCACCGGCGGCGAGGTCCTCGCGCGCATGTTGCAGGCGGAAGGCGTGGAGCAGGTCTTCGGCATCATCGACGGGACCTACTTCGG
Source organism: Gemmatimonadaceae bacterium (assembly GCA_044229035.1). GTDB lineage: Bacteria > Gemmatimonadota > Gemmatimonadetes > Gemmatimonadales > Gemmatimonadaceae > Pseudogemmatithrix. The sequence goes on along the minus strand of JBGATT010000063.1, from coordinate 15,143 downwards.
CTTCTACTCCGCACTCCATCGACTCGGCATCGGGATCGTGACGCCGCGCCACGAGACCTCCGCCGCGCACATGGCAGGCGCCTACGCGCGCCTCACCGGCAAGCTCGGCGTCTGCATGGCGAGCAACGGTCCCGGCGTCGCGAACCTGCTGCCCGGCCTCGTGGTGGAGCAGGCCGAGGGCAATCGCGTGCTGGCGATCACGAGTGCGCGGCGCCCGGGGATCATGTATCCCGATCGCGGCGGCGCGTACCAGTGCTTCGACCAGACGGGCGTGATCGGCAAGCTCGCGAAGTGGAGCACCGCGGTCTCGTCACCCGATCGCCTCGCCGAGCTCGCGCGGAAGGCGCTGCGCGCGAGCTTCGAGGGGCGCCCCGGTGTGGTCCACCTCGACGTGCCCGAGACGATCATGAACGGGAAGCTCGAGCGCGAGCCGGCCCTGTGGGCGCCGGCGCGCTCGCGGCGCCGGTCACCGCTCGAACCGGCGATGGCCGACGTGGAGGAGGCCGCGCGCCTGCTCCGCCAGGCGAGCGCCCCGATGCTCCACGCGGGGAGCGGCGTCATCCACGCGCAGGCCTTCACCGCCCTCGCGCGCGTCGCCGAGGCGCTGCAGGCGCCGGTGACCACCAGCTGGGCCGCCCGCGGCGTGCTGAGCGAATCGTCGCCGCTCGCGATCCCGATGCCGCACGTGGAGCTCAACCACAAGGTCCGCAATGATGCCGACGTGGTGCTCATCCTCGGCTCCCGGCTCGGCGAGACCGACTGGTGGGGACGCCCGCCGTACTGGCGTGATCCGGCGACGCAGCGCGCGATCCAGGTGGACATCGACGGCGCGATGATCGGGCTCAACCGGCCGGTCGATCTCGGCATCGAGGCGGACGTCGGTCGCTTCCTCACGCTGCTCGCCGCGGCGCTCGAGCGCACGCCGATGCTGGAGGCGCAGCGCGCCCTGCACGGCTCGCGCATCGCGGCGTATCAGCGTCGCATCGCCGCCGACCGCGCCGGCTGGGACAAGGCGCTGGACGACGTGGCCGTCCCGATGCATCCCGCGCACATCGCGTCCACCTGCCGCGCCGTCTTCCCCAAGGGGACCGTGCTCGTCGCCGACGGCGGCAACGCGGCGATCTGGACGATGTTCCACCACGTGATGGAGGTGCCGAACACGCTGCTCTCGACCTTCAAGTTCGGGATGCTCGGGGCGGGACCGGCGCAGGCGATCGGCGCGGCGGTCGCGCGCCCGGGCCAGCCGGTGTGCTGCATCATCGGCGATGGCGCGATGGGGTTCCATCCGCAGGAGATCGAGAGCGCCATCCGGCTCGGGGCACCGGTGGTGTTCATCGTGATGGTCGACCGGCAGTGGGGGATGGTCAAGATGAACCAGCAGTTCATGCTGCGGCCCATCAAGACGATGCTCTTCAAGCATCTCGATGCCGACGAGACCATCAAGGCCGACCTCGGCGAGATCCGGTGGGACGACCTCGCGCGGAGCATGGGGGCGCACGGCGAGCGGGTGTCGGAGGCGACCGCGCTCAAGCCGGCGCTGGAGCGTGCCGTCGCGTCAGGGCGTTGTGCGGTGGTGCATGTGGACGTGGACCCGGTGAAGCACATGTGGGCGCCCGGCCTGCTGCACTTCAAGAAGATGCACGAGGAGCCCGCGGGGCGCTGACGGCGCCGAGGGGGCGTGGCGGCGAGCCGGTTCAGCTCGCGTGATGTCACTCGCAACAAAGGGGTGATGCGGGCGCGGCGGCGTGAGGGCAGGATGATGGTCGAACGTCCGTCCCCGACCCCCGTCCGCCCCGATGCCACCCGACCGTCCTCGGCTCCTGCCGCTCGTGAAAGGCCGCATGCGCGCGCGCCATTTAAGCCCGCGTACCGAGCAGGCATATCTTGGCTGGATCCTTCGGTACATCAGATATCACGGCACTCGACATCCCGCCGAACTGGGGGAGGCCGAGGTATTGGCGTACCTGACGCATCTGGCGAGCGAGCGCCGGGTCTCCCGATCGACGCAGATGCAGGCGCTGAGTGCGTTGTTGTTGCTCTACAATGATGTCCTCGCGATCCCGATCGGCGACCTTCGACGGGTGCTGCGGTCGAATGCGCCTCCGCATCTTCCGGCGGTGCTCAGTCGGGAGGAGGTGCGCGCGTTGCTCGGGCGGCTCAGCGGCACGATGGGCCTGATCGGCCTCTTGCTGTACGGCGCGGGGCTACGTCTGATGGAGTGCCTGACGCTGCGGGTGAAGGACATCGACCTGGCGGGCGGGGAGATCCGCGTGCGTCGTGGCAAGGGCGGGAAGGACCGGGTGACGATGCTGCCGGCGAGCGCGCGCGCGGCGATGGAGGCGCACCTGGCTCGCGTGCGGACGCTGCACGAGCGCGATCTCGCGCGCGGCCATGGGCGGGTGGCATTGCCGACGGCGCTCGACCGGAAGGCGCCGTCGTGGGCGACGGACCTGGCGTGGCAGTGGGTGTTCCCGGCGGCGCGCGAGTACCGTGATGCGGAGACGGGCGGGATCTGCCGGCACCACCTGCACGAGTCGGCGGTGCAGCGGGCGGTGCAGCGGGCGGTGCGCGAGGCGGGGATCGCGAAGCGGGCGACCTGCCACACGCTTCGCCATTCGTTCGCGACGCACCTATTGGAGGATGGGTACGATATCCGGACGTTGCAGGAACTGATGGGCCATTCGGACGTGAGCACGACGATGCTCTACACGCACGTGCTGAACCGCGGCCGTCTGGGGGTGTTGAGTCCGGCGGACCGGCTTGGGCCCAGATAGTGGATATCCCGGCGCCGCTTGCAGGAATGGAGGCGCGGGGGGTAGGATATCTTGCAGGTGAATAAAACGTTAGGGCGTCGAGACCGGCATCGATCGTATGCTAAGCGCGCGCACCGCTCGTTGGCTGTTGTGTCCCCTCGCTGCTGTCGGCTCATGCGGAGCGACAGGCATCGCGTCGCGGGGCGTCCAAGGGTGGCTCCAGACACGCCTCGGCCAGGCGACGCTTGAGGCAGTGCTTCCGCTAGATGGACAGGAAGCCGTCCGCCTCGCGCTCGAGGCCCTCGGGTTCGTCTTGGCCGGTTCGCTCATGGCGCCGCGTGCCAGGCCGCTCATTGCGCTCGCACTGTTCTTCCTGGGCGCGTGGCTCGCGTGGTATATGCTTCGCAGTTGGTACTTTCCGGAGTTTCATCCGCGCGGGTACGAGATGAGCTCGTTGCCGCTGTGGGGGTGTTGGGCCGGCGGCGTCGCCGCGGTGGCCTTCATGGCGCTTCCGTCTGTGCGCCGCGCCCTAACGACAGTTGGTACTGATGGCCGGCTGGGGTAGCGGGTTGGCGGCCCCGGCCTCATCGTACTTCAGGGTCGGCCGTGGCCGCCAACCCGCATTGATTGAATCGGCCACAGCACGACTTGACGTTAGGGCGCCTGGAGTCAGGGGGTCAGTGCAACACCATCCATCTTTCACCGCATGGAGGTGTACATGGAACCCAGGAGCATCAGTCCGCGTGGCTTCACCTCGGAGCAGCGCGGCCTTCTATGGATGTGGCATCGCGAGGGCGTCTCGCGGCGCGGGATCGCGGAACGGCTCGGCAAGCTGCCGGGCTCCGTCCACTTCATCATTCGGGAGGCGGGCGGCATCGCCCCGCGCCCGCGCGTCCGGTCGCCGCACCAGCTCTCCCTCGCAGATCGAGAGGCGATCGAGCGGGCGCTGGCGCGGGGCGCGAGCTTCCGGCTGATCGCGCGATGGCTCGGGCGCGCGCCGTCGACCATCTCGCGCGAAGTCGAGCGCCACGGCGGTCGCGACGTCTACTCTGCGGTGCGGGCCGACATCGCCGCGTGGGTCGACGCGCGGCGGCCGAAGCCCTGCCGCCTGGCGACCCATCGGCCGCTCCGGCGGCTCGTCACGGCCAAGCTGCGCCTGCAGTGGTCCCCGCGCCAGATTAGTCGGTGGCTCCGTCGCACGGCGCCGCAGACCCCGGAGCTGCATGTGTCGCACGAGACGATCTATCAGTCGCTCTACATTCAGTCGCGCAATGTCCTGCGGAAGGAGCTCACGCAGGAGCTGCGGCGCCGGCGCGTCGTCCGCGTCGCGCGGACGGCGACCCGGAAGCGCCAAGGGCGCGGCCAGATCGTGGACGCGATCCCGATCAGCCAGCGGCCGCCCGAGGTCGCCGATCGCGCCGTGCCGGGCCACTGGGAGGGCGATCTGATCGCCGGGCGGGACAACAGCTACATCGCCACGCTGGTCGAGCGCACCACTCGCTTCGTCATTCTCGTGCGCGTCCCCAGCAAGGAGACGACGACCGTGATCCCGGCGCTGATCCGGCAGATCAGGCGGCTGCCGGCGCACCTGACGCGCTCGCTGACCTGGGACCGCGGCACCGAGCTCGCGCACCACCGGGTCTTCTCCGTGGCGACCGGGGTGCAGGTCTACTTCTGCGACCCGCAGAGCCCCTGGCAGCGGGGGTCGAACGAGAACACGAACGGCCTGCTGCGGCAGTACTTCCCGAAGGGCGTGGATCTCTCCACCTTCACGCAGCGGCAGTTGGACGCCGTCGCCGACCGCCTGAACGGCCGGCCCCGCGAGACCCTCGACTGGCGGACGCCCGCCGAGATGATTCAGCAGGTGTTGCGTTGATTACCTGATTCCACCGGTCTGGACCTGAGAGGATCTTCTGCGCTCTCACTCAGCGGTCGCTCCCACTTTGCTTGGCGGCGAGCGCGCTGGTCGCCGAGGGAGCGTCGCGGTCGCAGGTGCCCCTTGCGCAGCGCGCCAGTCGCATTAGGTTAGTAATCGATTACTTACTTTACAGGACTCGTATGCGATCCTACCCGAGCTATCTCCGTAGCGCAGACCGTCAGGCGGCGACCGTCGATTCGGTCGTCGCGCTCGCCGCGACGACCAATCCCAGCGAGATCACCACCGCGGCGATTGCGACACAGATGGGACTGAGCCAAGGTGCACTCTTCAAGCACTTCGCGAGCAAGGACGCAATCCTGCTCGCCGTCATGAAGTGGGTCGCCGCGAACCTGATGGCCCGCGTCGACACGGCGGTGCGGTCGGCGGAAACGCCCCTGCTCGTGCTCGAGGCGCTCTTTCTGGCCCACGTCGACTTCGTCGAAATGCACCCGGGTGTGCCGCGCCTCGTTTTCGGTGAGCTCCAGCGGACCAGGCGGTCGGCGGCGGGTCGGATGGTGCAGACGTTGCTTCGGGCCTACGGAGAACGCGTTGGGGGAATCCTTGCCGAGGCGAAGGCGCGGGGTGAGCTGGATCCCGCGACCGACACCAAAGCCGCGGCCGTTCTCTTCATCGGCACGGTGCAGGGGCTCGTCATGCAGTCGATGCTGAGCGGAGATCTCACCCGGATCCGGACGGACGCGCCTCGCGTGTTCGCCATCTACCGTCGCGGCATCGAGCGTGCGAGATGAAGCCGCTTGCGCTCAAGGGTCGCACGCTGACGATCGCGGTGGTCCTCCTCCCGCTCCTGCTGCGTGAGATCCGGCCCCCTCGCCCCGATCGCCGTGACGGCCACGACGGTCGCAGCCCGAGCGCTGACCCCCGAGCTCTTCGGCGTCGGGACAGTGGAATCGCGATACACGCACAAGGTCGGCCCGACCGTCGCGGGTCGCGTCAGGCAACTACTCGTCGATGTCGGCGACCGCGTCACCGCCGGACAAGTGATGGGTGAGATGGATCCGGTCGATCTCGACGACCGCGTACGCGCGCAGGAGGCCGCAGTCAATCGGAGTGTCGCGCTCCAGCGCGAGGCGGAGGTGCGGCACGCGTTCGCGCAGGCCGAGGCGAGCCGCTATGAGGAGTTGCTGGCCGCGCGCTCGACGAGCGCGGAGAATCTCGCACAGCGGATGCAGTCCCTGGAGGTCGCCACCGCCGCCTTGAGCGTCGTCCGCGAGGACGTCGCCCGAGCCGCCGCCGATCGCGACATGTTGCGAGCGCAACGGAACAACCTGCGTCTCGTGTCGCCCGTGGACGGTGTCGTGACCGCGCGGGAAGTCGATCCGGGCACGACGGTCGTGTCCGGCCAGACGGTGGTCGAGGTCGTGGATCCGGCGAGCCTGTGGGTCCACGTGCGCTTCGATCAGGGGGCGACCGAAGGACTTCGCGCCGGACTCCCGGCGCAGGTGGTGCTGCGCTCGCGGTCGCGGCAGACGCTCGCCGGGAGCGTGCTGCGCGTGGAACTGCAGGCGGACGCGGTCACCGAGGAGATGCTGGCCAAGGTGGTGTTCGCCGCCCGCCCCGACCCATTGCCGTCGATCGGTGAGCTGGCCGAGGTGACGGTGAGCCTGGCGGCGCTTCCGTCGGTGCCGGTCGTGCCCAACGCGGCGGTGCAGCGCGTGGATGGCGAGACGGGTGTCTGGCGACTCGTGGACGGGGAGCTCGTGTTCACCCCGGTGCGGCTCGGTGTCGCGGACCTCGACGGGCAGGTGCAGGTGCTCTCCGGCCTCGACGTCGGCGACCGGATCGTGGTCTACAGCGCGAAGTCGCTGCGCTCGGGAAGTCGGCTCGACATCGTCGAGCGGATCCCCGGGGTCTCCCCATGATCAGCCTGGCCGGCCGGGACATCCTGCACGACTGGGGGAAGTTCCTCCTCACCGGGATCGGTCTTGGACTGCTGATCGGCGTGACGCTGACCATGGCCGGGGTGTATCGCGGCATGGTGGATGACGGGATGGTGCTGCTCGACAACAGCGGTGCGGAACTCTGGGTCGTCCAGAAGGAGACCCTCGGTCCGTATGCCGAACCGTCGAGCCTGTACGACGACATCTATCGCGGTGTGCTCGCCGTACCGGGCGTCGATCAGGCGGCCAACGTCACCTACCTCACGATGCAGGTGCGCAGCGCGACGCGGGAAGTGCGGGCGATGGTGGTCGGCATCGCGTCGGGCCAGCCGGGCACCCCGGGCTGGCCACCGCACCTCGTGGCCGGACGCCAGATCACGCGCAGTCACTACGAGGCGGTGGCCGACATCGCCACCGGCTTCGCGATCGGCGACCGCGTCGGGATCCGCCGCCACGAGTACACCGTGGTGGGCCTCACCCGGCGCATGGTGTCGTCGGGCGGCGATCCGATGGTCTTCATCCCGCTCAAGGATGCGCAGGAAGCCCAGTTCCTCAAGGACAACGAGGCGGTGTTGCAGGGGCGCCGCCGCACGAGCGAGAATCCGGCGTTCAATCGTGCGGGGGTCCCCGGACTGCTCGATGCCGTGATCACGTCGCAGAGCCGGAATCCGTACGTCAACGCCGTGCTGGTGAAGCTCGCGCCGGGGTTCGCGCCGGGGGACGTCGCCGGGTCGATCGAGCGGTGGCAGCACCTGACCGTCTACACGCGGCCCGAGATGGAGGGCATCCTGGTCGGCAAGCTGATCGCGACCGCCGCGCGCCAGATCGGGATGTTCCTCGTCATCCTGTCGATCGTGAGCGCGGCGATCGTCGCGTTCATCATCTATACGATGACGCTCGGCAAGATCCGCGAGATCGCGGTGCTCAAGTTGATCGGCACGAGGAACCGCACGATCGCCTTCATGATCATGCAGCAGGCGGTGGGGCTCGGCCTGATCGGATTCGTGGTGGGGAAGGTCGCGGCGACGTTCTGGGCTCCGGGATTCCCCAAGTATGTGCTGCTGCTCCCCGGCGACTCGCTCGTGGGATTCGGCGCCGTGGTCCTGATCTGCGTGCTCGCGAGCCTGATCGCCATCCGCGCGGCGCTGCGGGTCGATCCGGCCGAAGCGATCGGAGGCTGAGATGACCGGCACCGGCATCCGGATCGAGAGGCTCACGAAGCGTTATGGGGTCGGCGACACGGCCGTCGACGCGCTGAAGGGCGTGGACATGTACGTCGCCCCGGGCGAGGTGGTCGGCCTGATCGGTCCCTCGGGCTCCGGCAAGTCGACGCTCCTCAAGAGCCTCGGTGCGGTGATCGAGCCGACGTCAGGGCGGATGACCCTCGGCGACGAGGTGATCTACGACGACGGATGGAGGATCGATGACCTGCGCGCGCTGCGACGCGACCGGATCGGGTTCGTCTTCCAGGCGCCGTACCTGATCCCGTTCCTCGACGTGACCGACAACGTCGCGCTCCTCCCCATGCTCGCGGGCGTGCCGAACGGCGACGCGCGCAAGCGCGCGATGGAACTGCTCGGCGCGCTGGACGTGGCGCATCGTGCTCGGGGGATGCCGTCGCAACTCTCGGGCGGCGAGCAGCAGCGCGTCTCGATCGCGCGGGCGCTGGTCAATCGGCCTCCGGTGATCCTGGCCGACGAACCGACCGCGCCACTCGACAGCGAACGGGCGCTCGCCGTCATCCGGATCCTGCACGAGATGGCCCACCGGTACGAGACGGCGATCATCGTAGTCACGCACGACGAGAAGATCATCCCGACTTTTAAGCGCATCTATCACATCCGGGACGGAAGGACACATGAAGAGGTCGGTCAGGGAGTGGATTTCGCGGAGGTACTCCGTGCCTGAGCACTTCGCGCATGGTCGGTCCGTCGTGGCGGTGCTGCTCGCCGCGTCGCTGGCGGGATGTGCGTCGGCTCCGCGGGGCGGTGTCGCGACGTCGATCGCACCGGATTCCCTGGTGCGCGACGCGGGCTCCTCCGATCCATGGTGGCAGGCATTCGGTTCGCCGGCACTCGACACGCTCATCGCGGAGGCGCTGCGGGCCAGCCCGAGCGTGGCCGCCGCGGAAGCGACGCTCCGGCAATCGGAGGAGCTGGTCGCGGCGCGCGCGGGGATGAACCGGTACCCACAGGCCGACGCGATCCTCGGCGCCCAGCAGCAACGGGTCAATCCGGCGATGTTCGGTCAGCCCGGGACGCCGAGGGAGTTCGGACTGCAGAGTGCCACGGTGAGCGTGCGCTACCGGCTCGACCTGACCGGGGGGAACCGTCGTGCGCTCGAGGCGCTCGCCGCGCGCTCCGATCACCAGCGATTCCAGCTGGCGGGCGCGCGTCTCACGCTGTCGGCGATGATCGCGACGGCGGCGGTGCAGCAGGCGCAGCTGTCGGCGCAGCTGGACGCGACGCAGGAGATCCTCCGGCAACAGGAGGAGGATCTCACGATCAGCGGCGAGCGCGTGCGCCTGGGTGCGGCCTCGCCGGACGAGGTGCTCACGCACCGGTCGCGCGTCGCGCAGACGCGCGCCGACCTGCTCGCCCAGCAGTCGCTCGGGCAGCAGAACGCGCATCTGCTCGCCGTGCTCGCGGGCCGGGAGCCGGGGGCCACCCTGCCGCCGCGGTTCACGCTCTCCGACCTGAAACTGCCGGCGGACCTGCCCGCGGTGGTGCCGTCCGAGGTCCTGCGGGGGCGGCCCGACATCCTGGCGGCGGAGGCGCTCATGCGCGCCGCCGACGCGGAGCATGGCGTGGCCGTCGCGCGCCTCTACCCGCAGCTCGACCTGAGCGCGTCCCTCGGGACACAGGCGCTCACCTCCGGCGTGCTCTTCGGCAGCGGGTCGGCCGTGTGGACCCTGCTGGCGCAGCTGACCCAGCCGTTGTTCAACCCGGGCCTCCGCGCCGAGAAGCGCGCCTCGTTGGCGGCGTTCGACGCCGCGGCGTCGCACTATCAGGGCGTGGTGCTGGAGTCGTTGCGCAACACCGCGGACCTGCTCGTGGCCCTCGACCACGACGCGCGGGTGCTGGAGGAGCTGACGAGCGCGGACGAGGCCGCACGCGCCGCGCTCACGTCGGTGCAGCGTCAATACGCGCTCGGCTCCGTCGGCTACCGCGAGGTACTCGCCGCCGGTCAACAAGCTCAGCAGGTACGCGTGGCGCTGGTCTCCGCGCGGGCGAAGCAGCTGCTCGATGCCGTGGCGCTCCACCAGGCGGTCGGCGGGACCACGGCGACCCCGCGCGACGATGAACCCACCCCGAAGGAGGAACCAAGATGATCCTCGAACGATATCGTGTCCCGCTGCGCCGCTTCATGGCGGTGATCGCGATCGCTTTCGGCCTGGTCACGATCCTCGCCGGCGGGCGCGTGCTCTTCGGCGGCGTCGATCCCGGCTACGTCGTGTTCCGGCCGCTGCTGATGTTCAACACGGCGATGGGCATCGCGTACGTCGCCGCCGGCGTGGCGCTCTGGCGCGACCTGCCCTGGAGCGCACGCGCGGCCGGGATGATCCTCGCGCTCAACCTCGCCGCGTTCGGCCTGATCGGCGTGCTGTATGCGTCGGGCGGTGGCGTCGCCGGCGACAGCCTCCGTGCGATGACGTTTCGGTGCGCAGTGTGGCTGGCGCTGCTCGTCGGAGCGCGGCTCACACGACCTCTCACAGGAGAATCCGCATGAAGGTGATCGACGTGGTGCAGGCGCCCGAGGGTGGCGAGGACAAGGAGACGAAACTGTTGTTCGACGGCCCCGGACGCAAACTCACGCTACTGACGTTGCGGCACGGGACCGCGCTCGCCGAGCACGCATCACCGGATCCGGTCATCATCGAGTGTGTGGCCGGTATCGGAACGCTTTTCACCCGGGGAGAGGGGATCCCGCTCGTCGTCGGCAGACGTGTGGTGCTGGAAGCCGGCGAGCCGCACGGGATCACCGCCGGGCATCTGCTCGCGATCGTTCTCACGCGATGCACGAGCGTCGCGCACTCGCCGGTTCACTCGCACGGAGGATCACAATGACGTCCGGACGCCGCAACATCGCCGCTGGCCTCTTCTTTCTCGCGGGATTCATGGTCTACGGATTCGTGCTCATCTATCTCCGGGACTTCGCCCCCGGGAAAGAGGAGTGGATCGCCGGGAGCCTGACGGGCAAGCACTTCGAGTCCCGACTGGCGCACGTGCATGGCAACCTGTTCGCGTTCCTGAACGTCGTCATCGGCTACCTGTTGGTCGCACTCCCCTTGCAGGAGCGATCGGCCCGGATCGTCTCCTGGCTCGCGCTGGCCGGCATGCTCATGCCAATCGGGATCCTCACTGAAGTCCTGTTCGGCGTGCCGCCGCTCCTGGTCCTCGTCGGCGGCGTGTCGATGGTCGGCGCGATGGTCGTGCTCGGGTTCGCGGTGCTTCGCGCACCGCACTCGGGTGCGGTGCACACCAACTGATCGTTCCTCTCCCTCCTACGCGGAACCACGACCATGACGAAGAAGTCCAACGAACCGACGGTCAAGGCGCTGTCCACGCTCTTGGCCAGCAGCTACACGCTCTATCTCAAGACGCACAACTTCCATTGGAACGTCACGGGGCCGATGTTCAACTCATTGCACGCGATGTTCGAAGTGCAGTACACCGAGCTGGCGCTCGCCGTGGATGCGGTAGCCGAGCGCATGCGCGCGCTGGGGGCGTTCGCCCCGGCGAGCTACACGGAGTTCTCAAAGCTCACGACCGTCAGCGAAGAGACTGGTCGTCCCGAGGCCACGGAGATGATTCGGATGTTGGTCGCCGATCAGGAACTGGTGGCGGAGGCTGCGCGTCGGTTGATCGAAGCGGCCGAAGCCGCGAGGGACCAGGCGAGTGCCGATCTCGCGACCAGGCGAGTGGAGGTGCATGAGAAGAACGCCTGGATGCTGCGCAGTCACTTGGAATAGTCGCGACGCGAATCGCCCCCTCGCGCGAGCTATTCCTCCCGGGTACCCATCATCCGGCGCACGTTCGAGTGCGAGTGCAGAATGTACGTGATCATCGCGAGCCCACTGAAGATGCCGCTCACCCTGCCGCGGGTGTCGGCAATGAAGGCAGCTCCCGGAACCGCAAGCAACTGGACGATGCCGATCATGTGAAAGCTGACGATGATGAATTCGACCAATCCGACGCACCAGAGCTGACTCCCTCCCTCAGCGATCCGGGCCAGCCAAGCGTCCAGCGGTCCGATCGCGCGTCTCGGCGTGCCCGCCGCATAACGATGGTTGGTGGCCGATGGGCACGGTTGGGAAGCGGCGGCTGCGCCGCCGCATTTGATGGAGTGCCCACGGCACACCCCGACGTTAGGGCGACGCGCGCGAGGAGCAGGCATTGAAGAGAATCGCAGCGGCGATTGGCTTTGCGCTCGTAGCGCTATCTGCGACATCCGTGATCCAGTCGGTCCGCGAGTGGAGGATGTGGCGAGCCGGAGAGGCGCGCTTCTCCGAGGAGACCTTCGGCACGGACACGCTCGTTGTCTTCGCCGGCGCGACCATCCGAATCGTTGACGACCAGCCTCTGGAGTCAGCCGCGTCCGAGGTCGCATACGAAGGACGCCTTCAGTTCAAGGTCGACGAAGATACGCTCGGCCCGTCGAGTCGCGCGATGATCCGAAGAGGACGTCGAGACATCGGCCGGTATCATCTGTGGGCCGACGTGTGGAGATTCACAGATCGCGCAAGTGGTGATAGCTCGGTCTGGCTCGTGCGCCGCCTGCAGGAGCGCGATGAGCGGCGTCCGCGCTTCGAAGTAATCGCGATTGCGAGCGGCAAGGTGCGTCGAAGCGAGATTCTGCGGACGTGGCAGTTGGGACGGTCATATCGCCACTTCCGGGCGACGCAGTTCGTCCGGGAAGGCACGTCCGCAGCGTTCCCGCTCTCCGTGCTCGAGGCGTTCTACTTTCCGCTCGTGCTCCTCGTGTTCCCGGTTGGAAGCTTTATCCTTGGCACCTGGCTCTGGCGCGTTGGAAGGCGACGCGCGCCGCGAGGCGCGCCCTAACGGCAGTTGGTGCAGACGGCCGCGCCAGGGAAGCAGGTGGGCGGCCGTGCTCTTTTGTACCTTTCGGTATCGCACGGCCGCCCACCTGCATTTTATTGAAACGGCCGCTGCACAACTTGACGTTATGCGAGTCGGGACTGGCTGAACTGGCTACGGCTGCCCCGGTGGTGTTGCCCGCACTGAGCCATTGGAGCGGCTGAACTTGGGCGGAGTCCCCTCCACTGCTTTGGGGGGCGTGCTCCGACGGCCTGGCGAGGGGTTCGAGTGGCGGGTGCTTCGACGGCGTGGGCGCGCCGCGATCGCGCCGGAGTCGAGGTGCGGCGCGCTCGCCGCGTACAGGGTGTGGTGGCGGGTAGGGTGGTACCGCCGCATAACGGCAGTTAGTGCAGATGGCCGCGGTATTGATGGCGGCCGCTCCGCGGCCGCATTATTGGAGCGTCCACAGCACAACTTGACGTTAGCCCGACCCACATGAGATCACGGCAGGCAAAGTCGGCGAATCATGCGCTGCTCCCCGGCGAGGCATCCACCGCGCTGAGCGTGGTGACATTCCTCTTCGCGTCGGACGGCGTCATCTCGCTCGTCTTCATCGCCGTCGGGCTCGGCGGGAAGCTCGCCGGGTGGAGCCTCATGGCGGACGTTCCAATCAATCCGCTGGTCGTCTTGCTCCGTGTTGGCATCGCTGCGGGCTATCTCTGGACGGCCTGGCTCCTCGCCAAGCGGCGGGAACTCGGCGGAGTGCTCGGACTCGCCTTTCTCGGCCTCTCCATTGTGCCGCGCCTGCTGGCCGGAGGGAGACTCATCGGGGGCAACCTGCTGATCCCCGTGCTCGAAGCCGTCGCGCTCGCACTGGCGTGGTCGTATCTCGACGACGAGGTTCCGGAACGAGACGGCGCCATGAAGACTCGCTCCCGGGCGGGCTAACGGCAGTTGGTGCAGACGGCCGCGCAGGGGTAGCGGTTGGGCGGCCGCGCTTTATCGTACCTGAAGGTACCGCGCGGCCGCCCAACCGCATCTTATGGAAGCGGCCGCAGCACAACTTGACGTTATGCCGACATGAGACGCATCCGGGTCACTAACAGTTGCCTGCTCGTTCTCGCGCTCGGCGCTTGCGCTCAGCGCGCAACAGCGGCACGCAGCGCACCGGTCGTGTTTGAGACGTCAGGACAGACGACGGTGCCCTTGGCGGCCGACGATGAGCGCCGGGCGTTGGTCGGCCAGTGGCACGTCGAGTTCCGGTGGGAGGCGAAGCGAAGGACGCTTCGCGGCACGCTCGAGATCCGTGACTCGCTCGTGCGACAGCTTCCTGGGAGCGGCATCCGGGCGGTGTTGAACGCTGATTTTGCGGCGGCCTTCGCGTGGACGCCGCCGTGCGTCGATGCGACGGCAGGCGTCGTCGGTGTTCGCCTCACCGGAGGTGAGCTCGGGCTCGACTTCTCGCCGCGGTGTAGTGACAACAACCTGATCGCAACTGGAGCCCTGCGAGACGGCGAAGTTCGTGGCACCTGGGGCACGGTACACTTCGCGGGCCGCGGCCCTGAACGCGGCACATTTCGGATGTGGCGGGTAGCAAACGCGCCGGTGCGGCATAACGGCAGTTGGTGACCGACGGCCGTCTAGGGTAGCAGGTGGGCGGCCGCACCTTGTCGTACCTTTCGGTACGGCGCGGCCGCCCACCTGCATTTTATGAAAGCGGCCGCGGCACAACTTGACGTTATGCCGACCCACCTCCACTCGCGTTAACCATGATTGCGCTTAGCCGCTCACTTCTGCTTACGAGCGTCCTCGCCACCACCGTAGGTGCGCAGACGGCTCCGGTGCTTCCGACGGGGGTCGACACGTTCACGGTGCGCTACGGAACGATGGTGCTCGGGCGCGGGATCATGCAGCGCAGCTATCGTGGTGGCGAGCTGATTCAGGTTTATGCGTGGCAGAGCGCGCAAGACGGGTCGTCGTCGCTCGACTCGCTGTTCCTCGATGCCACCTCGTTGAGGACCCGCCTCGATATCCTAGTCAATGGCGATACGACTCGAGTCGCTGAGTACTCATCGGCAGCCGTCACGATACGCACAGTCGGCGGCCCGAAGGGAGCGACGACGCGGTCGGTTGCCGTGCCCGAAGGCACGCATTCGTCTGCCGCGATCGAGGCGATCGCGGCGTCCATGCCGTTCTCAGTGGGTGCGACCCGGACGGTTTCGACCTTCTATTCGCCTCCGTCTCGGCTCGGAGTTGTTGAGAGCACGATTCGCGTCGTGGGCAGGGAGGCCGTCGACGGTCGCGCTGCCTGGCGGGTCACCGTCGACACACCGGGCGGCGGAACCGTGTTCTGGATAGACGCCGTCTCGCGCGCGGTCTTACAGTTCGACACGCGCGAGGGCGACGCGCTCATCACGTTTCGGCGCTAGGGCGGCATAACGGCAGTTGGTGCAGACGGCCGCGCTAGGGTAGCGGTTGGGCGGCCGTGCTTTATCGTACCTGAAGGTACCGCACGGCCGCCCAACCGCATTTTATG
>JBGATT010000225.1:0-3702 GCA_044229035.1 Gemmatimonadaceae bacterium | reverse complement strand
GCTGTTCATCGCCTCTCCCGCCGGCGGGAGCGAGAGCATGCACCTCATGTACCTCATGGCGATCAGCGCGTCGGAGCGCTCCATCGAGCTCGCGGCCTCGTACTTCGTGCCCGACGTCCTGATGCTCGAGGCGCTCGTGGCCGCCGCCGCCCGCGGTGTGCGCGTGCGGATCCTCCTGCCCGGCCCGCACATCGACGCCGAGACGGTGCGCATCGCGTCGATGGGCGCCTGGGGTCCGCTGCTTTCCGCCGGCGTGGAGATCGCCGTCTACCAGCCGACGATGCTCCACACGAAGCTGCTCGTCGTGGACACCCTGCTCGTGTCGGTGGGATCGACCAACTTCGACCTGAGATCGTTCCGGCTGAACGACGAGGCGAGCCTGAACGTGCTCGACACGACGTTCGCGACGGAGATGTCCGCGGTCTTCGCGCGCGACCTGATCGACGCGCGCCCCTTCACGCTGGCGATGTGGCGCGCGCGCCCGATGCGGCAACGCATCGCCGAGCGCCTGCTCGCGCCGTTCCGGTCGCAGATGTGATCGCCGGGCGGACGGTGGCGCCCTCCCTCGATGGGACGAGCGCATCGCTCCTCCCATCGTGCGATGGTCCGCTCCCCGTGCGCCCGGCATACTTGCGAGCATGGACGCATCCGCCCCTCATGAGGTCCTCGTCGTCGGCGGCGGGCCGGCCGGGTCCTCGACCGCCATGGCCCTCGCGCGCGCGGGACTGAGGGTCACGCTGGTCGATCGCGCCCGCTTCCCGCGCACCAAGCCCTGTGCGGAGTACCTCAGTCCCGAGTGCTCGCGGATCCTCGCGTCGATGCAGGTGCTCGCGGGCATCGAGCGTTCCGACGCCGCCCAACTGGCGGGGATGCGGCGGCGCGCGCCGGACGGCACGACCTTCGCCGGCGGCTTCGTCGCCGGACACGGGTACCGCGGATTCCGCGACCGCGGGCTCTCGCTGCCGCGCCGCGATCTCGATGCGATCCTCCTCGACGCCGCGCGTGATGCCGGCGTGACGGTGCGTGAAGGGTGGCGGACGCGCGACCTCCTCCGCGACCGATCGGGGCGCGTCGCAGGCGTCATCGGGACCGACGACACGGGACGGGTCGAGTCGCTGCGCGCCTCGCTCGTGATCGGCGCCGACGGGTTGCGCTCGTTCGTCGCACGAGGGCTCCGGCTCCAGCATCGGGCGCATCGCCCCGCGCGATACGCGATGACGGCCCACTACACCGGCGTGCAGGGCATCGACGACCATGGCGAGATGCATGTCGAGGCCGACGGCTACGTGGGCTTCGCCGATGTCGGGGGCGGACGGACGAACGTCGCCCTCGTCGTGCCCGCCCCGGTGCTCGCGGCGGCGCACGATGGCGCCGCACGGTTCCTCGACGGCTGGCTCGCGTCGCACGCGCACCTGGCGGAGCGCTTCCGCGATGCGACGCGCGTGTCGGCGGTCCAGAGCACCGGGCCGTTCGCCTCCCGCGCCCGGCGCGTGTGGGCGCCGGGGGCCGCGCTCGTCGGCGACGCCGCCGAGTACTTCGACCCGT
Source organism: Gemmatimonadaceae bacterium (assembly GCA_044229035.1). GTDB lineage: Bacteria > Gemmatimonadota > Gemmatimonadetes > Gemmatimonadales > Gemmatimonadaceae > Pseudogemmatithrix. Next base: position 2,157 of record JBGATT010000225.1, on the reverse strand, counting down.
TCACCGGCGAGGGGATCTACACCGCGTTGCGCGGCGGCGAGCTGCTCGCGCCGTTCGCGCTCGCGGCGGTGCGCGCCCGCACGGCCGCGGCCGCGGACGCCGCGCTCGCCGGCTACGCAGCCGCGCACGCGCGCGAGTTCCGCGGCAAGCGCATCGTCGAACGGCTCATCGCACTCGCGGTGTCGTCCCCGTGGCTCTTCGATCGCGTGGCCCACGTGCTCGCACGCCGCCGCGAGATGGCGGACCTGCTCGTGGGCGTCGCCGGCGACTTCGTGCCGCCCAGCGCGGTGCTGCGGCCGCGCTTCCTCTTCGACATCCTGCGCCCGGCCCCGCGATGAGCGCCGTCGCGACCACGCCCGGCGCGCTCGCGCGGTTCGGCGCCCTCTTCATCCCCGAGCGGCGCCGCGGCGGCGAACTGCTCGACGTCGGCACGGGACTCGGCGACAGCCCGGCGCGCGCGCGCCGGCTCGCGAATCGCGAAGGGATCCATCTCACGACGCTCGGGCTCGAGCGCACCACCGCGGTCGCCGCCGCGGCGCGCCCGCGGGCGGAGCTCGCGTGCGTCGGCGACGGGCTCGCGCTGCCGTTCGCGGACCGCAGCATCGACGTCGTCACCTGCTCGCAGGTATTGCATCACTTCGCCGATCCCGAGGCGTCGGTGCTCCTGCGCGAACTGCACCGCGTGGCCCGGCGGCTCGTGATCATCGCGGACCTCCGCCGCTCCTGGCTCGCGGCCGCGGGGATCTGGGGCGCGTCGTACGCCCTGCGCTTCCATCCGGTGAGCCGGCACGATGGCGTGCTCTCCGTGCTCCGCGGCTATCGCCTCCCCGAACTCGCCCGCCTGGTGCGCGGCGCCGTCGGCGTCACGCCGCTGGTGCGTGACCATCGCGGGTTCCGCGTCACCGCCTCCTGGAGTCCCACATGACGCACCCCGGTCCGACCGGCGAACGCCCCGTCTCCCTCGGTCCCCTGCCGAGCTCGAGTGCCATGATCATCCGCGACACCGGTCTCGCGCGCGTCGCGCTCGCACCGCTGTTCGCGCGCGTCTGCGATGTCGAGGCATGGCCGGCGCAACTGTCACACTATCGCTCGGTGCGGATGCTGAACCGCGACTCGGCGGGCGGTGGCGTGGTGGAGATGGCGGCCGACCGCCCCTTCGGCGACTGGCGCTGGCCCACGTCGTGGACGTCGCTGATGGCGGTCGACGGCGAGCGCGCGACGATCCGTTTCCGTCACATCGGCGGACTCACCACCGGGATGGAGGTGGAGTGGTCGTTCGTCGCCCGGGCACCGGGTCCGAACGGCGAGGCCACGACCGCGATCACGCTGCTGCATCTCTGGGATGGGTGGGATGTGCCGCTCGTCGGTCCGGCGGTCGCCATCGCGATCATCGGTCCGGTCTTCGTGCACGGGATCGCCGAACGCACCATCGCGGGGCTCGTCGCCGCGGCCGAGCGGGCCGCCTGATGCGACCGGAGCGGCGCATCGTCATCACCGGCATCGGAGCGGTGACGCCACTCGGCGTGGGGCGCGCCGCCCTGTGGGAAGGACTCCGGGCACGGCGGTCACGCGTGCGCACGCTCACGCGCTTCGATCCGTCGCCCTTCCGCACGCACATCGGCGCCGAGGTGGACGACTTCACGCCGGGCGACCACATGGAGAGCAAGCGCGCCAAACGGCTCGACCGCTTCGGCCACTTCGTCGTCGCATCCGCCCGGCTCGCGCTGGCCGACGCCGCGCTCGACCTGGCGCACGAGGACCGGGAGCGCGTGGGCGCGATGATGGGGTCGGCGCTCGGCGGGCTCGGGTACGCCGAGGAACAGCTCGGCCGCTTCCTCCTGGGCGGGATCCGGACCGTGGACCCGTTGCTCGCCCTCTCGGTGTTCGGCGGCGCGGCGAGTTGCAACGTCGCGATCGAGTTCGGCCTGAGCGGTCCCAACTCGACGAACGCGATGAGCTGCGCATCGGGGACGATGGCGATCGGCGAGGCGCTGCGACAGATCCGCGCGGGCGAGGCGGACGTGATGCTCGCGGGCGGCGCGAGGCCCCGCTCTCGCCGCTCTGCTTCGGCTCGTTCGCGCTCATCCGCGGGATGAGCACGCGCAACGACGAGCCGGCGCGCGCGTCGCGTCCGTTCGACGCGGCGCGTGACGGCTT
>JBGATT010000062.1:0-38252 GCA_044229035.1 Gemmatimonadaceae bacterium | reverse complement strand
TACGAGACGGTCCTCGGCGAGCGCGGCACGCGCCTCTCCGGCGGCCAGCGGCAGCGGCTCGCCATCGCGCGCGCGCTCCTCACCGACCCGCCGATCCTCATCCTCGACGAGGCCACGTCAGCGCTCGACACCGAGAGCGAACGGCTCGTGCAGGAGGCGATCGACCGTCTCCTCGCCGGGCGCACCGTGTTCGTCATCGCGCACCGGCTCTCGACCATCGTCCACGCGACGCAGATCCTCGTGCTCGAGAAGGGGCGCGTGATCGAGCGCGGCACGCACGCGGAGCTGCTCGGGCTCGAGGGCGCGTACGCGCGCCTTCACGCCATGCAGCAGCGGACCGTGCAGGCACCGCTCCCCGAGCTCGTACCTGAGTCGCTGGAAGCCGCGCTCGAGATGCCGGACGACGATGACGATGCCTGAGCCGGCCGCGAGGCCCGCGGCGACCTCGGTCCCCGCGGCCGCCCCGCCGAGCCCGACCTTCGCGCAGTGGGCCGAGTATGCGGCGCTCAGGACCGTTGCCACGCTGCTGCGGCCCTTCGGATGGCGCACCGCCTCCTCCGTGGGCGCCATGGTCGGCGGCCTCGGCTGGTGGCCGCTCCGCATGCGCCGCGCCCGCGTCGAGCGCACCATCCGCGCCTGCTTCCCCGAGTTCAGCGAGGACCGCGTGCGGCAGGTCGCGCGCGAGAGCTACCGCGGTCTCGGACGCGTGGCGATCGAGAGCATCATCCTCTCGCGCGCGGAGAAGCAGGACGTGCTCGACGTCTTCGTGGAGTCGCCCACGTATCCGGTGCTCGAGCGCGCCTTCGCGCAGGGGAAGGGCGTCATCCTCGTCGCCGGGCACCTCGGCAACTGGGAGCTCAGCGCCGCCTACATGACGGCGCGCGGCCTGCCGATCGACGCGATCGCGATGCACATGGCGAACCCGCTGAGCGACGCCTTCTTCAAGCGGACGCGCGAACGGTTCGGGATGCGGGTGCTCTTCGCCGACGAGTCGGTGCGCGCGATCCCCAAGGCCCTGCGCGACGGCCGCGGCGTGGGCTTCCTCAGCGACCAGAGCGCGAAGGGCCTGGCGAGCACCTTCATCCCCTTCTTCGGCCGGCCGGCGCGCACACCGCGCGGCGCGGCGGTCTTCGCCCTGCGGAATGCGCTGCCCATGGTCTTCGTCGTCGCGCTGCGGCAGCCGGACGGCCGCTACATGGCGCACTTCGAGGACGTCCCCCTCGTGCAGACCGGGGACAAGGAGGCCGACATCGATGCGACGGTCCTCCGCTACACGCAGGTGCTCGAGCGCCTCGTGCGCGAGCATCCCGAGCAGTACTTCTGGCAGCATCGGCGGTGGAAGGGGCAGCCGAAGGATACGCCGCTGGAACAGAAGGAACCGTAGCGATCGATGAAGGCGGAAGGATGAAGGGGGAAAGACCCACGCTCGACCTCACGCGCGAGACCATCATGTACGACCTCGAATCGCTCCGCCGTCGCGAGTATCCCTGGGAGGCCGCCGGGGACGCGATCCACTTCGACCATGCCGCCGTGGGCCCCATCCCGCAGCGCGCGCGTGATGCGACCGATGCGTACCTCCTCAAGCGCGCCGAGCCGCACCGGCTGGGGAACGACGACTTCTTCCCCGTGCTCGACCGCGGCCGCGCGCTCATCGCGCAGCTCATCGGCGCGCAGGCGGGGGAGATCGCCCTCACGACCAACACCAGCTGGGGCGTGAACCTCGCCGCCTACGCGCTCCCGCTCGGGCCGGGCGACATCGTGCTCGGCAGCGAGGGCGAGTTCCCGGCGAACGTCTATCCGTGGATGGCCGCGGCCAAGGCGCGCGGCTTCACCTACGAGCTGCTCCCGCTCGCCGGCGCCGCCGCCGACGAGGAGATGGTGATGCGCCGCATCACGAGCGACCCGCGCGTGAAGGGCGTCGCGCTCTCGTGGGTCTCCTTCTGGAGCGGGTCGCGCATCGACCTCGCGCGCCTCGGTGCCGCCTGCCGCTCGCGCGGCATCTGGTTCGCGGTCGATGCCATCCAGGGACTCGGCGCGCTCGCGCTCGACGTCCGCGCGGCCAACATCGACATCCTCAGCTGCGGCGCGCAGAAGTGGCTCTGCTCGCCCTGGGGGAGCGGCTTCGCCTACGTGCGGCGCGAGCTCGTCGAGACGCTCGAGCCCCCGGCGGCCGGATGGCTCGCGCAGGCGAGCTCCGGCGACTTCGGGAAGTTCCTCGCCTACGACGCCGCCTGGCACCTCGATGCGCGCAAGTTCGAGGTCGGGACCATCCCGTACCAGGACATCGTCGGGATGAACGCGGCGCTCGAGCTCTTCCTCGAACTCGGGCCGGCGACGATCGAGGCGCACCTGCGCTCGCTCACCACGCGCCTGATGGAGTGGGCCGCGCAGGCGCGCGGCGTCACGCTGCTCACCCCCGCCACCGTGGCACGTCGTGCGGGGATCGTCGCCTTCGCCACGCCGGACCTCGCCGGCGACTCGGCGAAGCTCCGCGCGGCGAAGGTGACGCACTCGGTGCGCGAAGGGGCGATCCGCCTCGCGCCGCACTTCCACAACACGATGGACGAGGTCGAGGCGGTCATCGCGGCGATCGGGCGGTAGGGCTTCGACCCGGGGTTAGTTTTCACGGGTGACCGCTCCCGCCACCACTCCCGCCGGCCCCCTCGACGCGCTCATCGCGCGGCGCCGGACCTTCGCGATCATCTCGCACCCCGACGCCGGCAAGACGACGCTCACCGAGAAGCTCCTCCTCTACGGCGGCGCCATCCACCAGGCCGGCGCGGTGAAGGCGCGCAAGTCGCAGCGCCACGCGACCTCCGACTGGATGGCCCTCGAGCAGGAACGCGGCATCTCCGTCACCAGCTCGGTGCTGCAGTTCGAGTACCACGGTTACCAGGTCAACCTCCTCGACACCCCGGGCCACCAGGACTTCGGCGAGGACACCTACCGCGTGCTCATCGCGGCCGACAGCGCCGTCATGCTCCTCGACAACCGCAAGGGCGTCGAGGAGCGCACGCGGCAGCTCTTCGACGTCTGCCGCCGCCGGCGGATGCCGATCTTCACCGTCGTCAACAAGTGCGACCGCGTCGGCGAGGATCCGCTCAAGCTCGTGAGCGACCTCGAGCACGAGCTCGGCATCACCGCCGTCGCCGCGCACTGGCCCATCCACCAGGACACGGCGGAGCAGGGGACCGTCTTCGTCGGCGTGTACGACCGCCGCCGCAAGCGCGCCTTCCTCTTCGAGCGCGGCACGCACCACGGGGCCAAGCGCGTCGAGACCGAGACGCTCGACCTCTCGGGCCCCGACGATCAGGCGCTCGTCGAGGCCCTCGGCGGCGACGAGACCGCCGTCGCCGCGGTCGCCAAGCTCGCGCACGACGTGGAGCTGCTCGACATGGCGGGCCACGAGTTCGACGCCGAGGCGATCCTCGCCGGCGAGCAGACGCCGGTGTACTTCGCGTCGGCGATCACGAACTTCGGCGTCGAGCCCTTCCTCGAGGACTTCCTCCCGCTCGCGCCGTCGCCGGTGGCGCGCGAGAGCTCGGCCGGCCCGGTCGCGCCGGGACTCGGCGCGTTCACCGGCTTCGTGTTCAAGGTGCAGGCGAACATGGACCCGCGGCACCGCGACCGCATCGCCTTCGTGCGCGTCTGCTCGGGGCGCTACGCGGCGGGGCTCGAGGTGATGCACGTCCGCACGGGGAAGAGCTTCAAGCTCGCGCCGCCGCAGCAGTTCCTCGGCCGCGAGCGCGCCTTCGCCGAGGAGGCGCTGCCGGGCGACGTGGTCGGCGTGCACGACCGCGGCTCGCTCCGCATCGGCGACACGCTCGCCACGCCCGACGCGCCGAAGGCGGCGGACGGCAAGCTCCTCGAGTACGTCGGCATCCCGCGATTCGCGCCCGAGCACTTCGCGCGCATCCTCTCCAAGGACCCGCTCCGTCGCAAGGCGATGGACAAGGGCCTGCGCGAACTCACCGAGGAGGGGGCGGCGCAGGTCTTCTTCGCCGAGACGCAGATGGGGCCCATCCCCGTGGTCGGGGCGGTGGGTCTGCTCCAGTTCGACGTGATGCTGCACCGGCTGGAGCACGAGTACGGCGCGCCCACGACGCTCGAGAAGCTCCCCTTCCGCTACCCGCGCTGGGTGACCGGGCCCGAGGCGGAGATCCAGAAGCTCGGGGAGTCACAGGACCTGTCGCTTCTATATGATGCGAAGAACCATCCCGTGATCCTCTTCCGGGACGAGTGGCGGCTGCGCTGGGCGCTCGAGCGGGCCGAGTCGCTCGGGCTCAAGTTCTTCGACGCGGCGCCCTGAGAACGGCGGTCACCACAGGGGGCACAGGGGACACAGGGGGATCGGCGGCCGATGCGGCGTCGATCCCCCTCTCCATTTACTGACGGGGGATGGCTCCTGTGTACCCCGCTGTTCCCTGTGTCCCCTGTGCCCCCTGTGGTTAAGGCAGTGCCGTTCACGCAACTACGGAAAAGCCAGTTGACAGCCGCGCACACACCCCACATACTACGGGAAAGATAGTACATCACCCGGACCCACCATGACCGACCTCCACTTCCCCCCGCGCGAACTCGCCGTCATGAGCGTCCTCTGGCGCCTCGGACCGAGCACCGTCACCGAGGTCCGCGAAGGACTCGACGAGGACCTCGCCTACACCACCGTCCTCTCGGCGCTCCAGACGCTCGAGGAGAAGGGCTACGTCACGCACGAGGCCGTCGGCCGGGCGTACCGGTACGAGGCCGCGGTCCCCGCCGACCGCGCGGGGCGCAGCGCGATCGCGCGGATCAAGGAGGCCATCTTCCAGGGCTCCTCCGAGGCGATGCTCACGCAGATGGTGAGCGACCGGAAGCTCGGACGCGCCGAACTCGAGCGGATGCGCGCGCTCCTCGACGCGCGGCTCAAGGAGGAGAAGTGACCGCCTCACTCCTCGCCGCCTGGGGGGTGCAGGCGCTGCTGATCGCCGCGATCCTCGCCGCGACCGCGGCGGTGCTTCAGTGGATCGCGCGCGACGCGGTCCCGGCGCGCGCCATCTGGGCGCTCGCGCTCCTCGGCGCGACGCTGCTCACCTTCGTCTCGCCGCTCCGCCTCTGGCGCACGAGCGCCGCCGGCGGGGAGGTCGTGGTGCAGGGCATGCCGCTCACCGGCGCTGCACTCGACGCGACGACGCGGTTCTCCCCCGCGGCATGGACCGCCGCCGCCACCGCGCGGATCCGTCGCACGCTCGAGGCGCCGACGACGCTCGCCGCCGATGCGGCTCGCGGGATCCCGCCCGTCGGCGCGCGCGTCGCGCTCATCCTCTGGGGACTCGCGTCGGGGGCGATCCTGCTCCTGCTCTTCGCGAGCCATCGCCGGCTCGGCCGCGCGCTCGGCGCCGCGCCGGCGCACGAGATCGATGGCGTGCCCGTGCGCCTGACGCGTGACCTCGGGCCGGCCGTCGTCGGCGTGCGCGCGCCGATCGTCGCGGTGCCGGCGTGGCTGCTCACGCTTCCCGCGGAGGAGCAGGCGCTGGTCGTGCGCCACGAGCGGTCGCATGTCGCGGCCGGTGATCCGCTCCTGCTCATGTGCGGCGTCGCGCTCGCGGCGCTGCAGCCGTGGAATCCGTTCGCCTGGCTCCTCGTCTCGCGCCTGCGGCTCGCGATCGAGCTCGACTGCGATCGCCGCCTGCTGCGCGACGGCACCTCCAAGCGGGCGTACGGCGACCTGTTGATCGCCCTCGCCGCCGCGACCACCCCGGCCCACCGGCCGGCCATGCTCCATCCCATGTTCTCGCCCCACACTTCCCATCTCGCCCAGAGGATCATCGCCATGACCGAACGTCCCGTCCGTCTCATCACCGCACGGCGTCTCGCGGTGGCCGCGCTGGGCGCGGTCGCGTTCGTCGCCGCCTGCGAGTCGCGCCTCCCCACCGATGCCGAGGTCGCGTCGATGGACGCGACGATGGTCGAGCGCCGTGTCGCGGGGGTCGTGATGCTCGATACGGGGAGCGTGCGCTACTTCGTGGACGGCAAGCCGTCCACCGAGGCGATCGCCAAGGCCGTCGTGCCGGAGGACATCGCGAGCGTCGAGGTGGTGAAGGGCGATTCGCCGGTGATCCGCATCCTCACGCGCGCCGGCGCCGCGACGTCGGCCGCCCCGTCGGGCGTCGTCGAGCGTCGCGTCGAAGGGATGCCGTTCGTCGTCGTGCGCGACTCCTCCGAGACGAGCGGCGAGCGCCGCATGCTGGTGCGTGGCCGCCCGCTCGAGGTCGAGACGGCGAAGGAGGCGTTCACCGGCCTCCTGATCGTGGACGGCATCCGCGCCGACCAGTCCAGCCTGAAGGAGATCCCGTCCGACCGCATCCAGTCGGTGACGGTGTTCAAGGGCGCGCAGGCGGTCGCCCTGTACGGTCCCGACGGCGCCAAGGGCGTGATCGTCGTACTAACGACAGCCCCGCTGCAACCGTCTGATGAGAACCCGGGTCAGATATCACGCTGGCCCTTCCCACCCGCTGCCGAGCCCACCGTGTCACTCCGTCGTCTGATCGCCCTCGCGGGCGTGCTGTTCCTTTGTCTCGTGCCGGCGGGAGCGCAGGCCCAGGGCGCCGACATCATCCGCGGTCGCGTCACCGGGCCCGATGACAATCCCATCTCCGGCGCGATCGTCACCGCGACCTCGGTGAGCGGCAACGTGTCGCGCCGCGCGCGCACCGCGCGCGACGGCCGCTACACGATCGCCTTCCCCGGCGGCGACGGCGACTACTTCCTCATGGTGCAGGCGATCGGCTACGCCGCGCGTCGCTTCCAGGTGAAGCGCACCGCCGACCAGGAGATCCTCGTCGCCGATGCCAAGATGTCGCTCGCGGCGCAGAACCTCGACACGGTGCAGATCGCCGGCGAGCGGAACCGCGTCAACCGCAACCAGAATCCGCAGGACATCTCCGGCACCGAGCGCAACGTCAACGCGAGCGCGCTCGCGGCCGACCAGCAGGGCGACCTCGCCGCGATGGCCGCCTCGCTCCCCGGTGTGCAGTTCCTCCCCGGCGCCGACGGCGACCCGTCCGGCTTCTCGGTGCTCGGCCTCACCGCCGACCAGAACCAGACCACGCTCAACGGCCTCAACTCGAGCGCGACCAACCTGCCGCGCGACGCGGCCGTCTCGAGCTCGCTCGTCACCACGCCCTACGACGTCTCGCGCGGCGGCTTCAGCGGTGGCCAGTTCAACGTGCGCAGCCGCTCGGGCTCGAACTTCGTCGTCCGCGCCTCGAGCTTCAACTTCGACAATCCCGCGCTGCAGTGGACCGACGCGGCGGGGCGCGCGCTCAACCAGGAGTACTCCAACGCCTCGCTCGGCGGCAGCTTCTCCGGGCCCATCCAGTTCGACAAGGCGTTCTACAACTTCTCGTACCAGGTCGGCCGCCGCGCCAACGACCTGCAGACGCTGCTCAACACGAGCCCGCTCGGCCTGCAGACCTCCGGCATCGCGCAGGACTCGGTGACGCGTCTCCTCGGCATCCTCGCGGCGAACGGGATCCCGGCGACCGTCGGCGGCATCCCGTCCAACCGCGACAACGACCAGCTCAGCGTCTTCGGCGCGCTCGACTGGGCGCCGCCGGGTTCGCTCACCGGCCAGGCGCTCAACATCTCGTTCAACGGCAACATCTCCAAGCAGGCGCCGGTGAACGGCCTCTCCAACGCCATGCCCGCCTGGTCGGGCGAACGCACCAACGGCAGCGGCGGCGTGCAGCTCCGCCACACCAACTTCTACGGGATCTTCCTCTCCGAGACGAACATCGGCGTGAGCGCGTCGCGCAACGATGCGGACCCCTACATCCGCCTCCCCAACGGCTCGGTCCTCATCAACTCGACCTTCGCCGACGGCTCCAACGGCGTGAGCAGCATCGCGTTCGGCGGCAACTCGAACCTCTTCGCCACCAACACGACCTCCAACCTCGGCTTCAACAACACGCTCAGCTGGTTCAGCCTCAACAACCGTCACCGCCTCAAGCTCACCACCGAGCTGCGGCGCGACGGCTACTCGACCGACCAGAACGCGAACCAGTTCGGCACCTTCCGCTTCAACTCCCTCTCCGACCTCGAGAACGGGATCCCGTCGTCGTTCAGCCGCTCGCTGCTGCCGCGCACCCGCACGGCCAGCCAGTGGGTGATGGGCGCGTCGCTCGGCGACTCGTGGCGCGTGAACCCCGACTTCCAGCTCCAGTACGGCGTGCGCGTGGACGCCAACCGCTACAACGACGTCCCGACGTTCAATCCGGTGGTGGACTCGATCTTCGGCGTGCGCAACGACGTGGTGCCCAACCGCGCGTTCGTCAGCCCGCGCGTCGGCTTCTCGTGGACCTACGGCCAGGCGCCGCAGATCCCCGGCTTCGAGGGCGCCGTGCGCGGCCCGCGCGCCGTCGTGCGCGGCGGCATCGGCCTCTTCCAGAACACGCCGGCGACCAACCTCACCGGCACCGCGCTCGACAACACCGGCCTCACCACCGGCATCCAGAACCTCATCTGCACCGGCGCCGCGGCGCCGGCGCCGGACTGGACGCTCTACGGGAACGACCTCTCGCAGATCCCCACCACCTGCGTCGGCGGTGGCTCGGTCTTCGCGAACGGGCTCCCGAACGTCACGCTCTTCAGCCCCGGCTACGATCCGCAGCGCTCGGTGCGCTCCAACCTCCAGTGGAACGGGCCCGTGCTGAACAACACGTTCAACGCGACGCTCGAGCTCACCTACTCGTGGAACGAGCAGCAGCAGAGCGCGATCGACCTGAACTTCAATCCCACGCAGCGCTTCACTCTCGCGAGCGAGGCGGGGCGGCCGGTCTTCGTGCAGCCGACGAGCATCTTCCCCGCCACCGGCGCCATCGCGCCGGGCGACAACCGCATCTCCACCGCCTTCAACCGCGTCTCGCAGTCCGTCTCCGACCTCTCGGGGATGAGCCGCCAGGTGTCGCTCCGCATCTCGCCGACCCGCTTCAGCACCGGCTTCACCTGGAGCGCGGCCTACGTGTACTCGAGCAACAAGCAGGAGGTGCGCGGCTTCCAGAACACCGCCGGCAACCCGCTCCTCGTCGAGTGGGCGCGCGCCAACTTCGACACGCGCCACCAGATCAGCTACAACCTCGGCTACAACTTCTTCGACGCCGTGCGCGTGAACTGGTCCGGTTCGTTCCGCTCCGGCAACCCCTACACGCCGGTCGTCGCCGGTGACGTGAACGGCGACGGGTACTCGAACGACCGCGCCTTCATCTTCGACCCGGCCACCGCGACCGATCCGGCCGTCGCCAGCGCGATGACCGCCCTCCTCGCCAGCACCGACGGCGCCGCGCAGGAATGCCTGCGGAACCAGATCGGCCGCATCGCCGACCGCAACAGCTGCCAGGGCCCCTGGCTGCAGACCGCGGTGATGTCGATGTCGCTCAATCCGCAGAAGTTCCACCTCCCGCAGCGCATGACCGTCTCGCTCAGCGTCTCCAACCCGCTCGGCGCCGCCGACCTGCTCCTCCACGGCTCCGACGGCATCAAGGGCTGGGGCCAGGCGCGCACCCCGGACGCGACGCTGCTCTACGTCCGCGGCTACGACGCCGGCACGCAGCGCTTCCGCTACGACGTCAACCAGCGCTTCGGCAACACCGACCCGCAGCTCTCGGCGATCCGCGCGCCCGTCGCCGTCACGCTCCAGTTCCGCTTCGACCTCGGCCCCACGCGCGAGCGCCAGCTGCTCCTGCAGACGCTCGATCGCGGCCGCTCGCACGAGGGCACCAAGGCCCCCGAGGCGCAGCTCAAGGCGCAGTACGGCAGCGCCGGACTGCCCAACCCCATGGCGACGATGCTTCGCTCGGCCGACACGCTCCAGCTCACGAGCCCGCAGGCCGACAGCCTCGCCACGATGAACCGCTGGTACCTCATCCGGCTCGACTCCATCTGGGCGCCGCTCGCGAAGGAGTTCGCGGCCCTCCCCGACGGCTACGACCGCGAGGCGGCGTTCATCAAGTACACCAAGGCCCGCCAGGCCTCGGTGGACCTGCTCCTCAAGCTCGAGCCGCGCCTCAACGCGCTGCTCACCAAGGAACAGAAGCGCCGGCTCCCGGCCTTCATCGCCAGCTACCTCGACAAGCGCTATCTCCGCTCGGTCCGCAACGGGACCGCCGGCACGGGCTTCGGGGTACCGGGTGGGTTCGACGTCGGCGCGATCGGCGGCAACCGCATCGAGGTCCGGCGCTAGTTCGTGCGCGAACACGCAGACGCAGGCGCATCACCCATGTCGTTCACTCAGAGGCACACCATGATCCGATCCATCTCCCGCGCCACGCGGGTCACCGTCGCCGCGACGCTCGCCATCGCGGCGCCGCTCGCCGCGCAGCAGGCCCCCAAGCTGCCGCCCGTCCGCTCCATCGGTCCCGTGCTCGCGCGCTCCGAGGAGCCGATGAGCGCCATCTCCACCGCGGTGCCGCTCCCCGGCGGCCGCGTGCTGGTGAATGACATCCTGCAGCGTCGCGTGGTGATGTTCGACTCGACGCTCAAGAACGTGACCGTCGTCGCCGACTCGACCGCGGCGACCGGCAACGCCTACGGCCAGCGCGGCGGCGGCCTCATCGGGTACAGCGGCGACTCGGCGCTGTTCATCGATCCCGCCTCGCTCTCGATGATGGTCATCAACAGCAGCGGCGAGCTCACCACGGTGCGCGCCGTGCCGCGCGCGAACGAGATCAATCTCCTCGCCGGCGGCCCGAACGGCCGCCCCGGCTTCGATCCGCAGGGACGCCTCGTCTACCGCGGCCAGGGACGCCCGCGGCAGCAGCAGCAGGGTGGCCGAGGCGGTCGCGGCGGCGGTGGTGGCGGTGGCGGCGGCGGTTTCCAGGGCCCCGGCGGCATGACCTTCCAGGCGCCCGAGCTGCCGGACTCCGCGCCGATCTTCCGCATCGATCTCGCCTCGCGCGCGCTCGACACGCTCGGCTCGATCAAGATCCCCAAGATCGACATCAAGATGACGCAGGGCGCCGACGGCCGGATGAACGTGCAGACGACCACCAATCCGATGCCGATGGTGGACGACTGGGCGCTGCTGAGCGACGGCACCATCGCCGTCGTGCGCGGCCACGACTTCCATGTGGACTGGCGCGCGCCGGACGGCACCGTGACCTCTGGACCCAAGCTCCCCTTCGAGTGGCAGCGCCTCTCCGATGACGACAAGCAGTTCATCATCGACAGCGCGCGCACGGCGATCGAGAAGCAGCGCGAGGAAGCGCAGCGGATGATGAACGCGGCCGGCGGTCCGGCGGCCTTCATCCAGGGTGGCGGCGGCGAGCGCGCGATGGTGATGCTCGGCGGTGGTGGTGGCGCTCCCCCGCAGCGCGGCGCGGCGGCCGCCCCGGCGCAGGGCGCCGGCGGTGGTCAGGGCGGCGGTCAGCGCGGTGGGCAGGGTGGCGGTCAGGGCGGTGGCCCGGGCGGCCCCGGTGGCCCCGGTGGCTTCCAGATCCCCGCGGTGAATCTCGTCCCCGCGAACGAGCTGCCCGACTATCGTCCGCCGTTCGGCCAGCAGTCGGCGCTGGGCGACCTCGACGGCCTGCTCTGGGTGCGCACGAGCGCGCCGACCGGGACCGAGGGGGCCATCTATTACGTGATCAACCGGCAGAACGAGATCGTGGACCGCGTGCAGATCCCGCAGGGTCGCCAGATCGCGGGCTTCGGGAAGGGCGGGATCGTGTACCTCGGGTTCCGCGACACCGAGGGGAAGGCGCGGATCGAGATCACGCGCTGGAAGTAGGGTGGAGGGAGACAGATGAAAGGGGGCGGGGGTCCTTCGGGGCCTCCGCCCCCCTTCCTTCTCCTCAATCCCGGAAGATTCTATCGTCTTTCCCTTGTGCGTCCCCCAAATGTCGGATTACACTACATCTACAGCCATTGAGAACCGTTCTCAACACGCTGTCACACGCTGAGAACACACTCGTTACGCACCGCGAGCTCCACTGAGATGACCGCCCCCAACTCCCGCGAACTCCCCGTCTGCACCTGCCCGCTCGTCGATTCCGAGACGGGTGCGTCGGCGACGGTGGTCGCGATCGAGTGCGGCGAGCGTGATGCGTGCCGCCTCCGGGCGCTCGGTGTGTACGAGGGCGCGCAGGTCTCGGTGGTCGGCAAGCGCCACTGCCTCCTCGTCGACGTGAGCGGCACGCGCCTCGCGCTCGGCGCCGACCTGGCCGGTGGCATCACCGTCCGTCCGCAGGGACGCGCCGCGAGCTGACGTGAGCACCACCGTCGGGCCGGAGCGGCTCACCGCCACCGAGCCGCTGCGCGTTGCCATCATCGGCAACCCGAACACCGGGAAGACCACTCTCTTCAACGCGCTGACCGGACTCCGGCAGCGCGTCGGCAACTTCGCCGGCGTCACCGTCGAGCGCGTCGAAGGGGCGTACCGGATGGCCGACGGGCGCCGCATCGCGGTGCTCGACCTCCCCGGCAGCTATTCGCTCTCCGCCGGCTCGCCCGACGAGGCGATCGCGCTCGAGGTGCTGCTCGGTCGCGACCAGGCGCACTGGCGCCCGCAGGTGGTGCTCGTCGTCGTCGATGCGTCGCACCTCGAGCGGAACCTCTTCCTCGCGAGCCAGGTCTGCGAGCTCGGGCTGCCGGTCGTCATCGCGCTCAACCAGGTGGACGCGGCGGCGGAGAAGGGGATCACGGTGGACGTGCCCGCGCTGATCCACGAGATGGGCGTGCCGATCGTGCCGACCATCGCATCGCGCGGCGAGGGGATCGACCCGCTCAAGCAGGCGATCCTCATCGCGGCGACGCTGCCGCCGCCCTCGCGCCGCTTCGCCCTCGCGCCCGACGTCGATGCCGCGCTCGGCCCGCTCGAGACGCAGCTCGTGCGGAGCGGCCTCGCCCCGTCGGCCGCGGCGATGGAATCGCTCCGCCTCCTCGGCGTGAGCACGCGCGAGGCGCATCTCGCGCACGTGCCCGACCTCCCGAGCCTCCTCGACGATGCGCGCGGCGCGCTGCGCGACGTGGGGCTCATCCCGGAACGGGTGGAGGCCGAGTCGCGGTACGGGTGGATCGGCGGGGTGGTGCAGCGCACCGTGACGCGGAAGGCGCGGTCGCTCGGGACCTGGAGCGACAAGCTCGACGCGGTCGCGCTGCACCGCCTGGGCGGACCGCTCCTCTTCCTCGCGGTGATGGCGCTCGTCTTCCAGGCCGTCTTCAGCTGGGCGACGCCGCTGCAGGATGCGATCGACGCCACCATCCACGCCGTCGGCGCGGCAGTCGGCGGCCTGATCCCCGAGGGCGACGTGCGGTCGCTCGTGGTGGACGGCATCTTCGCCGGCGTCGGCTCGGTGCTCGTCTTCCTGCCGCAGATCGCCTTCCTCTTCGCGTTCATCGGCGTGCTGGAGCAGAGCGGCTACATGGCGCGCGCCGCCTTCCTGATGGACCGCGTGATGCGGCGCGTGGGGCTGCACGGGAAGAGCTTCATCCCCATGCTCTCCGGGTACGCCTGCGCGGTGCCCGGCATCATGGCGACGCGCACCATCGAGGACCCGAAGGACCGGCTGGCGACGATCATGGTCGTGCCGCTCATGAGCTGCTCGGCGCGGTTGCCGGTGTACACGCTGCTCATCGCGACCTTCGTTCCCGCGCTGCCGCTCTTCCCCGGGCTCGACCTGCAGGGCGCGACGATGCTCGCCATGTACCTGCTCGGCACGGTGACCGCGCTCGGCGTGGCGGCGTTCTTCCGCGCGACGCTCCTCCGCGGCCCCGTGCGTCCGATGATCCTCGAGCTGCCGCCCTACCGCATGCCGGCGCTCCGCTCGCTCGGCGTCTCGGTCTGGCAGCGCTGCCAGCTCTTCCTGCGCCGCGCGGGGACGGTGATCCTCAGCCTGAGCATCATCCTCTGGGCGCTCGCGACCTATCCCAAGGCCGACGTCGATCCCGCGCTCCCGGTGGAGCAGCAGCAGGAGCAGCAGCTCGCGCACTCGATGCTCGGCGGCTTCGGCCACGCGATCGAGCCGGTGGTGCGGCCGCTGGGCTACGACTGGAAGATCGGCGTGAGCATCGTCGCGAGCTTCGCGGCGCGCGAGGTGTTCGTCTCGACGATGGGGACGATCTACGGCGTGGGCGGCACCGACGACGCGCTGCTGCAGGACAAGCTCCGCAGCGAGGTCCGCGCCGACGGCTCGCCGGCCTACACGCCGCTCATCGCGGTGGGCCTCATGGTCTTCTACGTGTACGCGCTGATGTGCATGAGCACCATCGCGGTGACGGTGCGCGAGGCGGGCGGCGGCAGGCTCGGGTGGAAGTGGGCGGGCGTGCAGTTCGGCTACATGCTCGCGCTCGCGTACGGGGCGGCCTGGCTGGTGGTGACCGTCGGGCGCGCGCTGGGGTATGCTTGAGCATGACCGCTGACACCTTCATCGCGCTCGCGATCGTCGCCGCGGCCGCGGCCTGGCTGGTGCGGCGCGCGGTGCTGCAGGCGCGGGCGCGGAAGGCGCAGGGCCCGAGCTGCGACAACTGCGCGCACTGATCCGCGCGCCCAGCCGCTGATGCCGCACCTCGACCTCGTCGCGCTCGTGGTGCGCGACTACGATCCCGCGATCCGCTTCTTCGTGGACGTGCTCGGCTTCGTGCTCACCGAGGATCGCCCGTCGCTCACGAACGACGGCCGGCCCAAGCGGTGGGTCGTCGTGCGTCCGCCCGAGGGCGGCACGGGCCTGCTCCTGGCGCGCGCCGACGGCGCGACGCAGGAAGGGGCGATCGGCGCGCAGGTCGCCGGGCGGGTGGGGTTCTTCCTCCGCGTCGAGGACTTCGACGCGACGCACGCGCGCATGGTCGCCGCGAGCGTGCGGTTCCACGGCACGCCGCGCCGCGAGGACTACGGCCGCGTGGTGGTGTTCGAGGACTGCGAAGGGAACAAGTGGGACCTGCTCGGGCCGGCGGACGAGTGAGGGTCGCCTACTGGGCGCTCTCTGCTCTTGTCGGAGCGGCGCTTGTGGCGCCGGACCTGCTCGCCCAGCGAGCATCGGCGGCGACCTTGCTACTGGAGGTCGGAGGGACTGATGCCCTCGCACGCGAGCTGAGGATCGAGCCCGGAGTACGGTCTGCTGAGTACGTCCGCGCGCTTGCAGACACAGTACGCCTGATCGCGATCGATTCCTCGCGTCCCAACCACCAACGGGAGTCCGCCGTGGACGCTCTCGCCCTGGCTGCCCGGGAGCGAGGAACCGGAGTTCAGAGCCGGCTCTCTCTGGACGCACTGCGGTCGGTCGCGCACGACGCGTCCGGCCCGATCGCCGGCCTCGCGACAGCGCACCTCGCACGCATTCTGCCAGACGCGGAGGCGATCGAGACGCTCACGGAGCTCGCACGGAAAGACCGTCCCGAGGCCGTGTACGCTGTCCTTCAGCTAGCGGATCACACCGGTGCCGCAGGGTACGCACGCTTGGCCTCGCTCGTGCGGCAGCAGGCGATCGTGAATGAGCTCGCCCGGAGTTCAGCAGAGCGGATCGTGGAGAGTCGGCCAGGGGAACGGGTGACGAAGCGACCCTGAGTTGCGCACTCGCAATCCGAAGCACCTGACGGACTCGGCCTACTGCAGCTCCCCCACCGCGATATCCCGCCCCCCCTTCCGCACCAGCAACCACCGCCCGCGCACCGACTCCTGCGCCGGCACCTGCTGCACATCGCCCGCCAGCTTCCCCCCGTTCACCGTCACCGCCCCCTGCTGGATCAGCTTCCGCGCCGCCGTCTTCGACAGTGCGAACGCCTGCTCCAGCACCGCGACGATGTCCACCTGGCCGTCCACGGCCTGCACCCGCACCGACGGCATCTCCGCGGCGAGCGTCGTGAACACCGTGTCGTCGAGCGCATGCGCGTCGGTCCTCTTGTCGAACACCGTGTCCGACACGCGCTTCGCCAGCGCGGCCGCGGCCTCGCCGTGGATCATCGCCGTCACCTCCCACGCGAGCCGCTTCTGCCCCTCCCGCAGGTGCGGCGACGCCGCATGCGCCGCCTCGATCCCCTCGATCGTCGCGCGGTCGAGCAGCGTGAACGTCCGCAGCAACCGCCCCACATCCGCGTCGCCGGCGTTGATCCAGAACTGGTAGAACCGGTACGGGCTCGTCCGCTCCGCATCGAGCCACACCGCGCCCGACTCGGTCTTGCCGAACTTCTTCCCGTTCGCGTCCGTCAGCAGCGGGAAGGTCACGCCATGCGCCTCGCCGCGCGCCGCGCGACGGATGAGCTCCGTCCCCGCGGTGATGTTGCCGAACTGGTCGCTCCCGCCCAGCTGCAACGCGACGCCGTCCTGCTGGTACAGGTGCAGGAAGTCATGCGCCTGCAGCAGCATGTAGCTGAACTCGGTGAACGAGATCCCCGCGTCCATCCGCGACTTCACCGAGTCCTTCTGCATCATCCAGTTCACGGTGAAGTGCTTGCCGGTGTCGCGCAGGAAGGGGATCAGCCCGAGCGCGCCAAGCCAGTCGGCGTTGTTCCGGAACACCACGCGGTCGCCGGCGTCGGAGCCGCCGAGGGCGTTCGACATCACCCGGCGGATCTGCGTCTCGATCAGCCGCGCGTTCGCCGCGATCTCCTCGGCGGCGCGGATGGGACGCTCCTCCGACTTGCCGCTCGGGTCGCCGATCATCGCCGTGCCGCCGCCCACCAGCGCGACGGCGGTGTGGCCGGCGCGCGCGAGGCGCACGAGCCCCATGATCGACACGAGGTTCCCCACATGCAGCGACTCGGCCGTCGGGTCGAACCCGCAGTACCCCTTCACCGGCCCCTTGGCGAGGGCGGCCGCCGCCCCCTCCGTCTGCTGGAAGAGGAGACCGCGCCACTCGAGTTCCTCGAGGAGCGGGAGCGAGCCGGGAGAGGGAACCGTCGTCATCCTCCAAAGGTAGGGCTCAGGAGCGCGTTGCCCCACCCCCCACACGGGCCTAGCTTCCGCCCATCGGAATGAAGCGCAAACTCCTCCTCCTCGCCCTCGCCTGCGTCGGGCTCGGTGTCCTCGGGCTCGCCGGCTTCGCCGCCTACTGGAGCTGGTTCCTCTGCGCCGGCGATGCCTGCCCGTCCATCGCGCAGTTCGACGAGTACAAGCCCGCGCAGCCGGCCCGCCTCTACGCCGCCGATGGCCGCTTCATCGCCGAGGTGGGGCTCGAGCGCCGCTCGGTCGTCCGCCTCGAGCAGGTGCCGCAGCACGTCATCGACGCCTTCGTCATCACCGAGGACAAGCGCTACTATCGCCACGACGGCGTGGACTACATCCGCGTCCTCGGCTCGGTCTGGGCCAACATCAAGGCCGGCGGGATGTCCGAGGGCTTCTCGACCATCACCATGCAGCTCGCGCGGAACATCTTCCCCGAGCAGCTGCCGGCGCGCAACAAGGCCCGCAACGCGCTGCAGAACGTGCTCCGCAAGTTCCGCGAGGCGAAGGTCGCCCGCGAGCTCGAGAAGAAGTTCAGCAAGGAGCGGATCCTCGAGCTCTACCTGAACCAGATCCCCTTCGGCTCCGGCGCCTACGGCGTGGAGTCGGCGGCGCAGCGCTACTTCGGCCGCCCCATCAACGAGCTCACCGTCGCCGAAGGGGCGATGCTCGCCGCGCTCCCCAAGGCGCCGTCGCGCTACAACCCGCGCCGCTTCCCCGACCGCGCCATCCAGCGTCGCAACACGGTGCTCGAGCTCATGCGCCGCGAGGGTGCGCTCTCCGACGCCGACGCCTCGGTCGCCAAGGCCTATCCGCTGCGGCTCTACCGCCCGGCGCGCGGCGCGGGCGAGATCGCGCCCTACTTCGTGGAGTGGGTGCGCGCCGAGCTCGTGAAGCGCTTCGGCAAGCAGGCGTACGAGCAGGGGCTCCGCGTGATGACCTCGCTCGACCTCGACATGCAGGGCGCGGCCGAGCGCGCGATGGAGCGGCAGCTGCGCGCGGTGGAGGCCGGCACCTTCGGCCCCTACCCGCACGACACCTACGAGGCCTACATGGCCAAGGCCGCCGCCGGCACCGGCGACGAGTCGGCCGCCAACTCGCCCTACCTGCAGGGCGCCTTCGTCGCGATCGACCCGCGCAACGGCGCCGTGCGCGCCCTGGTCGGCGGCCGCGACTTCGACGACAGCAAGTTCGACCGCGTGACGCGCGCGCTCCGGCAGCCGGGCTCGACCTTCAAGCCGATCGTCTACTCCACCGCCATCCAGACCGGCCGTCCTCCCTCCTACTTCCTCGACGACGAACCCATCGAGGTCCCGCAGCTCGACGGCTCGCTGTGGACGCCGCAGAACTACGACGGGAAGTTCGAGGGCCGCGTCACCATGCGCCGCGCCCTCTACCAGTCGCGCAACCTCCCCGCCATCCGCCTCACCATGGAGCTCGGCGAGAGCGGCGTGGTGGAGATGGCGAAGAACTTCGGCCTCACCACGCGCGTCCCGCCCTTCCCCTCCATCGCGCTCGGCTCGGCCGAGGTCTATCCGCTGGAGATGGTCGCGAGCTACGCCACCTTCGCCAACCTCGGCTGGCGCGTCCCCGCGCAGCCGATCCTCCGCGTGGAGACGCTCGACGGCCGCCGCCTCTTCGAGGCCGACCCGGAGCGCATCCAGGTCCTCGGGCGCGAGGAGGCGTGGATCATGGTGGACATGATGAAGGACGTCCTCACGCGCGGCTCCGGCACGCGCGTGCGCAGCGGCGGCTTCACGCTCCCCGCCGCGGGGAAGACCGGCACGACCAACGAGTACACCGACGTCTGGTTCATCGGCTACACCACCGACCTCGTCGCCGGCGTCTGGATGGGCTTCGACCAGCCCAAGCGCATCAAGGACAACGCGCAGGGCGGCCAGCTCGCCGCGCCCGCCTGGACGGCCTTCATGCGCGAGGTCTACGAGCGGAAGCCCTCGCCGCCCGACTGGCCGCGGCCGTTCGGGATCATCTCGATGCTGATCGATCCGGTGAGCGGCCTCCGCGCCGGCGCGGCCTGCATGTCCGACTCGGTGCGGATGGAGTACTTCCTCCCCGGCACCGAGCCGCAGTCCGAGTGCACCAAGGTCCCGTGACCACGCCGGTCCGCTGGCATGCGCGCTGGGTCCTCCCGGTCGCGACGCCGCCGATCGCCGACGGGATGGTCATCACCGAGGGCGACCGCATCACCTGGGTCGGACCGCGCGCCGAGGCGCCCGCGGCGGTGCCCGGCGCGCGCGACGAGGAGCTGGGCGACAGCATCCTCACGCCCGGCCTCGTCAACGCGCACACGCATCTCGACCTCACCATGATGCGGGGCGGGCTCGAGGACCTCGGCTTCTACGAGTGGGTCCGCACCCTCTCGAGCGCCAAGCGCGAGCTGCTCACCGGCCCCGAGTTCGCGGACGCCGCGCTCCTCGGCGTCGCCGAGGGCGTGTCGCGCGGGATCACCACCTTCGCCGACACCGCGGACAACCGGGCGGCCTTCGACGCCATGCGCGCGCTCGGCGTGCGCGGCATCGCCTTCCGCGAGGTCTTCGGCCCCGACCCGCTGCAGTGCGGCGATGCGATGCGGTACCTCGAGGAGGCCGTGCGCGCGATGCGCGCCGACGCGACGCCGCTCGTGCAGGTGGGGGTCTCGCCGCACGCGCCCTACTCGGTCTCGGACGACCTCTTCCGCGCCGTTGCGGTCTTCGCGGCTCGCGAGGCGCTCCCGGTGGCGAGCGAGGACGAGGAGGCGCTCGTCGTGCGCGGCAGCGGGGCGTTCGCGCCCTTCCTGCGCGGGCGGGGGATCGCCGTCGTGCCGCGCGCGAGCGGTCCGGTCGCGCTGCTCGACGCGGCCGGGCTGCTGCGCGAGCGGACGCTGCTCATCCACTGCGTCCGCGCGAGCGGCACCGACGTGCACCGGATCGCCGCGACCGGATGCGGCGTCGCGCACTGCCCGGCCTCGAACGCGAAGCTCGGGCACGGCACGGCGCCGCTCGCCGAGCTCCTCGACGCGCGCGCCCGCGTGGGACTCGGCTCCGACTCCATGGCGTCGAACGACGCGATGGACCTCCTCGGCGAGGCGCGGCTCGCGGCCCTCGCGCAGCGCGCGCGCGCCGGACGCGCGGATGTGTTGCCCGCGCGCGATGCGTTCCGCCTCGCGACGCTCGGCGGCGCGGAGGCGCTGCGGCTGGACGGCGCGATCGGCTCGCTCGAGGCGGGGAAGCAGGCCGACCTCGTCGCCTTCCGCACCGACGCGCTCGGCGCGCCCGCGGAGGATCCGTGCGCGGCGCTGATCTTCTCCTCGGCCAACGTGCGTGCGCATCGCGTGGTGGTCGCCGGCGTGGAGCGCTCGCGCGATGGCGTGGTCACGGGCTTCGACCCTTCCGTGGTCGGTCGCGTGCGCGCATCGGCGGCGCGCATGGCCGAGTGGCGCCGCGCGCGCGCCGTCGGTTAGCTTTCGGGGTCCTTTCCCCCTCCCCTCGCATCCATAAGGGTCGGGCATGACCGCACGCGGCACCGGCGCGACGGATCGGATCTGGCGGGATGGCGCACTCGTCGAGTGGGACGACGCCACCCTGCACGTGATGAGCCATGTCGTGCACTACGGCTCGAGCATCTTCGAAGGGATCCGGTGCTACCGGACCCCCGAGGGTGGTGCGGTCTTCCGCCTCCGCGAGCACATGCGGCGCTTCGTGGACTCGGCGCGCATCTATCGCATGCCGATGGCGTACACCGTCGACCAGCTCTGCGCGGCCGTCGTCGAGACGATCACCGCGAACGGGCTCGACGAGTGCTACATCCGCCCGCTCGCCGTCCGCGCGGGGCAGGAGATGGGCGTGAATCCCATCAATGCCCCGGTGGAGACCTTCGTCATCCTCTGGAAGATGGGGCGCTACCTCGGCGCCGACGCGCTCGAGCAGGGCGTCGATGTCACCGTCTCCAGCTGGCGTCGCGCCGCGCCGGGCACGCTCCCGATGATGGCGAAGGCGGGCGGCCACTACCTCGCGTCGCAGCTCACCAAGCTCGAGGCGAAGGCCGACGACTACGTCGAGGGGATCATGCTCGACTACGCCGGCCATGTGGCGGAGGGGAGCGGCGAGAACCTCTTCGTCGTGCGCGACGGCGTGCTGCACACCGCGCCGCTCGCGGCGAGCATCCTCCAGGGCATCACGCGCGACACCGTGGTGGCGATCGCGCAGGACCTGGGGTACGAGGTGCGGGAGACGCTCATGCCGCGCGAGATGCTGTACGTCGCGGACGAGGTCTTCTTCAGCGGGACCGCCGCGGAGCTCACGCCCATCCGCAGCGTGGACCGCATACCCGTGGGGGAGGGGAGGCGAGGCCCCATCACCGCGGCCATCCAAGAGCGGTACCTCGCCACCGTGACCGGACGAGCCCCCGACAGCAGAGGGTGGCTCACCCCCGTCCCCGCCGCGACGCACCGGAGTTGACCGTGCGCCCGCCGACGAGGACCCTTGCCTCCTGGAGGATGTCGTGACCGTCGGCTGTCTCGCCCTGAACTCGTCGTTCGAACCCCTCACGATGGTCCCGCTCAAGCGGGCCCTTCGCCTGGTGATCGATGGCAAGGCCGAGATCGTGGAAGCGGACCGGGAGCGCACGGTCCACTCCGAGCGCATCGCCATGCCGCGGCCGGCGGTCATCCGCCTGCGCAAGTTCGTGCACGTCCCGCGCCGCTTCCGCCGCCAGGTCACCAACACCTTCCTCTTCGCGCGCGACGCCTACCGCTGCCAGTACTGCACCCGCTTCAGCTGGGAGCTGCGGCCGCGCGAGTCGCTCACGCGCGACCATGTCGTCCCCATCTCGCGCGGCGGCCTGAACGTCTGGACGAACGTCGTGACGGCCTGCTCCAGCTGCAACACGCGGAAGGCCGACCGGCTCGTGCACGAGTGCGGGCTGCACCTCCTCCACGCCCCGGTGGAGCCGCACTTCGTCCACCTCTCCTGGGCGGTGCGCCGGCTCACCCCCACGCAGGCGCACTACATCAAGCTCTTCTACGGGAGCGAGGTGGTGCACAAGCTCGAGGCGATGGAGCGCCGGAACGGGGGCACTTTGCCACCCGAGGCACGGATCCTCACGGGCTGAGCCCGCGCGGCGGTTCTCAGGATTTCCGCTGGACGGTCGAGAATGAAGGGTGGAGACTCTGTCTCCCCCACCCGCACCGCCAGGGAACCCCCATGCTCGCCCGATTCCGTCTCGGTACCAAGCTCACCAGCGGCTTCATCGCTGTCGCCCTCCTCGTCGTCATCGTCGGGGCGTTCGGCCTCTCGTCCATGCGGCAGATCGACGCCGTCGCGATGGAGATCGCCGAGGTCAACCTGCCGAGTGTCCGCGGCATCATGCTCACGCACCTCGGCGTGTCGGACATGCGTCGTCTCGAGCTCGCGATCCTCAACTCCAAGGAGGCCGAGGACGAGATCGCCTACCGCGCAAACCTTGCGGAACTCGATGAAGTGACGCGCGCCACGCTCGAGAAGGGTATCGCCGAGTACGAGGCGCTGCCGCGGAGCGCCGAAGAGGAGAGGCAGTGGCAGGACCTGAAGGCGGGATTGGCCGCGTTCCGCTCCCACGTGGACTCGGTGCGCGGAATGCTCGAGTCCGGCCAGGTGACCGCGGCGGCGCCCGTCGTCGCGCGAGGCAAGCGGCTCTTCGCCGCGGTCGCCGCCGACGCCGACTCGGTCGTCTCCGCCAGCATGCGCTTGACCGCCGAAGACCTCGCGAACGCGAAGGTCACCACGGCCCGCGGCAGCACCGTCGTCTGGGTGGCCATGGGCCTCGCTGTGGTGCTTGCGCTCGCACTGGGCTTCACCCTCACCAAGCACATCACCGGACCGCTCGCGCTGGTCGTGAGCCGGGCAGAGAAGCTGCAGGCGAACTGCATGACGGACCTGCGAAACGGACTCCAGGCCATGGCCACCGGGGACCTCGGCGTCACGGTGACGCCCTCGACCACGCCGCTGCAGCTCGATCGCGGGGACGAGATCGGCCAGTTGGCCACGACCGTGGACGCGATGATCGCCAATACGCAGGCCGTCGTCGCGGACTTCACGTCCACGCAAGCCGTGCTCCGGTCGGTCATCGCGGAAGGCTCGGCGCTCAACGCCAAGGCCGTCGCCGGCGACCTCCAGTCCCGCGGCGACAGCGCGAAGTTCCACGGCGCCTTCGCCGAGCTCGTGCAGGGCACCAACGACATCCTCGACTCGGTCATCACGCCCATCGACGAGGCCTCGGTCGTGCTCGAGCAGCTCGCGGCGCGCGACCTCACCGCCCGTGTGGACGGCGCCTACAAGGGCGACCACGCGAAGATCAAGGATTCGATCAACCTCGCCGCGCAGAACCTCCAGGAAGCGCTCGCCGGCGTCGCCCGCTCCGCCGAGCAGGTCACCGTCGCCTCGTCGGCGATCTCCGACGGCAGCCAGTCGCTCGCGCAGGGCGCCGGCGAGCAGGCCGCGAGCGTCGAGGAGATCTCGAGCTCGCTCAACGAGGTCGAGGCGATGTCCAAGCAGGCGTCGATGGCCGCCGGACAGGCCCGCACCATGGCCGAGGGCGCGCAGCAGGCGACCACCCGCGGCGAGGCCGGGCTCCAGGAGCTCGTCGTCGCGATGGCCAAGATCGAGGAGTCGTCGCGCGCCACCGCCGCCATCGTGAAGAAGATCGACGAGATCGCTTTCCAGACCAACCTCCTCGCGCTCAACGCCGCCGTCGAAGCGGCGCGCGCGGGCGATGCGGGACGCGGCTTCGCCGTCGTCGCCGACGAGGTGCGCGCCCTCGCCATCCGCGCCGCCGACGCGGCCAAGTCCACCACCGTCCTCATCGAGCAGGCGTCGGAGCATGCCGCCGCCGGCGTGGGTGCCACCGGACGCGTCACCGAGGCGCTCGGCGCCATCTCGCAGCGCACCGGCGAGGTGACCGAGATCATGCGCGAGATCGTCGCCGCGGCCGACCAGCAGCGCGTCGGCCTCGAGCAGGTCACCGTGGCCATCACGCAGATCAGCTCGGGCACGCAGTCGGCAGCGGCCAACGCCGAGGAGTCGGCGGCCGCGGCCGAGGAGCTCGCGAGCCAGGCCGCGTCGATGCAGGAGGCGGTCGGTGCCTTCACCCTCGGCACCGGCGCGGCGCGCTCGGCGCCGAGCAGTGCGCGCTACGATCGCCGTCCGCCCAGCCTCAACGCCAAGCCGCGTCGCGCCCCGGCCCCGCCGGTCGCGCATGCGGGCCACGCCAACCATGCGAGCCACGCGCCGGCGCCGGCGTCGCGCCAGAGCGAGAACGTCGCACTGCTCGAAGAATTCTGACCGCATTCGGATCGTGCCGTGGGGGCGCGATCAGGGCCGAACGGGTGGGGGCGACGCGAGTCGCACCTCACCCGTTCGCGCGTGCGCCTACTTCGCCGGCCGGAAGGTCGGGCTCTGCTCCTCGTACTCGCGGCGTTCGCCGCCGAGGAGGCGGCTCGCGAGTGACCGGAGGCCGCGGCCGAGCGCGCTGCCGGGGTTCCGCTCGCCGCGCACCGCGGGGGAGAGGTCGCCGCTGAGCCAGCGATTCACCTCGTCGAGGTCGCTCACCGAGAGCGCCTCCACCTCGAGCGTGACGAGGTAATAGAAGCGGCGATCCTCCGCCGGTGCCTGGATGGGGACGCGCACCGGCCGCGACGCGGCCGCGTCGGCATCCTCGAGGCGCACGAACGCGCCCAGCGAGAGCGGCCGCTGCCCGACTATCTGGATCACCTCGAAGCGCTGCTGCGTGCCGCGCGAGACCACGCGCACCTCCCACTCGGCCGAGCGCTGCAGTTCGTCGAAGAAGCGCCCGTCGGCCCAGAGCTCCACGCGGTAGTGCAGCCGCGCGGGGAAGCCGTTCTCCAGCAGCTCGCGCAGGTAGGGATCGGTGAGGATCGATCGCGCCCGCACCAGCGGCCCCTCCGCCGTGAGCCGCGTCGCCGTGGGGAGCTGGATCTCGACGCCCGCGCGCGACTGTGCCGCGAGCGGCGCCCCCGTCACCAGGGGCGCGCTCGCGGCGAGCAGCAGCGAGAGGAGGCGGCGTGCGATCAGAAGCGTCGGCCCAGGCGAACGGTGAAGTTGAGCGTCTCGTCCGGGGTCGAGACGGACTTCGACAGATAGAATCCGATCTCCCCGAGGTCGAGTCCCGCGCCGATGCTGGTGCGGAACGTCGAGAGCGGCGGGAGTCCCTTGCCGTGGCTCACGGGGCCCGGCGTGTCGGGCGTGGTCCAGCCGCGTCCCGCGTCGGCGAAGAGCACCCACGCCGGCGTGAGGTCGCTGAAGCGCCACCAGTTGTCGCCGCGGTACCAGCCCCAGTCGAGCGACTGCCGCAGCTCCACCTGCGCGAGCGCCATGCGGTCGCAGAGCGTCGGCCGGCCGTCCCACGCGGCGATGCCGCCGCAGGAGAAGACGTCGTCGGCATCGTACCAGTTGCGGCGGAAGTCGTACCCTTCGATGGAGCCGGGCCCGCCCACCGAGACGCGACGCTGCAGCGGCAGGCGGTCGCCGCCCATCCAGCCGCCGGCGACGAGGCGGAGGTTGAGCTCCGTCCCCGGCGAGACGCGGTTGTAGCGGCGCGCGTCGATGAAGCCGCGCGTGTAGGTGACCTGCTCGGCCAGCACCGGGCCCACCGGCACCGGGCCCTGGTTCCGCGTGATCGTCCCGCTGCCGCGCTCGACGTCGGCGTTGAGGTACCACCCGCCCCAGAGCGGCGACCGCACGCGCTCGCGCGTGTCGATGCGCAGCCGGATGGAGGCGAGGTCCACCTTCCCCTCGTCCATGAGGGAGTTGAGGCGCCAGGGCCGGAGGTCCTCGCGCAGCGAGAACGGATCGCGCGCCGCGACGCTCCGCCACCGCTCGCTCCCGGCGATGAAGTTCAACGAGGCCTCCTCGCCGAGCCGCGCGCCGATCCCGCCTTCCCAGCCATGGCGGCCGTAGTGGTCGCGCATGTCGCGATGGAGTGCGAAGGCGGCGAGCCCCGCCTCGGTGTCGCTCAGCTGCCAGCTCTCCACGGCATCGACCACGTCGAAGGCGCGCGCGCTCAGCACGAGGCCGTTGCGCACGCCGAGCCGCAGGTCGGCGCGCGCGTCGTGGCCGAGCGTGCCGCGGTCCCAGCGGATCGGATCGGCGGTGCGCACCACGCCGAACGCCTCCACCTGCACGCGGCCCCAGCTCGTCGGGCGGCGGAAGCGCGGCCCGACCATGATCGGCAGCCCTTCCACCCGGTTGTAGGTGCGCGCCGCGACGAAGAAGAGGTCGGTGTACGACTCGCCGCGGTCGCGCCCGGGGCGGTCGAGCCGCGGCCGCCATTCGTCGCGACGATCCTCCTCGGGCACGAGCCGGTCGCCCTCGATGGTGTAGCGCATCAGCTCGGCCTGCGTGCGCACCTCGCCGCCGACGCTCACGCTGTCCTCGCGGGTGAGCACGCCGCCCACGATCAGCACGTCCTCGCCGATCCGCGCCCCGGCCTTGAGCCGCACGTCGGCGTTGATCGCGACGAGCGAGCCGGTGATCCGGCCCGCGATGACCACCGGGCCGTTGAGCACCGCCACGTCGCCGGTGATCTCGCGCTCGGCGGCCACGTCCAGCGGCCCCGAGATGCGCGTGGTGCCGGTGTTGTTGTAGATGCCGACCGCGCCCCACATGGTGCCGGCGGCGCGGGCGCGCTGCTGCGCGTGGGCGCGGCCCGCACCGGGGACGAGACCGGCGACGAGGGCGATCAGGAGGAACACGTTCCGCATCGAATGCTCCGTTCGGTTCAGGACAGCACCACCAAAGGCAGGCGGCGTGCCGCCGTGTGCTTCAATAGAGCGCGGCGTGCGGTGTGTCACGTCCGCGTGTCAGAATCACTCCGACGCGCCCGCGATGCCGAGCCGCTTCATCCGGCGATAGAGGTTGGGACGGTCGGTCTGCAGCCGCCGCGCCGCCTCCGCCACCACCCCGTTGGCCGCCGACATCGCGCGCGCGATGAGCAGCCGCTCGTACTCGTCGAGCGCCTCGCTCAATGCCACGTCGAGCCGCTCGCCGTCGGGGAGCGCCGGGGGCTTGGCCGTCGTGTGCTCCCCCGCGGGGATCACGCTCGCGACCTCGGCCGTGCCGATGTCCTGCCCCGCGAAGAGGATGCTCAGCCGCTCGACGATGTTCGCGAGCTCGCGCACGTTGCCGGGCCAGCGGTAGCGCGAGAGCGCATCGACACCCGCCTGCGTCCAGGTCGGCGCGGCCTGCCCCGAGCGGCGCCGGTGCAGCGCCGCGAAGTGCGAGACGAGCGCCGCGATGTCCCCCGGCCGCTCGCGCAGCGGCGGGATCTCCATCGGGATCACGTTGAGTCGGAAGAAGAGGTCCTCGCGGAACCGGCCCTCGCGCACCTCGCGCGCGAGGTCGCGGTTGGTCGCCGCGAGGATCCGCACATCCACCTTGATGGGCTTCGCCGCGCCCACGCGCTCGATCTCCCGCGCCTCGATCGCCCGCAGCAGCTTCGCCTGCGCCTCGGCCGAGAGCTCGCCCACCTCGTCGAGCAGCAGCGTCCCCGTGTGCGCGAGCTCGAAGCGCCCGATGCGCCGCTCGGTCGCGCCGGTGAACGACCCGCGCTCGTGGCCGAACATCTCGCTCTCCACGAGGTCGCGCGGGATCGCCGCGCAGTTCACGCGCACGAACGGCTTGTCCTTCCGCGGGCTCTGCGCGTGGATCGCCGAGGCGACGAGCTCCTTGCCCGTCCCCGACTCCCCGCCGATGAGCACGCGCGCATCGCTCGGCGCCACGCGCCCGATCATCTCGCGCACGGCGCGCATCGCCGGCGAGTCACCCACCAGCTCGCCCGCGAGGCCCAGGTCGGCGCGGAGGGCCGAGCGTTCGCGCCGCGCCTGGCGCAGCTCGAGCGCGCCGGCGATCGCGAGGAGCACGCCCTCGGGGGTGAGCGGCTTCTCGAGGAAGTTCACCGCGCCGAGTCGCGTGGCCTTCACCGCATCGGCGAGCCCGGCGCGGCCGGACATCATCACCACCGGCAGGTCGGGGAAGCGGCCGCGCAGCTGTTCGAGGAGCTCCAGCCCGTCGGTCGGGTTGGGCATCATGAGGTCGAGCAGCACCAGGTCGGGCTCGTACTCCACCGCGCGCGCGAGTCCGGCCGCCGCATCGCTCGCATCACGGACCTCGTAGCCTTCGGCTCCGAGCAGGGCGCCCACCATCCGGCGGATGTTGGGTTCGTCGTCGACGATCAGGATCGAGGGCATGGCGGCGTGGCGGGGGTCAGTCGCGGGACGGGGGCAATACCCCGCTCGGGCGTTCGCGTTCGGCGAGGAGCTTGGTCACGAACCGCTGGCCCTCGGCGAGCTTCTCGATCTCGACGGCGATCACGTCGATGTTGCGCTCCATGTTGTTCATCCGCTCCTGGAGCGCGGGATCGACGCCGCCGCCGCCGCTCACCCCGTGCTCGATGCGGCGGGCGATCGCCTTGGCGAGCGGGGCGAGCACGAACGGGATGCCGAACGCGACCGCGAAGACGGGGACGAGGATGACGGGGCCGTCCATCAGCGCGTCCCCTCGTGCGGCGGCAGCACCTTCGCCGGCTCGCGTTCGGCGAGCAGCCGCGTCACGAACCGCTGCCCCTCGCTGATCCGCTCGATCTCGATCGCCATCGCCTCCACCGCGGTCTCGATGCGCGCCAGCCGCTCGTCGCGCTCCCGCTCGCCGGGCGTGAGCATCGGCTGCCGCTCCTTCGCGCGGATGTGCGCGCGCACGAGCGGCAGCCCGATCACGATGGTGATCACGGTGCCGAAGAATCCGACGATCGCGACGATGTCATCCATGCGGCGTCCCCTGGCCGTTGCGTCCGTTCACGAGCGGGAAGCGGAGCCGGATCTCGGTCCCCGCACCCGGCGCACTCACCGCCTCCACCCGACCGCCGTGCGCCACGACCGTCTGCTTCACGATCGCGAGGCCGAGGCCGGTCCCGCCCGTCTTCTGCGTCATGTACGGCTCCCAGATCCGCGGCAACTGCTCCGCCGGGATCCCGGTCCCGTCATCCTGCACGGCGAGCACCGCCTCGCCGCCCTGCACGCGCGCCGTCACCGCGAGCGTCCCGCGCCCGCCGGTCGCATCGACCGCGTTGAGCAGCACGTTCGAGAGCGCCCGCTGCAACGCGTCGTGCTGCCCGAGCACCAGCACCCCGAGGTCGCCGGTCACCGTCACCGTCATCTCCGCCGGCAGCGTGGTGCGGGCCGTCTCGCGCGCGAGCTCGAGCAGGTCCACCGTCGCCGTCGGTCCTTCGGGGAGCCGGCCGAACTGCGCGAAGCTCTTCGCCATCGCCTCCAGTCGCGTCGACTCCGTGTCGAGCACCTCCACCGCATCCTGCTGCCCCTCCACCGCCGTGCGCCGCAGCGACGCGATGGCGAAGCGGATGGGCGTGAGCGGGTTCTTCAGCTCGTGCGCCACCTGCCGCGCCGACTCGCGGAAGGCCGAGAGCCGCTCCGCCTCGAGTGCCGCCTGCCGGCCCTTCTCGAGGTCGGCGGCCATGGTGCGCATCCGCTCGCGCAGCACGCCGAACTCCGGCGCGCCCTTCGCCTCGCCCTCCTGCGGCAGCGGCAGCCGCTCGGCGTTGGCGATGCGCCCCGTCCAGCCGACGATCTCGTCGAGCGGACGCGAGAGCTGGCGGCTCAGGTGTCCCGCGACGCGCGAGGCGAGGATGGTGAGCAGCCCCACGATGACCAGGCCGCCGATCGCCATCGCGGTGGCCGCCCGTTCCGAGATGAAGCGGACCTGCCGCGCGCGCACGCGGGCTTCGCCGAGCGCGTCCTGGTGGGCCGCGAGCGCCGCCTCGGTCTCCGCGCTGCCGGGCGTGGCCCGCGCGAGCGCGATCGCCCGCTCGCCGCTCGCGGCGACCTGCTCCCACGCCCCCGAACCGCTGAGCTGCGGGATGGTCGCGCGCGCGGCGTAGCTCCAGGCCAGCGTGAGGAGGATGGCCGGGACGAACGCGAAGAGCGCGAGGATGAGAAACAGCCGGGTACGGAAGCGCGGGTGCTTCACGATGCCTGGGGCCCGTACGGGGGCGCGGAAAGGGTGGTTTCGCCCCTCAAGTCTATGCATCCACCGGGGGACGCGCAGGGGTGGTGGAGGGGCGGAAGTCGGCCCCCCACTGTCATTTGCGACCCATCGGACTAGGTTTCGTGCTGGGACGCGCCTAGCGCGTCGATGATCGCCGCCATGGGAGCGCGACCATCGGCACGCCGGGCGCCCCGAGGCGGGAGCGCGTTCGCGCCAGCGGCGTCCTCCGGACTGTGTGAGCGTCCGGACGAGTGGCTGCGCGCGAGCGCCCCCGCGCCACTCACTTCATTTGGCGCAGCGCGCCAGGACCAGATGCATCCTCGTTCCAACCTCTCCGCGGCCGCGCGTCCTGCGCGCACCGCGGTGGCCCCGCTCCATCGGGGCCCCCAGGCGATGACCGCCGGCGCCCATTCCCACGCGCCCAACGCCGCCCTCCTCATCGACTTCGACAACGTCACGATGGGGATCCGCTCCGACCTGCAGACGGAGCTCCGCAACCTCCTCAGCAGCGCCATCATCTCCGGCAAGGTCGCCGTCCAGCGCGCCTACGCCGACTGGCGCCGCTATCCGCAGTACATCGTGCCGCTCAGCGAGTCGTCGATCGACCTCATCTTCGCCCCGGCCTACGGCTCGTCGAAGAAGAACGCGACCGACATCCGCCTCGCCGTCGACGCGATCGAGCTCGTCTTCACCCGCCCCGAGATCGGCACCTACATCCTGCTCTCCGGCGACAGCGACTTCTCGTCGCTCGTGCTCAAGCTCAAGGAGTACGGCAAGTACGTCATCGGCGTCGGCATCCGCGAGTCGTCGAGCGACCTCCTCGTCCAGAACTGCGACGAGTACTACAGCTACAACGCCCTCGCCGGCCTCGTGAAGTCGGGCGAGGAGTCGGGCACCAAGAAGTGGGACCCGTACGAGCTGGTGACCGAGGCGATCGGCCGGATGCAGAAGAACGGCGACGTCATGCGCTCCGACCGCCTCAAGCAGGTCATGCAGGAGATCGACGCGAGCTTCGACGAGAAGGATCTCGGCATGTCGAAGTTCTCGCGCTTCTGCCTCGAGGCGCAGTCGAAGGGCCTGCTCCACGTGCACAAGCTGGAGAACGGCCAGCTCGAGGTCGGCCCGCCCAAGGGCAAGGCCGTCGAGTCCGCGGCCGCGTCGTCGGCGCCCGCCGCCGAGGGCGAGCGCGAGCGTGGCGAGCGCGAGGAGCGCGAGGGCCGCGGCCGTCGCGGTCGTCGTGGCCGTGGTGGGCGTGGTCGCGATCGCGACGACCGTCCGCGCGAGGGGGGCAGCACCCCCGCCGAGGGCACCGCGGCCGTCGCCGCCGATGCCACCGAGTCGGCCGCGCCGTCGGCTCCGGCCGCGGCCGCCGCGCCGGCGCACGCCCCGCGGTCGCATCATGCGCCGCGTCCGCCGCGCGAGCCGCACGTGCCGCGTCCCACCGGCGATCCGTCCATCGGCGCCGGTGGCATCCGTCTCACGCGCGACGAGGCCTTCGGTCTCGTGCGTGATGCGGTCGCTGCGGTCGCCAACACCGAGGATCCGGTGCCGAGCGAGACGGTGCGCGTGAAGGCCCACCAGCTCCTCGGCCGCGACAGCGAGTCGCTCTCCGAGCGCAACTTCGCGCGCATCCTCAAGGATGCGCACGACGCCGGCCTCGTGGACCTCCGCAAGCGCGGCGAAGCGTTCGAGGTCCTCGCGGCCTCGGGTGCGGCGAGCATCGCCGACCAGCTCGCCGTGGCCGAGAAGGCCGCGACGCCGACGGCGGCGCCGTCCGCGCCCGCCCCGCGCGGGATGGGTCCGCGCTCGGTGCCGAGCAACCGTCGTGGTGGCGGCAAGCCGGCGGGGATCCCGCAGGGCCTGCTGCTCCTCGGCATGGTCGAGGAGCCGGCCGCGCCCGTCGTCGCCGAGGTGGCCGCGCCGGCCGCCGAGGAGAAGAAGGGGAAGGGGAAGAAGGCCGCGGCGGTGAAGGAGCCGAAGACGGAGAAGGCCGCGAAGGCGGAGAAGGAGCCCAAGGCCAAGAAGCCGGCGGCGAAGAAGGCCAAGGCCAAGTAAGTCGCCTGAAGGGTCGCATGAACGAGCGGGGCGTCCGGTCATCCGGGCGCCCCGTTTCGCGTGAAGGAGCGAAGAGCGAGGGAAGAGAGCGAGGTTCGAGGGAAAGGGAGAAGTGTCTGGGTGAAACGGAACTGGAGAGGGAAAGGGTGCCAACGCTCACCCTCCCCCTTCACCCCTCTCCCTCGCGATCCTCGCTCCTTCCCCTCGCTCCTCGCTCCTTCAACGACCGGGCCACGGAGACGATGAAGAACCCCAAGTACCCGATCGAGCTCCTGCTCCGCGTCGTCGCGCTCAGCTGGCCAGCGGCGGATCGCCACTCGGCGCAGGGATTCGATGCAGGTCCTCGCCGCAAACACACTAGGGTGCCACGATGACCGGCCAGACGACCCTCCGCGTGCTGATCTGGGGCAAGACATACCCCGAGTTGAGCAGCAAGCACGCCGAGACGGTCTGTACCGGCGCCGTCGACGATCGCGGACGACCTGTCCGGCTCTATCCGGTCCCCCTTCGCTACTTGGAGGGGGAGCAACAGTATCGCCTGTACGACGTCGTCGAGGTTCGGGCGGCTCACAACTCCCGGGACAATCGGCCTGAGAGTCACCGGATCGTCCCCGACTCGCTGACGATCGTCGGCCGAGTGCCTCCCGACGATCAGGAGTGGGCCGGTCGTCGTGAGTGGATCTTCCGCGACACTTCTTGGCACTTCGAGAGCCTCGACGACCTCGAGGAAGCTCGCCTTCGGGACGCCACCTCGATGGGACTCATCCGCCCCGGGCTGATCGAGCGGGTCTACCTGAAGGAGAAGAAGGCGGCGGCAAGGCGCGAGTTCGAGGAGAAGTGGGAGGCCGTGACCTCCCAGCAGGACCTGTTCCTCCCCGAGTACAAGGCGCTCGAGTTCCTCTCGCACGAGATCCGGATCGTCTGGCGATGCGCCGTCCCGTGCGAGCGATGCGGGCAGGAGCCCCATGACATGATGGTGCTCGACTGGGGCCTGCTCGAGCTGGCGAGGCGGGACGGGGACTGGGAGAAGGCCCGCCTGAAGCTCCAGACCATCTCGACGCTCGCCACGCACGACTTCCGCCTCTTCATCGGGAACTTCTTCCTGCACCAGCAGACCTGGGGCGTCATCGGCCTCTGGTACCCCAAGCGCCAGGCGCAGCAGCGCCTCTTCTAGGCGGGGAGCAGGCGCCTGCAGCCGTCGGGGCCAAGATGCTCGACCTCACCGGCGTGGCGCGCGGCCCACTCGTCGGCAAGGATCCCCCGGTGACAGTCCTCCGGGTGGCGTTCGAAGCAGGTGAGCGCGATCCGGCGGTGTGACACGCCCAACTGCCCGAGGGTCTCGTCGAGCGCTTCCAGCACCTCGGGGTGGCCCTCGACGTAGCTCCGATACAGCTGCAGACACTCCGCATGGCTCGCGGCTGCCTCGCGAAGCCACTTCGGGTTGCCGGCGATCCGCAGGTGGAAGTACTCGATCCCGACCCCGTTGAGGCCCTGGGCGAACGCCGTCTTTGAGAACCCGGGCTTGTGCGACCATGCCGTCTCGCGGACGTCGAGCACGACCTCCACCCCGTGATCAAGGAGGAGGTGCAGATACTCTTCGAGAGAGCGCTTCTCATAGCCGATCGTACAGAGTGCCATGCAGGGTCCAATGGTGAGAGTGGATCCAGCTCCATTCTAACTCTTTGGACGGTGATACAGCGATCCCCGTCACGCAGCATTGGCCAGGCGGCACCGACCGGTCGATTCCCGCCACGCTAACGGCTCTGGTTGCGGATACGTGAGCACGACGCGCGCGCTTGACACGCGCCGTCGTGGTGTCATCTTGCATCAGCTCGTCTCCCACGGGGGATCGAGTCTTAACCCCCCGGTGTCTGGCGAAAGCCACACGCCGGGGTTCTTCATTCCAGCCGGTGGAATGCCGCGATGCCTGCGCGCACGGGTGCCGGCGGTCGCGAGTGCGTTCATCCGAATGGCGTGGCACACCACCGCACCCCATATTCGCGCACGAGCGGACCGCTATCGCACGTCCATCCCAGGCACTTCCACTTCCGAGGGCTGACCATGCACGTCCCCCACCATCGTGGCCGCGCGGCCGCGCCCGTGCTCCTCCGCCGCACCGCGCGGTCAGCACTCCTCGCACTCGCGATGTCGGCCTGCGCGCGGGACCGCGAGGTCGTCGCGCCGGACGACATGCCCGCGACCAGGACCACGTCCGCGACCCCGGCCGCGACCGTCGCGTGGCCGACGGTGCACGTGCTCGAGGACACCGCGCCCGGGTCGATCCTCAACATCCACCCCGCGTACCCGCCGCCTGACGCGCGTTACGTCATCGACTACGTCGCCCTGGTCCGTCGCCTCGAAGCGGTCTACGGCGATATCAGCACGGTCGATTTCCTCGTCGTCCTGCCGACCAAGCCGCTCATCACTCACACCAGCTTCGTGGCGAACCGCCACATCTCGGGAATCGGCTCGTGCGATGCGTGCTCGTTCCCCGACGCGCCGACGCTCAAGAACGTCGTCCAACTGGCCTTCTACCAGTCGTGGGAGGCGGCGGACACCGTCGGCTTCGATCCGATGCGCTTCTTCACGGGCTTCCAGAACGATCTCCTCCATGAACTCGGCCACTATTGGCTGATGGGCATCGAGAACTTCGGGACCTCGTATCCCGGCCACTACCAGAACACCCTCGATCTCTTCAACGGGGACTCGACGTACGTCGATCCGCTGGCGTACGCGCACTGGATCGTGCGCAACCGCACGACGTGCGTGAGTCAGGGGAGTCCCGGCACCACCACGCGCTTCTCCGACCTGTCGCTCTACCTGATGGGGCTGATCCCGCCGGAACAGGTCGCGCCGGTGACGCAGCACGTGTTCGCCCCGATCCCCGGGAACGACGCCTACAACGCCATCGGCCCCCGGTGCGGCGAGCCGTACAAGTTCATCAAGAAGCGCATCGTGAAGATCAGCGACATCGTCGCCCTGCACGGGGTGCGCACGCCCGCGAGCAGCGTGTCGCAGAAGTACTTCAACGTGATGTTCGTCGTGGTGCACCCGGCGGGCGAGCCCGCGCCGGCGGGGTTCGTGGCGTATGCGGGCGCGTTCGCCGACGCGCTGCCGACGACGTGGGCGACCGCCACGCGCTTTCGGTCGGGGCTCAAGATCGTCGAGGCGCCGTGACGGGGCGGGGGCCGACGAGCATGCGATCGCTCGAGGCGTGCCTCCGACCGCGGACCCCGAGCCGGCCGTCGGTCACCGACCGCCGTCAGGGCGCGCGGGGCGGATGCCGTTGGAGTCGGCCGCGGACGGAACGAAAGTCGGGATCGTTCACGTCGACCGCCCGGAGCATCATCGACCGGACGGGGAGCGCCGGTCGCCGATCCTGATCCCATCGCCACGTGGCGGCGTGTCCGCTGGGCAGCGGCTCGAGCCCGTCGACATCGAGGCGAAGCTCGACCGGGTGTGACGCGGGCTCCCACTCCCGAAGCATCGCGGGATGCATGCGCACACGTGCGGCGAACTGGAGCGGTTCACCCTCCCGTTCGCGCACGAGGCGCAGGTCGCCGCACGGCGCCCCGTCGTCGCTCCAGCCCTGATCCGTCGCGCGGTACAGCAAGCGGGTGGGCGGCCGCTGCGCGGCACCGGCGATCTCCACCAGCTCGTCGCCATCCGCGCGGAGGGAGAGCTGGTATTCCATGGGCGCGCGATCCGCTCCCGGTGCCGACAGCCAGCGTCCGGGCTCGACGGAGACGAACCAAAGGCTGACGATCATGTCGATGCGTCGAGCATGCGCCAGGATCGCCCCCGCCGACTCGGGCGCGAAGCGGAGATGGCAGGGACGCGCACCAGATGCCCTACCGACCCGCCGCCATCACCTTCAGCACCGCGCCCATCACGGCGTTCGCCTGCCGGAACTCGCCCTGCTCGGTGATCGCCACCGCGATCGTCACGCCCGCGTCCGGGAACACCATCGCGGTCGTGCCCCAGAAGCCGCTGTGGCCACGCCCGGTCAGGCCATCCACCCGAGAGCCGAAGAGGCCCATCCCATAGCCGTTCATCTCCGGGCTCCGCGGGCGCATCATGGTGTCGAGCGTCTCGCGCTGCTCGAACACCTGTCCGTCCAGCAGCGCGGTGAGGAAATGCGCGAGCTCGGCCATCGGCGCCACGATGCCGCCGCCGCCGTAGAGGTCGAACGAGGGGTCGATGCCGTACGCGTCGAGCCCACCGAGATACTGGTGCGCCCGGTCCGGCACTCCGGGAGGCGCGGGTTCCATCTGCTCCCACCAGGTGTGGCGGAGCCCCAGCCGGTCGAAGCGCACGAGCGACCGCACCGCGGGGCCGAGGGGCTGTCCGACAAGCCGCTCGACGATGAGTCCCAGCATCACGTAGCCGGCGTCCGAATAGCGACTGGAGCTGCTCGCGCGGCGTCCAGTGATGCTGTGGATCGGTGCGGAGCATCGCGACGTAGCTTCGCACGGCCGGGTGTTCATTGAGTCCCGCCCGGTGATTCAGCACCTGCTCGATGGTGATGCTGTCGGTCGCGTACCCATCGCGCCGGAGGAGTGAATCGATCGGCGGCGGCAGGTGCTTGGCGAGCGGATCGCCGAGCGCGAGCCGTCCCATCTCCACGAGCCGCAGCACCGCGGCGGCGGTGTAGGTCTTCGTGTTGCTCGCCAGCCGGACCGGCTGGTCGGGCGTGAGCCGCGTCTTCCGCGCCGTATCGGCGAGTCCCGCCGCCACGCTCCATCGCCGCCCCGTGGCCGGTTGTTCGACGGCGATGATGATCCCGGGCATGCGCGGCCGCGCGGCGACGACGCTGTCGGCGATCCGCTGCAAGCGGGTCTGCACGGAATCCGCCGCCGGACGGGCCGGTGCCTGCGCGGTGGCGGCGCACAGCGACGCCAAGAGGAGAAGTGCGGGCATGGGGAGCACGATCGATCGAAGGTGGATGGTCGCCCGAGGGCGGATGGTGGA
Source organism: Gemmatimonadaceae bacterium (assembly GCA_044229035.1). Taxonomy (GTDB): domain Bacteria; phylum Gemmatimonadota; class Gemmatimonadetes; order Gemmatimonadales; family Gemmatimonadaceae; genus Pseudogemmatithrix. The sequence goes on along the minus strand of JBGATT010000062.1, from coordinate 1,271 downwards.
CGATCAGTCTACGGGCGAGACGGGCGCCGAACTACCCTGCCAACAACGGTGCCTGCTCGAGGGACAATGCCGTCGGCCGCACCTCCGTCTCTTCGCTTGCCGGCTCGGGATGCGGTGCCTGCGCCGGGAGCGTGAACTCCGGCGACATGCGCCGCGAGCCGAGGAACGCGCCCAGCGCGACCCCGGCGATACCGGCGATCATCAGCGCCCAATGCGCAGGACCGCCGCGGACCGCCGGCCCTCCCGCGATCGCATCCATCACGGCCTCCGCGCCGATGGCGACGCCGAGTCCCGCGAACACGAGGCCGACGCCTCGCGCCCGCAAGCGGATCGCGAGACCGGCCGCGACGAACTGGCTGAGCGGGAGGAAGAGCCACGGTGCGCCGAATGCGTCGGCGAGCTGGACCAGTCCGATCCACAGTGCGAGCGCACCGGCCGTCGCGGTCGCACCCGTGAGGATGCGATCCGCCGTGCTGAGGCGCATGGCCGGATCATCCGGGTGTCGAAGGCGACGCCAGAGCTGGTGGAACACACCGGGCCGGGCCCGCGCATCGGCCGCGACCGCCGCCTCGCGCTGCGTGAGCGCCGACACTTCGCGCCATGCGGCGTCGAACGCTTCGGGCGCGATGCCGGCCTCGCGCGCGGCGGTGCGCAGTCGCTCGAGTTCGACCGAGAGACCCCGGGCGGCGTCCAACTCCGCGGCACGTGCGAGGACGCGTTGCGCGACCGTCTCGGGGATCGACTCGGGACCGTGCGGCTCGTTGGGATCCATCGGCTTCTCCGGTGCGGGTTCGTGGGAGCTGATGTCAATTTGTGCCGCGGCCGCCTACCTGCTTCGCTACCGCGGCCATCGGTCACCAACCTCCGTTAGCCCGAGCGCGCTCAGAACCAGTGCTGACGCATCTCCGCGAGGAGCTCCGCTGACAGGGCGACGCGAGGCCTACCAGGAATGACCGAGTCAATGCCACAGCGCGGACAGAGAGCGGTCACGCCGTCATCGAGGTCGCCTGTCTCGACGAACGGACCATCCACCCAGTCCGCGATCTCAGATGGAGCGAAGACAGCGCAACAATAGAAGCAACCTGCTTCACGGACTGTCGCGAGTACCTCGCGATTCCGAGTGCAGAGGAGGTGAATCGATTCCTGGTCAGCAAGAGAGAGAGCCAATGCTGGTTGTGTGCGGTCGGGGACATAGGTAACACAACTGTCCGGGAACATGGGTGACAGTCCTCCCTAAACTGCACGGTCTACCTCACTTCCGCGAGTTAGTC
>JBGATT010000061.1:0-16908 GCA_044229035.1 Gemmatimonadaceae bacterium | reverse complement strand
GTGCGCATCGTCCAGCGCGCGACCCACCGAGTAGAAGTACGCGAACAGCAGGTTGCGGTTGATGAGCGCGTCGAGCGACTCGTGCCCCGTCCCCTGCTCCAGGGCGCGCAGCGACTCCCGCGTGGCCTGCAGGAGTGTGCGCCACCCGCGACGGCGCATCACGCCGACGGTCGCCTCGGCGCCGTCACGTTCCGGGCCCGCCGCGAGGTAGAACGCGACCTCGCCTCGCTCGCCCGCGGCGACGGTGAGCGTGCGTTCGATCGCGTAGCCGGGGCTCGCGCCATCGGCGATCCGCACGGTCGCCGCCGCATCGGTCGCGACGGCGAGCGCGGCGAGTCCCGGCGCCGCCGTCCCGTCGAGCAGCACCACGTCACCGTTCCGCGTGACGCGGTGCGCATCCTCCGCCGGGCGCGGCGTCCGCACGCGGAGCTGGCGGTGGCCGAGCGTGCCCTCGAGACCGACCGCGATGGTGCGCGGCGTGGTGCCGCGATTCTCGAACGCCAGCGCGTACACGGCCCCTGCGACATCGGCGTCCTGGCCGAACGGCGCGAAGACGGTGCCGCGGATGATCACGTCCCCCGCCTGGCTGGTGAAGGTGGGGAGCCACTGGAGTGCCCGCTCCCACGCCATGCCGCCGCGCGCGAGCGCCACCGGCGTCCCGTCGATGGAGACCGTCGGACGGGCGAGGGCGGCCCCCGACCCGTCAAGGAAGCCCGCATCGCCCGCGAACTCCACCGCCGCCCGCGCCCCGCGATGCAACAGGCTCACGGCGTGGATCGCGCCGTCCGCGGGGTGGATGCACGGCAGCGCCAACCAGTGGTTGCCGGTGAGCTGCCAGGGCAACGTCGGGAGCGGGGACAGAGCGGGTGGCAGGGATTCGGTGGGTGTCACGTTACCTTGAGCGGGGTACGACGCTAAACTAGCCGACCGCTCACGCTCACGCGCCCCCTTTCGCCCGTCCTCGCACTCGTGTTCGTCCGCCCAGGCCCCTCGTTCCGCCGCACCACCCTGATGCTCGTGCTCGGCGCCGGCGCGTTCCTGCCGCCGCGAGCGGCCGAGGCACAGCGCATCCTCGGTGGCGGGAGCGATGCCGTCACCCTGCCGCGGGGGGCCTTCCGCGTCGGCATCGGCGGGGAATCCACCGTGCAGCGCGACCGCTGGCGCGACGGGACGCTCGAAGGGCTTGGCGGGTCCATCACCACCGACGCGTTCGGCCCGCTGCAGTTCTCGCTGCTCGCGCCAATCGAGCAGCTCGTCCGTGACCTCGGCGTGGCCGGCTTCGGCGCATCGCTCGGCTCCACGCGCCTCGACGCGCGGCAGCGCGCCTTCGTGACGCCGCTCGCGATCGAGTACGGCGTGGCGGACTGGCTCACGCTGAGCGCGCGCGCCACGCTCGTGCGCACGAAGGCCGAATCGCAGTTCCGCATCCGAACCGACAGCGGGCGGGCGACCCTCGGCCTCAACCCGATCTTCGACGGCTCGGGCGTGGCGGCGCAGAACGCGGCGACGATCGGCACGTACGGCACGGCCGCGCAGGCCCTCGCCGCTCGCCTCGCCGCCTGTCAGGGCGATGCGGGCGCCTTCCCCGAGTGTCCGACGCTGCTCGCCGAGGCGGGTGCGGTCACCGCACTCTCGACCACCACCTCGACCTTCTCGGTACGGCTCGCGCAGCTCTACGGCACCGGCGTGCTCCGCGGGGCGCGCTACATCCCCTTCGCCGGTTCACCCGCCGAGGCGGCGCTGCAGGCGCGGGCGGACTCCATCCGCACGGCCCTCGAGCGCTACGGCGTCACCACCGTGACGAGCACCACCGGCCTGCCGCTCGGGGCGCAGGTGCCGCTCGCCGCCGCCGACCTCGATCGTCTCGTGCGCGACTCCACGGACGGCTTCGGCGCGCGTGCGCTCAACGATGCGTCCCTCACCCAGATCGGCGACGTGCACCTCGGAGCCCTCATCCGCGTGCACGATACCTTCCTCGCGCGCGGCGCCTCGCGCTTCGCGCCGGGGGTGCGGGGATGGCGGCAGGCGATCGCGGTCGAGGCGCGCATCGGCACGAGCTATCGCGAGCGCCCCGAGTCCTTCCTCGACCAGGGCACCGGGTCCGGCACCTCGGCGGTCTCCGTGCGCTCGATCACCGACCTGGTGCCGCACGACCGCCTCTGGGCGACGGTGGCGGTCGGATACACCAAGGCGTTCGCGAAGGACTTCCGGATGCGCGTGCCGAGCAGCACGGACAACGAGTGGCTCGAGTGGCAGCGCGAGATGGTCGTGCCGGTCACGCCCGGGGGGCAGCTCGACGTCGAGCTCTCCCCGCGCTGGCAGCTCAACGACTACATCGCCCTCGGCGGACAGTGGCGCTGGCGGCACAAGGCCGCCGACCGCCACGACGTGCGCGTCCCGACCATCGCGATCTTCGGGACCGACGTCCTCGCCGATGGCGCCGCGCTCGACGCGCGCAGCGAGGCGGAGGAGCAGCGCGTGGGGCTCTCGGCCACCTACTCGACGCTCGCCGCGCGCGCGCGGGGCATCGCCGGGATGCACTTCGAGATCACCTACCTCCACCAGCAGTCGGTCGCGAGCGGTGCGGGCGTGGTGCCGAAGCTGTGGGAGGATCGCCTGATGATCCGCTACTACACGCGCTTCCGCGCGCGCTGAGTCGGCGCCGCGGCCGCTCGCGCGGCGGGCTTCAGGGCCTCGCGTGCCTGCGCGAGCAGCTCCCGGGCATGGTCGCGGCTGGTCTCGCTCTCCGCGTCGCCGCCGAGCATCCGCGCGATCTCGTCCACGCGGGCCTCGCCCTCCACCACGCGGACGTCCGAGGTGGTCACGCCGCCCTTCGCCGCCTTCTGCACGATGATGTGGTGGTGCGCGCGCGCCGCGATCTGCGGGAGGTGCGTGATGGCGAAGACCTGGTGATGCGACGCGACATCACGCATCGCATCGCCGACCATGAGGCCCGTGCGTCCCCCGATCCCCGCATCGACCTCGTCGAAGATGAGCGTCGGGACGCCGTCGAGCCGCGCGAGGATCGTCTTGAGCGCGAGCATCACGCGCGCGAGCTCGCCGCCGGAGGCCACCCGCGCGAGCGGGCGCGCCTCGTGCCCGAGGTTGAGCGCGACGCGGAACTCCACCTCCTCTGCCCCCTGCGGTGACGCCTCGCCGCGCGGCGTCAGCTCCACGAGGAAGTGCCCGTCGGGCATGCCGAGGTCGGGGAGACGGGCCTCGACGGCCTTCGCGAGCGCCGCCCCTGCCTTGCGCCGCTTCGCGCTGAGCTTCGCCGCGGCTCCGGCGAAGGCGGCCTCCGCATCGGTGACCCGCGCCTCGAGACCGCGCAGGTCGAGCCCGGCCGTGTCGAGCAGGTCGAGCTCCGCGCGGGCCGAGCGTCCCGTCTCGATCACCGCCTCGATGCTGCCACCGTACTTCTTCGCGAGCCGGAAGATCTGGTCGCGGCGCCGCTCCACCTCGTCGAGCCGCGCGGGGTCGCGCTCGATCGCATCCGCGTACGCCTGCGCCTCGCGGGAGAGCTCCTCGAGCGCGTAGTAGGCCGCATCGTACAGCTCCTGCAGGCGCGCGGTCGACGGGTCGATCCGCTGGAGCGCGGCGAGCGGCTTCTGGAGGTGGCCCAGCCGGGGCAGTGCCGCCTCGTCAGCGCCGTCGAGCGCATCGGTGACCTCGCGGACGAGCCCCTCGATCTCCTCGGCGTGCGTGAGCCTGCGCGCTTCCTCGTCGAGGCGCGCGTCCTCGCCGTCCTTGAGCTTCGCGTCGCCGATCTCCTTGGCGACGTGCGCGAGCCAATCGGCGCGCTTCGCCGCCTCGTCCCGCCGTGCGCGCAGGGCGGCGATCGCCTCGCGCGCCTCCGCCAGCCGCGCGTGCGCCTCGGCCACCGCCGCGCGCTCCGCCGCGGCCTCCCCGAAGGCGTCCAGGATGCGCAACTGCGCCTCGGGCTCCAGCAGCGCCTGCGCCTCATGCTGCCCGTGGACGTTCACGAGCGCGCGCCCGATCTCCGCGAGCAGGCTCGCGGTCACCGGCGAGCCGTTCACCCACGCCCGGGCGCGCCCTCCCGCCCCGGCCGGCACCTCGCGCTTGAGCACGAGCGTGCCATCGCTCTCGATCCCGCGCGCGTCCAGGTCCTCGAGCAGGTCGCGGCGATCGCTCACGTCGAACACCCCTTCGACGGTCGCCTTGTCCGCCCCGGTGCGCACGAGGTCGCTCGAGGCCCGTTCGCCGATGAGCAGGCCCAGCGCGCCGACGATGATCGACTTGCCGGCGCCCGTCTCGCCGCTGAGCACGTTGAAGCCGCTCGACAGCGGGAGCGTGACCGCGTCGATGATCGCCAGGTTCCGGATGCGGAGCTCGGTGAGCATGGCCCTCAAGCTCGCCGGGTCGGGGCCGTTCGCGCCATCCGAATGCCGCGCGCGGGAGCGCCCGGCTTCATCGATCGCGCTCGTCGAGCCCACCCCAGTGCAGCTTCCGCCGCAGCCGGGAGAAGAAGCTCGTGCCCGCGAATCGCACCAGATGCACGGGGTCCGCCGCGCGGCGCACCACGAGATGCTGCCCCGGCGCGAGCGACGTGCCCACCTGCCCGTCGGCGGTGACGAGCACCTCCTCGGGCGCATCGTCGGCCTCCACGCGCAGCACCGTCTCCGGCGGGAGGATCGTCGGGCGCAGGGCGAGCGTGTGCGGGGCGACCGGGGTGACGATCATCGAGTCGAAGGTCGGGACGACGATCGGCCCGGACGCGGAGAGCGAGTACGCTGTCGACCCGGTCGGCGTGGAGACCACGAGCCCGTCCGCCGCGAACGCGCTGATCAGTTCGTCATCCGCGCGCACCCGGAGCCGCAGCACGCGCGCGAAGCCGCCCTTGTGCACCACCACGTCGTTGAGCGCGCGCAACCGGACGCCGAGCACCCCGCCCTCGCCGTAGGTCGCGGCCTCGAGCACCATGCGCGTCTCGACGCTGAAGTCTCCGCGCGCGAACGCCGCGAACGCCGCCGGGAACTCCTCGTGCCCGCAGGCGGTGAGGAACCCGAGCTTGCCGAGGTTCACGCCGAACACGGGGACGCGGAGCCCGCCGAGGAAGCGGGCCGCGCGCAGCAGCGTGCCGTCGCCACCGAGCGCGATGAGGGCGTCGACCTGGTCCGGCCGCGAGAGCTTCTGGTCGCTCCCGGCGCCCTGGAGCAACGCCTCCTCGAAGCGGAGCGAGTACCCGTGCGCCGGGGCCTCGCGCTGGAGCAGCGCGAGGACCTCGGAGAGGCCGTCGTACCCGTCGTGCCCGACGACCCCCAGCCGGGTGGTCACCCGGCCAGCGCCTCGGTCTCGTGCAGGGCGCGCACCCGGGCGGCGATCCCCGCCGCATCGATGCCGCAGAGCGCGAGCTGCCGCGGCCGGGAGGCCGCATACACGATGTGGTCGGGCACGCCGAGCGCGTGCACCCGCACCGCCGGGTCGTGCGCCGCGACCACCGAGGCCATGAACGCGCCGAAGCCGTTCACCACGGTGCCCTCCTCGACGACGAGCAGCTGCTGGTGCGTCGCGAGCAGCGCGGTGAGCGTCGTCGCGTCGTACGGCTTGAGGTAGCGGCAGTTCACCACGGTCACCGGCAGCCCCTCGGCGGCCAGCGCGTCGGCCGCCTTGAGCGACTCGCCGACCATCGTGCCCACCGCGAGGATCGCGACCTTCTCGCCGCGGCGCAGCACCTCCCACGTGCCCGGCGGCACCGCCGGCACCTCGCGCGCGTGCGGCACCAGGTCCGGCGGCACGTCACGCGGGTAACGGAAGGCGAACGGCCCGCGGTCGTGCGCCAGCGCCGTGCGCAGGAGCCCGACGAGCTCGGCGCCGTCCTTCGGCGCGGTCACCACCATGTTCGGCACCGCGAGCATGTACGCGATGTCGTACAGCCCCGCATGCGTCTCGCCGTCCTCACCCACCAGCCCGGCGCGGTCCATCGCGAAGATGACCGGCAGCGACTGGATCGCCACGTCGTGCACGATGTTGTCGTAGCCGCGCTGGAGGAACGTCGAGTAGATCGCGACCACCGGCTTCGCGCCCTGCGTCGCCAGTCCCGCCGCGAACGTCACCCCGTGTCCCTCGGCGATCCCCACGTCGTAGAAGCGCGCCGGATGCTGCTTGGCGATCACGCCCGTGCCCGTCCCGCTCGGCATCGCCGCGGTGATCGCGACCGCCTTCGGGAACTCCTCCATCAGCTCGGCGAGCGCCTTGCCGAAGACGGCGGTGTAGTTCGGATTGGCCGTCGAGACCTTGAGCTGCTTCCCGGTGGCCGGGTCGTGCCCGGGCGGGAGCGCATGCCACTTCTCGCCGTGTTCGCCCGCCGGGAAGCCGCGCCCCTTCTGCGTGATCACGTGCACGAGGCGCGGCCCCTTGAACTCGCGCATCGCCTTGAACGTCTCGATCATCTGCTCCATGTCGTGGCCGTCGATCGGCCCGAAGTAGCGGAAACCGAGCTCCTCGAACAGCACCCCCGGCGTCAGGAACGCCTTGACCGACTCCTCCCACTTCCGCACGAGCGTGCCGGCGTCCTTGAACAGGCCCGTCGCATGGTCGGCCCAGTCGCCGATCGCGCCGCGCAGGCGGTTGTAGATCGGATTGCGCTGCACCGACGTGAGGTACTTGTGCATGGCGCCGACGTTCGGCGCGATCGACATCTCGTTGTCGTTGAGCACGACGATGAAGTCGCGCTCCGAGGCCCCCGCGTTGTTCAGCGCCTCGTAGGCGAGCCCCGACCCGAGGGATCCGTCGCCGATGATCGCCGCGACGCTGAAGTCCTCGCCGTTGAGGTCGCGTCCGGCGGCGATCCCGAGCGCGGCGGAGATCGACGTCGCCGCATGCCCGGCGCCGAAGGTGTCGTACTCGCTCTCGGTCCGCTTGAGGAAGCCGGAGATGCCCCCCTCCTGCCGCAACGTGTGCATCCGGTCCTTGCGGCCGGTGAGCACCTTGTGCGGATACCCCTGGTGCCCGACGTCCCACACCAGCTGGTCGCGCGGCGTCTCGAACGCGGTGTGGAGCGCGATCGTCAGCTCCACGACGCCGAGGCCCGCCCCGATGTGCCCCCCCGTCACCGAGCAGGTCGCGATCAGGAACTCGCGCACCTCCTGGGCGAGCTGCGTGCGCTCGGCGGGTGTGAGGGTCCGGAGGTCCGGCGGGCCCTGGATGCGATCGAGGAGGCTCATGCGCTGCGACGGTTGGAGGAGGGCTGCTGGTACGGTGCGGCGGTCGGTCGGGTCACGCCAGTGCGGGCGGCAGGGGGCGCAGGGTCGTGTCGCATCTCAGGACCGCCGCGCCACGACGAACCGCGCGAGGAACTCGAGCTCCGGCGTGAGCGCGCCCTGGTCCGCGAGCCCTTGGCAGGCCTCGCGCACGAGGGTCTCGGCGCGTGCCTTCGCCCCCGCGATGCCCAGGAGCGCCGGGTAGGTGCTCTTCCGGAACTGGACGTCCTTCCCCGCGGTCTTCCCGAGCTGGTCGGTCGTCGCGGTGATGTCGAGCACGTCATCGGCGATCTGGAACGCGAGCCCGATCGCCGCGCCGTAGTGGCCGAAGGCCTGGAGCATCGCCTCCGGCGCGCGCGCGGCGAGCCCGCCGAGGCGCATCGCGGCCTCGATCAGCGCGCCCGTCTTGCAGCGGTGGATGCGCTCGAGCTGCGCGAGGTCGAGCGAGAGTCCCTCGCCCTCGAGGTCGAGGAGCTGGCCGCCGATCATGCCGCCCGCGCCGGAGGCGCGCATGAGCGTCCGCACGATCTCGGCGCGCGTCGTGAGGTCGAGTCCCAGCGCCGCCGCGGCATCGTCGGCCGCCCGCGCGGCGAGCGGGACCATCGCCATCCCCGCCGCGGTGGCCGCCGGCACGCCATGCACCTTGTGCACGGTCGGGCGACCGCGCCGCATGTCGTCGTCGTCCATGCAGGGCAGGTCGTCGTGCACCAGCGAGTAGGCGTGCACCACCTCGACGGCCGCCGCGAGCGCGCTCACGTCACCCGTCCCGCCGGCCGCGCGGTAGGCGCTCACCACCAGCACGGCGCGCAGCCGCTTCCCCTCGCCCTGCAACGCGTAGCGGATCGAGTCGGACACCGGCCCCGACTCCCCGGCCAGCTGGCGCGCGACGAGCGACTCGAGCGCGCGCGCCACCGCCGCACGATCGTGGGCGAAGTCGATCGGCGTCACGCCCGTCGCGCTCATGCCTTCGCCTCGAAGACGCCCTCGGCCTGCTCGATCAGCGTCCGCACCTTGCCGTCCGCATCCGCCAGCGCCGCCGACGCCTCCCGGAGGCGCGCGATCCCCTCCTCGAAGAGCTTCAGCGCCTCCTCGAGCGGCAGGTCGTCGCGATCGAGCGCCGACGCGATCTGCTCCAACCGGGCGAGCGACTGTTCGAAGGTCATGCATCCGTCCGCAGATGAGGTCCGTCAGCGTGCACCGTGCCGGTCGTGGCCCGCACGCGTCCGTCCTGCAACAGGAGGTCGAAGGGCATCCCCGGGGTGAACGCCGTCCGGCGCGCCAAGGTTGCACCGTCGGTGCCGCGGGCCACGGCGAAGCCGCGCGCGAAGACCGCCAGCGGCGAACGGGCCTCGAGCATCGCCCCGAGCCGTTCGGTCCGCGCGCGGCGCCGCTCGATCGCGCGCGGCGCCTGTTGGGCGATCCGCGTCGCCACGCGGTCGATCCGCGTCCGACGACGCTCCACCACCAGGGCCGCGCGCCGCGAGAGTGCGTCCGCCCGCCGGTCCAGCTCCGTGCGCCCCAGCTCGATCCGGTCCTGCAGGCCGTCGGCCATCATCCCGGCCAGCTGGGCGACCAGTTCGCGCACCTCGGCGAGCACCGGGACCGCGTGCTCCGCCGCGACGCTTGGCGTCGCGGCCCGGAGGTCGGCCACCAGGTCGGCGATGCTCACGTCGGTCTCGTGCCCGACGGCCGAGATCGTCGGGATGGGACAGGCGGCGATCGCGCGCGCCACGGCTTCTTCGTTGAACGCCCACAGGTCCTCGCGGGACCCGCCGCCACGGCCGATGATCAGCACCTCGGGCGCCGGCATCGCCGGGCCCCGCCAGGTCGCCTCGCCCCGCACCCAGCGCGCCAGCCGGTCGAGCGCCGACACGAGCGATTCGGTGGCCGCCTCCCCCTGCACCGCCGCGGGGATCACCGCCACATGCACACCGGGGTTCCGCCGCGCGATCACCGCAAGCACGTCGCGCAGCGCGGCGCCTTCGGCACTCGTGATCACCGCGACCGTGCGCGGGAACCGCGGGAGCGCCCGCTTCCGCGCCGGGTCCAGGAGGCCGTCCTTCTCCAGTCGCGCCTTCGTCTCGTCAAAGCGCTTCTGCCAGAGCCCCGCGCCGTCCGCCTCGATCGCCGTGACCACGAACTGCATCTTGCCGCTCGTCGGCCAGACCGTGAGCTGCCCGTAGGCGCTCACCTGCATCCCGTCCTCCGGCCGCGTGCGGACGCGGCCCGTGCTCCCCTTCCAGACGACGCCGGGGATCTGCGCCTCCGCGTCCTTCAGCGTGAAGTACCAGTGGCCGCTGGGGTACGCCTTGAAGCCCGAGATCTCGCCGCGCACCCACAGCTTGGGGAAGGCGCCTTCGAGCACGTCCTTCGCCGCGCTGGTGAGCGCGTGGACCGAGAGCGCCTCGGCGGAGGTGGCGCCGGCGTGGGTCACGCGCGCGCGGCCGCCTCGTGGCGCAGGCGCGCCGCGCGCACCGTGTTCGCGAGCAGCATCGCGATCGTCATCGGACCGACGCCGCCCGGCACCGGCGTGATCTTCGACGCCACCGCCGCGACCTCGTCGAACTTCACGTCCCCGACGATCCGGTACCCCTTCTTCGCCGTCGGATCGTCCACGCGATTGATCCCGACGTCGATGACCACGGCGCCCGGCTTCACCATGTCGGCGGTCACCATCTCCGGCTTGCCGATCGCCGCGATGAGGATGTCCGCGCGGCGCGTGTGCGCCGCCAGGTCCTTCGTGCGCGAGTGGCAGATGGTGACCGTGCAGTCGGCCCCCTTCCCCGACTGGATCAGCAACGCCGCCATCGGCTTGCCGACGATCGTCGAGCGGCCGAGGATCACCGCCTCCTTCCCCGACGTGTCCACGCCGCTCTCGACGAGCATCACCTGCACCCCCGCCGGCGTGCACGGGGCGAACCCGTCGGCGTCGCCGATGAGCACCTTGCCGGCGTTCACCGGATGGAACCCGTCCACGTCCTTCATCGGGTCGATCCGGCGGATGACCTTCTGCGGGTCCATGTGCTTCGGCACCGGCATCTGCACCAGGATCCCGTGCACCGCGGGATCGGCATTCAGCCGGTCGATCACCGCGAGCAGCTCCGCCTCCGGCGTGTCGGCGGGAAGGCGGATGGTCTCGCCGTTCATCCCCGCCTCCTTGCACGCCTTCTCCTTGGCGCCCACGTAGAAGGCGCTCGCCGGGTCGTCCCCGACGAGGACCACCGTCAGTCCTGGCGTGATGCCGAGGGCCTTCAGGGCGGCGGCGTCGGCGGCGACCTTCGCGCGGACGCGCGTCGCGATGGCGACGCCATCGATGCGTTCAGCGGGCAATGTCGGAGGACCTCTTCTCTCGGATCGCCACGACCTTGATCTGGCCCGGGTACTGCAGTTCGGACTCGACGCGGCGCGCGATCTCTTCGGTGAGGGACTGCATGCGGTTGTCGTCCACCGTGTCCGGATCGACGATGACGCGCACCTCGCGCCCCGCCTGGATCGCGAACACCCGGTCCACGCCCTTGTAGCTCGCGGCGATCTTCTCGAGCCCTTCCAGGCGCTTCACGTACGTCTCGAACGCCTCGCGGCGCGCCCCCGGGCGCGAGCCCGAGATCGCATCCGCGGCCTGCACCAGCACCGACACCTCGCTCTCGTGCGGCACGTCGTCGTGGTGCGCGGCGATGCAGTTCACGACGAGCGGGTGCTCGCCGTACTTGGTCGCCACCTCCACGCCGAGCTGCACGTGCGTGCCCTCATGGTCGTGCGTGAGGACCTTGCCGATGTCGTGGAGCAGCGCCCCGCGCTTGGCCATCGCCACGTCGAGCCCGAGTTCCGCCGCCATGATCCCGGCGAGGAACGCGACCTCCTTCGAGTGGAACAGGATGTTCTGCCCGTAGCTGGTCCGCCACTTCATGCGGCCGATGAGCTTGATGATCTCGGGGTGCAGGCCATGCACGCCCACCTCGTAGGCCGCCTGCTCGCCCGTCTCGATGATGCCGGCGTCCACTTCCTTCTTGGACTTCTCGACCACTTCCTCGATCCGCCCCGGATGGATGCGCCCGTCGGCGACGAGCTTCTCCAGGGCGAGACGCGCCACCTCGCGACGGACCGGATCGAAGCACGACACCACCACCGTGTCCGGCGTGTCGTCGATGATGACGTCCACGCCGGTCGCGAGCTCGAACGCACGGATGTTGCGCCCCTCGCGGCCGATGATGCGGCCCTTCATGTCGTCCTTCGGCAATGCGACCGCGCTCGCCGTGATCTCCGCGGTGTGCTCGGCCGCGATCCGCTGGACGGCGAGGGCGACGATCTTCTTCGCCTCGCGGTCGGCGTTGCGCTTGGCCGAGTCCCGGATCTCGCGGATGCGGTTGGAGGCATCGGCGTGCGCCTCCTCCTCCAATCGCCGGATCAGCTCGGCCTTCGCCTCGGTCGCCGACAGCCCGGCGAGCTGCTCCAGGCGCCGGCGCTCCTCGCCCACCAGCCCGTCCAGCTCCGCCTGCTTCTCGTCGAGCTGCTTCTCCTTCCGCCCGAGCTCGCTCGCCCGGCGGCTGAGGTCCCGCTCCTTCTGGTCGACCAGGTCGACCTTCTTGTCGAGCTGTCCCTCGCGCTCGGCGACGCGCTTCTCCTCGCGCTCCACCTCCTCGCGACGCTTCCGGGCCTCCTGCTCCCAGGCCTCGCGGACCTTCATCACCTCTTCCTTGCCGGAGAGGAGCGCCTGCTTCTTGGCCGAGTCCGCCTCCCGCTCGGCGTCGGACACGATGCGCTTGGCGACCTGCTCCGCGGCCTGCCCGGCGGCCTTTCGGGCCGCCTCTTCGGCGGCCTGCCCGCGCTTGCGACCGAACACGAACGCGATCGGAGAGGCGACCACGAGGGTTGCGCCTATCGCGATCGCGATGGCCAGCTCGATTCCCATGTTGACGACCTATGCTCAAGGCGGCCGACCCGCGCCGCGTTACTGAAGGGAAAGCACGATCAGCTCGCTGGGCGTGATCGCTCGCCGGGGGCTGGCCGGCCGGTCGGGCGCCGACGAAGGGCGCGGGACGGGACGGGGTAACTGCCGGGAGCGCTTACACCTACGGGCCTTCGCACCCACTCGGGGAGAACCTACCGATACTAATAGCGATACGCAACGCGTCGCCCTGCTCGTGCGTAGGACTTTTGCCGACACCACTAGCTGGACAGACACTAGTATTGCACTATCGCGTCCCACCCCCTGTATTGTGACCCGTGTCACCACGTCCATCGACCCGACCCTCCTCGCCTGACGAACCGGACAGCGGCCCGCGGTCGCTGCCGTGGTTGGCGTCCGGCGAGGTGCTGCTGGCCGACGACGACGCGCCCATCCGGAAGGTCCTCTCGCGTGCCCTCACGCGATTCGGCATGACCGTCGCCGAGGTCGCCGATGGGGATGACGCGCTCGAACTCGTCCGCGCGGCTCCCGGGCGATTCCGCCTCGTGGTCCTCGACCTCACCATGCCGCGGCTCAACGGCGATGAGGCGCTCCTGCGGATCCGGGAGGTCGCACCCGACCTGCCGGCACTCATCCTGAGCGGCTTCCTCGAGGACGAGATCCGCGAGCGCATCGGCAGCGCACCGCGCGTCTCGCTGCTGCACAAGCCGTTCTCGATGCGCTCCCTCGCCGACGTCCTCTGGGAAGTGCTCGGCCAGCACGAGGCCTGAGCGCGCCGCGCCTCAGCCCAGCGGCTCCCCGCGCTTCCCCGGCGGAAGCCACCGACGCAACTCGCTGGACAGGCCCCGCATCTCCTCGGCGACCTCGTCCTGCGCCGCCCGCTCCCGGAACAGCTCGTCGGTGATCGACATCGCGGCGAGGATCGCCGCCTTCCCGGGGTCGGTGATCGCCGGGCTCTCCAGCACCTTCCGGATCGCCGCATCGACGTGCGCCGCGATCGCCCGCGTCACCTCCGGCGACACCTCCGACCGGATGGTGTACTCCTCGCCGACGATGCGGACGCGCGTCGAGTGCATCGTCATGATTCACCGCCGAGGACGTGCTGCTGGCGGAGGAACCGCACACGATCGAGCATCGCCCGGGTCCGGTCGGTCGCCTGCTCGAGCCGCGCCTGGAGCCGGGCGTTCTCGGCCTCCAGGGTCGCGACGCGCTCCTCGGCCGACGCGTCGCCGGCCGGGGAGTTGCTCAGCGCCTTCAGGCGCGCCTCCGCCTGGTGCGCGCGCTTCCGGAACGTCGCGAGCTCCTCGCCCAGGTTGCGGACGAGGTGCTCGAGCTCGCGGAACGCCGCGCCCGTGGCGAGGTCAGGCCGTGCGCGGTCGGACACCGAGCTGTGCCTCCAAGGTCTTGAGCAGTTGCACCCGACGCCCCTCGATCTCCTTGTCGCGAAGGGTGCGCTCCGGATGACGGAACGTCAATCGCCACGCGAGGGAGCGCGCCCCGTCGGGCACCCCGGCCCCACGGAACTGGTCGAAGAGCTCGCAGCGCTCGAGCTGCGTTCCCGAGACGCTGCGGATGAGCGCCTCGACCTGCCCGGCACTCACCGCATCGGGCACGAGGAGCGCGAGATCGAACTCCGCCGCCGGCGTGGTGGGCAGCGCCGTGTACCGCACCGGGGCCGCGGGCCGGGGCCGCTCGGGAGCCGTCGCATGCGCGTGCGCGCCGCGTCCCGCGACCATCGCGCTCGAGATCACGCCGAGCGCGATCTCGATGCCGAAGGCGGGCTTGGCCCACACGGGTGCATCGAGCGCGAGTCGCCGCACCTCGCCCACCGTGACTCCGCCCGCCTGCACCTTCCAGAGGTACGGTTCCTCCGCCGGCACCAGCGCGATCGTGGCGCCGGGGAACGCGGCCGCTCCCAGCCGGGCCGCCAGGGACTGCGCATCCCACTCGTCGAACGCGGGCGGCTGCGGCTCGGTGAAATGCACCGGACGCCGACGTCCCATCAGGAGCACGCCGACGCGCTGCTCCTCACGCGGCAGCGCCGTTCCCTGCGCCTGGAAGACCGTGCCGACCTCGAACAGGCGCACGTCGCCCTGCATGCGGTTCAGGTTGTACTCCGCGCGACGCGCGAGCGTCTCGAGGACCGAGCGTCGCAGGAACGGCTCATCGTCCCCCAGCGGGTTGATGACGCGGACGAGGTCCGCCTCGAGCGCGTCGCGGCCCGGTACACGCCCGGAGGTGAACGGCAACGGCCTCACCTCGAGCAGCCCCTCGGCGACGAGCGCATCGCGGACACGCCGGTACGTGGTGAAGAGCGGATGGTCGGGGACCGTCCCCGGCCGCGCGCCCTGCAACGCGTCGGGAAGGCGATCGAACCCGCGCAGTCGCGCGACCTCCTCGATGAGGTCCACCTCGCGCGTCACGTCGTGGCGCCACGACGGCGGGGTGACCGTCAGCGCCTCGCCACTCGGCGTCACGACGAATCCGATCCCGCCGAGGAGGGCGGTGATCTCCGCCGCCGGAACGCGCTCGCCGAGCAGCAGCGCGACCCGTGACGGCCGCAGCGTGACCGACGCGCGGGCGGCCGGCACCGCACCGACCAGCATCGTCGTCTCGACACGTCCACCGCCGACCTGCGCGAGGAGCGCCGCGCCCAGCGCGAGCACCTCGGCCACGCCCGCCGAGTCGATGCCGCGCTCGAAGCGATAGCTCGCGTCCGTCGAGAGCCCCGCCTTGCGGCGCGACGTGCGCACCACGCGCGGCGCGAACTCCGCGACCTCGAGCACCACGCGCGTGGTGGTGGCGGTGACCTCGCTCGCGCGGCCGCCCATCACGCCGGCGATCGCCGTCGCGCGCTCGGCGTCGGCGATGACGAGCATCTGCGGGTCGAGCTTCCGCTCCGTCCCGTCGAGCGTCACGAGCGTCTCGCTCGCGCGCGCGCGCCGGACGATGATGCTGTCGCCCGCGAGCGTCGCCGCATCGAACGCGTGCACCGGCTGTCCGAGTCCGTGGAGCAGGTAGTTCGTCGCGTCCACGATGTTGTTGATCGAGCGTCCGCCCACCGACTCGACGGCCGCCTTCAACCACGCCGGGCTCGGCCCGACCGTGAGTCCGGTGATCACCGCCGCCCCGTACTGCGGGCAGTCGGTCGCGTCCTCGAGGCGCACGCGCAGTCCCCCCGCGCTCACCTCGGTGTCCCCGCGGACGGCCGCCGGGACCGCCGGGAGCGCGGCGAGCTCGGCGGGCGACTCGAGCGCCGTGCCGGTCAGCGCCGCGATCTCGCGCGCGAGGCCGCGATGCGAGAGCAGGTCGGGGCGGTTCGGCAGGACGTCCACCTCGAGCCGCACGTCGCCGAGGGGCAGGACATCGAGCAGTGGCGTGCCGGGCGCCGCGCTGGTCTCGAGCGTGAGGATGCCGTCCGCATCGTCGCCGAGGTTGAGCTCCTGCGCCGAGCAGAGCATCCCGTTCGAGGTGAAGCCGCGGATCTTGCGCTTCTCGATCAGGAGGCCGGCCGGGTTCTTCGCGCTCGGCGGCACCCGCGTCCCCGAGCGGGCGAAGGGGTACATCGCCCCCACCGCCACGTTCGGCGCGCCGCACACGACCTCGAGCAGCGTCCCCGAGCCGTCATCGACCTTGTTGAACGAGAGCTTGGTCTCGGGGATGCGCTCGCTCTCCACGACGCGCGCGACGACGAACGTCGCGAGGTCCGCGCGCAGGCGCTCGAACCCCTCGACCGTCGCGACGTGCGCGGTGATGAGGTCGCGGATGGCCGTGGCCTCGCGGCCGTGCGGGACGAATCGGGCGAGCCACTCGTGCGAGATCTTCATCGGGCGAACTGGTCCAGGAAGCGGACGTCGGAATCGTAGAGGATGCGGATGTCGGGGATCGCGTGCCGCGAGATGGCCGTGCGCGCCGGCCCCATGCCGAAGGCCCACCCGGTGTACCGCTCGCTGTCGAGGCCCGCGGCCTCGAGCACCGCGGGGTGCACCATGCCGGAGCCGAGGATCTCGACCCACCCGGAGTGCTTGCAGACGCTGCAGCCCGACCCCGCGCACACGCCGCACTGCACGTCCATCTCGGCGCTCGGCTCGGTGAACGGGAAGTAGCTCGGGCGGAACCGCGTCTTCGTCGCCGGACCGAAGAAACGACGTGCGAAATGCGACAGCGTCGCCTTGAGGTCCGCGAAGCTCACGCCCTCGTCGACGACGAGCCCCTCGATCTGTGCGAACATCGGGGCGTGCGACGGGTCGAACGGGTCCGACCGGTAGACATTGCCCGGCGCGAGGATGCGGATCGGCGGCGGGTACTGCTGCAGCGTGCGCACCTGCACCGGCGAGGTGTGCGTGCGCAGCACCTGCTCGTCGCCGATGTACAGCGTGTCGTGCAGGTCCATCGCCGGATGGTCGGGCGGGAAGTTGAGCGCGCCGAAGTTGTACCAGGCGTGCTCGGCCTCGGGGCCGAGGGCGATGGTGAAGCCGAGCTCGCGGAAGATCTCGGAGACCTCGTCGATCACGAGCGAGACCGGATGGACCGCGCCGCGCCAGCGCTCGCGCCCCGGCATCGTCAGGTCCACGCGCGGCCCGCCGCTGGAAGCGGTCGCGGCGAGTTCGGCGCGCCGCACCTCGAGCGCCTCCTCGATCGCGACCTTCACGGCGTTCGCGCGCTGGCCCGCCTCGCGGCGGTCCTCCTTCGGCAGCGCGCCGAGGTGGCCCAGGATGTGGGTGAGCTCACCCGAGGTGCGGCCGATCAGGTCGTTGCGCACCTCGGTCCACGCCTCGAGGT
>JBGATT010000060.1:0-17015 GCA_044229035.1 Gemmatimonadaceae bacterium | reverse complement strand
GCTGCTCGAGGTCATCGAGGAGATCGCCGCGGCGCGGACCGCGGGGCGCTGAGTCAGCGCACCTCGCAGACGTTCGACTCGCGGCGCTCGAGGAACGTGACCGGCCGGATGGTGCGCGGCACGCGCACCACGTCCACGGGCGAGACCACTTCGTTGAGGCAGCCGCACCCCGCCCCGCGGTGCCGCTCGCGCACGACCGCGTAGATGCGCCGGTCGTCGTCGCGGAAGATGGTGTCGATGTTGATGAGATAGCCCATGCAGGGCTGCTCCCCCATCCCCGCGACGAGGAGCATCTCTCGCGTGAAGTCGACCGCCGGCGGCTCGGCCGCGTCGTTCGGGCCGGCGATGCGCGCCCAGACGGTGCGCCAGTCGGCGCTGTCCTGCACGGTGAGTCGCACCGAATGCGTGAGGTGGCTCTTCGCGTCGCGGAAGGCGTGATCGACCGACTGGTACGGCTCGAGCCGCACCGCGGCCGCGCGGGCCCGCGCGTCGCGTTCGGTGATGTCGGGTGCGTTGCCGCGCACGTCCGGCCCCGCCTCGGGGTGCGCGCGGCGGCACGAGACGAGCCCCACCGCGGCGACGGCGGCGGCGAGGAGGATGGGACGCAGGACGGCAGGGCGACGCATGGGGACTCCGGTCAGCGCATGATGGCGGGCATCGACGGCCCCGTGACGCGACGGCCGCGTCCGAGCTGCGCGTTGATCGCGCCGGCGATCCGGTCGAGCGGGAGGATCTCCTCCACGGCGTCGAGCATCACCGCCTCGCGGGGCATGCCGTACACCACGCAGCTCTCCTCGTCCTGCGCGATGGTCCACGCGCCCGCCTCGCGCAGCGCGAGCATGCCGCGCCCGCCGTCGGCGCCCATGCCGGTGAGCAGCGCGGCGACGGTCGTCTCGCCGGCGACCTGCGCGACCGAGTCGAAGAGCACGTCGACGGCGGGGCGCTGGTGATGGACCATCGGCCCGTCCTTGACGTGCGTGACGAAGCCCTCGCGCGCGCGGCGCACCTGGAGGTGGTATCCCCCGGGCGCGATGTACGCGGTGCCGTCGCGGATCACCTCGCCGTCCACCGCCTCGTGCACCCGCATGGCGGAGAGTCCGTCGAGGCGATTGGCGAAGGCCTTGGTGAAGTGCGGCGGCATGTGCTGCACGATGACCGTGCCGGGCGTGTCAGCTCCGAGCCCGGCGAGCACGGCCTCGATCGCGGGCGGCCCTCCGGTGGACGCGCCGATGGCGACGAGGCGGCGGGAGGGCACGCCCTCGTCGTCGGCGCGGCGGGTGGTGACCGGGGGGATGATCCGCTTGCGCGGGGCCTTGAGCCGTTCGAGCGGGATGCGCGCCGCGGCGCGCACCGACCGGATGAGCAGCCGCTCGACGTCCGGGACCGACATCGACCCTTCCGGCTTGGGCACGACATCCACCGCGCCCAGCGCCATGGCGCGCACCGCGTTGGCGCTGCTCGCCTGCGCGACCGAGCTCACGACGATCACGCGCATCGGCTTGGACCGCATCAGCTTCTCGAGGAAGGTGAGGCCATCCATCCGGGGCATCTCGATATCGAGCGTGATCACGTCGGGTTCGAGCGCGACGATCTGGTCGCGGGCCTCGTACGGGTCGCGCGCGGTCCCGACGACCTCCACGTCCATGAAGCGCCCGAGCGCGTCCGACAGCACCCGGCGCACGAGCGCCGAGTCGTCGACGATCAGCACGCGGACCGGGTGCTCGGCGGTCACGGGACCAGCTTCTTCGTCGCGCCGTCGGCGCGGATCTCGACCGAGCCGCTCGCGACGGCGAGGGTCATGGTGCGCGCGCAGTTGGTGCCGCCGACGTCGGAGGCGACGACCTTCATGCCGGCGGCGAGCATCCAGGCCTCGAAGGCGCGGATGTTCCGCTCCCCGATCTGGAAGTGGTCCTTCCCCGACATGCGCTGCGAGGCGCCGCCGGCGACGGCGATGCGCAGCCGTCCCTTGCTCGCGCCCGCGCGCGTCATCTCGTCGAGGAGCGCGGGCACGCCGGTATCGACGAACATCCCCGGCTGCTTCTGCGCCTTCGCCTTGTCGAGCGTCGAGTCGGGGAGCATGACGTGCACGAGGCCGCCCACCTTCGCGAGCGGGTCGTACATCGTGATCCCCAGGCAGCTGCCGAGGGCGTACGTGACGATCTCGTCGCCGGCCGTGCCGGCGACGTGCAACCCTGCGATGCCGACGCACTTGCGCCCGGCAACGGAGAGTTTGTGGATCGCGGTGCCGGCGAGGCTCATGACGCGCCGCCGGGCTTGCGATAGACGGCAGGCTGGATCGGCTCCAGGCCGTGCGCGATCCCCGAGAGGCTCTCGGCGTGGCCGACGCAGAGGATGCCGCCGGGCGGCAGCAGCGTCGCGAACCGTTGCACGAGCCGCTCCTGCGTCTCGCGGTCGAAGTAGATCATCACGTTGCGGCAGAAGATGACGTCGAACGGCCCCTTCATGGGCCACGACTCCATCAGGTTGAGGCGCGCGAAGCGGACGAGGTCGCGGACCTCCTTGCGCACCGTGTAGGCATCGGGACTCCCGGGCACCTTCTCGAGGTGCTTGCGGAGCGTCTCCGGCGGGATCCCCTGCAACTGGTTGCCCGCGTAGCGCGCGCTCCGCGCCGTCGCGAGGATGCGATGCGAGATGTCGGTCGCGAGGATCCGCGTCCGGCGCAGCGCGTCCGCGGGCAGGTGGTCGCGCACGACCATGCCGAGGGTGTACGGCTCCTCGCCCGACGAGCAGGCCGCGCTCCAGATGCGGATCTCGCCCGCGGAGGCCGCCAGGCGCGGGAGCACCTCCTCGACCAGGTAGTCGAAGTGGGCCGGTTCGCGGAAGAAGTTCGTCTTGTTCGTCGTGAGGACGTCGATGAAGTGCGGGATCTCGTCCGGGATCGCGCCGTCGAGGACGGCATCGATGTAGGCGCCGAGCGACGGCATCGCCGTCGCGCGCACGCGGTGCCCGAGGCGCGAGACGACGAGCGCCTCCTTGCCATCGCGCAACCGGATCCCGCACAGGCCGTGCAGGTACTCGGCGACCGCCTCGTAGCGGTCGGCCGAGAGCCGCAGGTCGGGTCCCGAGGCGAGCATGGGGCTGGTCGAGGTCATCGCTCGGATCGCGGTTCGGGACGTGGAGCGCCGGCCCGGGGGGCCGGCGGCGGGGTCAGAGCGCCGACGAGATGGCGTCGATCGAGAGGACCTTGTCCGCGTCGAGCAGCATGCGGACCTTCCCCTCGGAGTTCGCGACGCCGAGCAGGCACGAGACGTCGACGTCCGAGCCGAACGACGGCGGCGGCTCGATCTCGCCCTCGGCGATCATGCGCACCTCGGAGACCGCGTCCACCGCGATCCCGACGAGCAGCCCCTTCACGTTGAGCACGATGATGCACGTCTCCTCGGCGTCGGTCGCCGGCATGCTGAAGCGACGGCGGAGGTCGACGATCGGGATCACCTTGCCGCGGAGGTTCACCACGCCGCGGATCACGTGATGGCTGTGCGGCACGGGCGTCACCGCCATCATCCCGATGATCTCGTGGACGGTGAGGATCTCGAACCCGTACTCCTCGCCGGCGAGGACGAAGGTCAGGTACTTGCCGCCGAGCGAACGGGTCGACGGGGAGAGGTCAGCGACGGGCGCGGTCATGTCGGACTCGGATGCGATGGTGGTGGAGATGGCCTTCGAGAGCAGTATCGGCCGATGTCACGCTTTCCCGCAGCGGTCAGGCGGCCTGCGTCACGAAGGCCGGGTCGCCGGCCGCCTGGCGGCTCGCCACCACCAGCTCGTCGACGTCGAGGATCAGGCCGACGCGGCCGTCCCCCAGGATCGCGCCACCGGTCAACCCGCGCACGCGTCCGATCGCCTCGCCGAGCGGCTTCGCGACGACCTGCTGCTGGCCGAGGAGTTCGTCCACCATGATCGCGACGCGGTTGTTGCCGTCGCCCACGACCATGAGGATCCCCTCGACGACCCGCTCCTGCGCCCCGAGGACGCGGAGCGCCCGGTGGAGCCGGAGCAGCGGGAGCACCTCGCCGCCGTGCTGCACCATCTCGCCCTTGCCCTGCACCGTGCTCACGGCACTCGGCTCGGGGCGGAAGCAGCGGCGGATCTGCGCGGTCGGGACGATGAAGCGCTCGGCGCCGACGCGGACGATCATGCCGTCGGTGATGGCGAGCGTGAGCGGCAGTTCGATCGTGAAGACCGACCCCTTGCCCGGGCTCGACTCGATGAGCGTGCGGCCCCGCATCGCCATGAGGTTGCGGCGCACCACGTCCATGCCCACGCCGCGGCCCGAGACCTCGGTCACCGCCTCGGCCGTGGAGAAGCCGGGCGCGAAGATGAGGTCGAAGACTTCGGAGTCGGACATCCCGTCGCCCGAGGCGATGAGGCCCTTCTCGACGGCCTTCGCGACGATCTTCTCGCGCTGCAGTCCGCGCCCGTCGTCCCGGAGCTTGACGAGCACGCGGTCGCCCGCCTGGCTCGCCTCGAGGCGCACGACGCCCATCGCGGACTTGCCGTGCTTGAGCCGTTCGGACGGCGCCTCGATCCCGTGGTCGACCGCGTTGCGCACCATGTGCAGCAGCGGGTCGGCGAGGAGGTCCACGAGCGTGCGGTCCACCTCGGTCTCCTCGCCCGTCACCTCGAACACGATCTGCTTGCCGCTGCGGTTCGCGAGGTCGCGCACGACGCGGGCGAGCTTGGTGATCGCGCCCTTCAGCGGGACCATGCGGAGCCCGAGCGAGAGGTCCTGCAGCTCGCGGACGATCTTGTCGGCGTGCCGGACCTTCTGCGCGAGATCGTGGTGCGTCGCGTCGCGCACGATCCCATCCTGCAGGAGGATGGTGTTCGCGATCACGAGTTCGCCCACCATCTCGACCAGACGGTCGAGCTTGTCGGTCCGGACCTTCACCATCGGGTCGGTCACCGGGACGCCGGCCGCGGGGGCCGCCGCGGCCGTCGGGGCGGCGGCGCGCGACGGGCGCGAGACCGAGTCGCCCGCGAGCTCGGCCGCGGCGGTGGCCGCCGAGTCCGGCTCCTGCTCCTCCGCGACAAGGCGAGGGGGCACGTCACCGCCATGCGACTCGGGATCGCTCAACGCCTGCTGCAGCGCACCGTAATCCGCGGGGAGCGGCGGCGCACCGCCGGCGAGCGCGGCCGGGATGCTGAGGACGAGCGACTTCAGGATGTCGACGGCCCGGAGCGAGAGCTCCGGCACCTGGCCGGCGAAGGCGAGGTCGGCGCCGCGGACGCGGTCGAGCATGTCCTCGGCGTGATGCGCGAAGCCGGCGATGGCCGCGAGGCCCAGGAAGGACGACGTCCCCTTGATCGTATGGAAGGCGCGGAAGACGTCGTTGATCGCCTCCACGTCATCGGGGGCGGTCTCCAGGCGGAGGAGCGCCGCCTCGGCGTTCTCGAGGTACTCGCGCGCCT
Organism: Gemmatimonadaceae bacterium; assembly: GCA_044229035.1. Classification (GTDB taxonomy): domain Bacteria; phylum Gemmatimonadota; class Gemmatimonadetes; order Gemmatimonadales; family Gemmatimonadaceae; genus Pseudogemmatithrix. The sequence goes on along the minus strand of JBGATT010000060.1, from coordinate 11,582 downwards.
CGGCGGCGAAGTCCTCGATGAGCGCGCGGTCGCAATCATCGCCGATGGTGAATGTCGCGGGCGCGGCGGGCGCGCCGACGGCGGCCGGGGCCGGGACCACCGGGATGCCCATGGGCGTGACGTCGCGCGGCACGGGCGCCGGCTCCGGCTCGCTCATCGCGCGGTCGCCGTTCTCGTCGTGATCGACGGCGATCTCCAGATGATTGCGGACCTTCTCGAGGCCGGCGGCCTCGCGGTCGCCCTTGAACTCGGAGGGATCGTCGAGCACCGCGATGGCATCGGCGAGCGACATCCGCACCGGCGGTGCGAAGCGCTTGTCGGCGACGAGGGACCAGAGGCGCTCGCGCAGGCGGCGGCGGGCGGCCTCGTCCCCGGGCTCGCAGGCGACGAACGCGGCGATCGCGTCGTCGATGGTGAGGAGGGCCATGGCCGGGCGCCTAGCGCGGGCCGAAGAGCTGGTCGGCGAACGCCTGCGAGTCCGACTTGTCCGCCACCGCGTTCGGATCGAAGTGCTTGGGCGCCGAGTGCGGCACCGTGCCGCTCACGGCGGTCACGTCGGCCGCGAACGGCTCGAAGATCCCGGTGAGCTGCTCGAGCCGACGCTCGGTGTCGGAGATCACCGCGGCCGCGTAGCCGAGCTGCTGGCTGGTGATGTCCTGGAACTGGACGTGGGTCATCACCCCGTAGAGCTCCTCGCGGAGCGCGGTGTAGCGGGCGTTCCGCACGAAGTCCTCGGCCTCCTCCGCTTCCTGCTCGAGCTCGGTCACCACCGCGATCGCGCGGTCGAGGCCGTCGAGCATGCCGGTCGCGGCGAGCTCGGTCGCCGAGGTGACGGCGGAGAGCTTCTTGTTCATCTGGTCGAGGCGCGCGTCGGACGCCTCCTGCAGGAGGCCGCGGCTCTGCTTGATGCGGTCGAGCAGCGAGGCCACCTCGGCGTAGGCGCGGAGCAGCGTCGAGGCGAGCGAGAGGAGGCTGCCGCTCTGGTGGGCCCCCTTCTCCGCCATCGGCGCGGCGATGCGCGCGAGGTTGTCGGCCGTGCCGAGGTCACCCAGCGCCTGGTTCACGAGCCGGAGGGCCGTGTCCGTCGCATGGAGGACGTCATCGTGGGACTGTACCTGGGTTGCCATCGGACGAACGCCTCCGGTTCAGGCCGCCGCGCGCACGGAGAGGACCGCATCGATCTTCTCCTTGAGCACGGGGGGGGTGAAGGGCTTCAGCACGTAGTTGTTCACGCCGGCCTCGACCGCGGCGAGGATGTCCTCGCGCGCCGACCGGGTGGTGACCATCAGGATCGGGACGTCCGCCCCATCGGGCCGCCCGCGCACGTTCCGCGCGAAGTCCAGGCCGCTCATCTGCGGCATGTTCCAGTCGGTGATGATGAAGCTGATGCCGCCTTCCGCGAACTTGGTGATCGCGGTGGCGCCATCATCGGCTTCGACCACATCGGTGTAGCCGATGCGGTCGAGCGAGTTCACGATGATGCGGCGCATGGTCGCGGAATCGTCGACGACGAGGAAACGCATGGATCGCTCGAGTGGGTGAGAAGGCTGCGGCGCGGGTCAGCGGAGGTCGCCGCTCTTGCGCAGCGCGGACGCTACGGCATCGAGCACGACGGGAGTGTCATAGGTGCCATCGAGGATGCGCTGCCGGATCTGGAGCAGGCGCTCCGCCGACAGCGACCCTTCGTCCTCCGTGCGGGCCACGAGGGCGCGCGCGGCGGGCGAGAGATCGAGCACGTCGCGCTGGCCGAGGGCCGGCGCGTCGGGCTGACGGAGCGCGGTCTCGTCGGAGACACGCGCCACGCTGCTCGGGGTTCGGGCGGGAGCCGCTCCTTCAAGGCGGGGGCGGCTCGGGCCGGTGGGCGGGATCGTCATCGGGTACTCCTCCTTTGGAGTTCAGTATCGACGGCCTTGCCGCCGACTTGACCGGCAAGATCAGCCGGTCGTCCGAAGACTCGAACGGCGTCCGGGGACGGCGTACAGGGCCCGCTCCCCGGGGCGGAACTGCGGCATCGGCTCGGCCAGGGCCCGGGAGGCCTCCCGGCGCGCCCGGAAGAGCTCGGCCTCGAGGGCGGCCTGGGCCACCTGGCTCCGCTCGAGCGCCTGCACCATCAGCCGGATGATCGCGGCGTGCTCGGCGGCGGACAGCCCCGCCAGTGACAATTCGCCCACCAGATCCTCGGTCGCCGTGAGCGCCGCCTCGCGCTCCCCCATCCCCTGCAGCAGCGATTCGGTATCCCCGGCGATGACCGCCAGACGGAGCGACTCGTCGGCCGCCGAGAGCCGGCTGGTGATCCCGCTGGCGTAGTCGGCCATTAACTGGCCGCGCGTCTGGACAATGCTCATCGGGCCGCTCCCTGCTGGATGCCGACGAACGCCTCGCGCAGCTCACGCACCATCGTCGTGATCCGGTCGAGCCGGTCCACCGACGGGTCCACGCCCAGCGAGGTCAGTTCGCGAAGGAAGAACGTGTAGAGACCGCTGAGCTGGCCGGCGATCGCGCCGCCGCGCTGGCGGTCGAGCGTCGCGAGCAACTCGGCGACGGAGTCGCGCGCGCGGGAGAGTTCGTTGAGGCGGACCTCGTGGTCACCGGCGGCGATCACGTTCCGCGTGCGCAGCAGGCTGGCGAGCAGATGGTCGTACACCATCACGACGAGTTCGCCCGGACTCGCGGTCAGGACGGCGGTCTCGCGATAGCGATCGCCGCGGCGGGTGCTGTATCGGGCTGAGGTGGCGTAGGACATCGAGGGCTCCAGGGTGACACGCTGGAGTATCGGCACCTCGGTCCAAAAGATGCGTGCATCGCACGCCACCATCACGTCCTGCGCGTCGCGAGCGCGCGCGACCGGCGCGCGCGCGCGACGCCCGCGATCAGCCGGCGCGCGCGCCGGCGATCGCGTTCATGGTCGTCACCTGCGACGAGAGCCACGACCCCTGCGACTGCAACTGCGAGAGCAGCGTCTCCATGCGCGAAAAGTCGGCGACGAGCGCCGCACGACGGCGCTCGAGGCGCCCGAGGATGTCGAGCTCGCGCTTCTCGAGCGCGGCGATGCGCGTGCGCGCCGAATCCATCTGCAGCGCGGCCGCGCCGCTCCCCGACGCGAGCACCGACTCGGCGCTCTGGCTCAGCGAGCCCGCGAGGCCGCGCGTGTAGCGCACCTCCGACGTCGCGTTGTCGTCGGTGCCGGTGTAGCGCAGCACGAGCCCCTTGAGCGAAGTGAGCAACTGCCCCGCCCCGGTCATCGCCTCGCCGTCGAGCGTGCCGGCGGCGTCGAGCCCGGTGTCGAACGACCCGGCGGCGAGCCCCAGCTGCGTGCCCGGCGCCTCGGCGCCCGGATCCGTGTAGGCGATGGTGAACCCGCCCAACGAACCGTACTCGGTGCTCGTGAGGCGGAGGGCCCCGCCTTCCACGCTCGCGTTCACCGCGACGTTCTCCTCATTGAAGGCGGCCTGCAGCTTCGCGGCGAGGATCGCCGGGGTGTCGCCGTTGGCGAGCGTGACCGTCGCGCTGCGGCCGGAGCCCTCGGCGGTGACGGTCATCGAGGCCGGCGTCGCGCCCGCGGTGTAGGTCGCGAAGGCCGCGCCGAGCGTGGTGCTGCGCGTCGCCGCGCGCGTCACGACCAGGGCCGACACCGACGATGGCGTCACGCCGTCCGCGCCGACGTACTGCACGCTGGCGTTCGCCGCGGTGCCCGCCGAGCGGAACAGCGCCTCGACGCCGAGCGGATCCGTGTCGAGCGCCGCCTTGAAGGCGGTCGAGTCGAGCTTGAGCGTGCCGTCCTTCTGCAGCGAGAGTCCCACGCTCCCCGCGCGCAGGTACTGCGCCGAGGCGCCGAGGCCGACCTGGTTCGAGAGGAGGATGCCCTTCATCGCACCGAGGACCGAGCGCGCGCTGCTGGCGAAGGGCAGCCGCCCGTCGGCCTTGGTCTCGGCGCCGATCGCGGTCGTGAGGGCGTTGTACGCCTTGGCGAACTCCTCCACCACGCCGACCGAGGTCTCGCGCGTGTTGGTGATCGCCACTTCGAACTCCGCGCCGGCTTCCTCGCCGGGGAGCGTGAGCGTCGCCCCCCCGACCGCCCCCGCGACGGTGTTGGTGCGCGACGTGATGAGCGCGCCATCGACACGGACCTGCGCGTCCTCGCCGGCGGCGAGCTGACGGACGCGACCGAAGGTGGTCGTGGTGGACCCGAAGTCGAGGGTCGCGCCGGACTGCAGGCCCGCCGAGAGCGTGACGGCCAGGCGCGATTCGCCGCTGACGCTGTCGGTCAGGCGGATCTGTCCGCCGACGATCGACGCATCGACGTCCTGTCCACCCGCGAACGCGGACTCGATCGAGGCGAGCAGATCGTCGACCGTGTCGGTGCCGCTCACCGTATAGGTATGGTTGACCGCCGCGCCGGCACCGTCGGTGCCCGCGAGCGTGATGACGTCACCGGCCTGCAGGCCGGCGACCGAGCCGACGCCGAGGTCGGTCAGCAGCGTGCTGCCCGTCGCCGTCGAAGCGCCGAAGCCCGTGAGGACCGAGTCGAGCGTCACGGCCTGCGTGACGCTGCTCGTGCGCCCGCCGACCCGCAGCCCGAGGGCTTCGAGGACGACGTTCGACGCGTTCGACCCGTCGCCGGCGACCGAGCCGGCGATGGCGAGGCGGGACCAGGTGGTGCCCCCTTCGGTCTCGGACTCGATCGACGCGGCATTCGGGCTCAGCGCATTGATGCGCGCCACGACCTGCGCGAGCGAGTCGTTCTCGAGGTCCACCGTGAGGGTGCGCCCGTTGACCATGATGGTCGCCGGGGAGGGTGAGACGCTGATCCCGAGCGCCGCCGCGGCCGCGAGCGTGGTGGACGAGACGCGGATGGAGCGCGCCTTGCCATCGGCACCCGTGTTGATGGCGCGCGTCGAGTCGATGAAGCCGAGTGCCTCGAGGGTGCTCGTGCCGCCCGCACCGCTGCGGTCGTCCGCGAGCTCGAGGCCGCGCGCACCGGTGGTCTCGGAGGTGAGGACGAGCCGGCTCGCGCCGTTCGCGGTCACGATCGTGGCCGCGGCGCGGGTCGGCGCCCCGCCGGTGTTGGCGGCGTTGATCTTGTCCCGCACGCGCGACAGCGTGTCGGTCGTCTCGATGGTGATCGACGTGCCGTTGAGCGAGAAGCGCCCGCTCAGTCCGAGCGCTTCGGCCGGGTCCGCGACGGCGAGACCGGTGAGCTTCTCGGAACGCGCGAGGTTCTCGACCGAGACCGCGTAGCGGCCGGGCGCCGCGTTGGCGATCGAGCCGACCGTGGCCAGCGCGCGCCCCGAGGCGGTCGTGCCGACCGTGGCCGACTTGGTCCGGAAGGCGCTGCCGTCCTTGAGCGCGGCGAGCGCGTCACGCGCGCGGGTCACCGCGGCGGAGATGGCGGTCCAGCCCTCGATGCGCCGCTGCTCGGCGCCGAGGGAGCCGCTCACGGGTTGGAGCGCGCGCGCCGTCTCGACCTCGATGATCTGGTCGACGAGGTCGCGCCACTGGATGCCGCTCGCGAGGCCTTGGAACGAACCGATGGGTGTCGTCACGGGAACTCCTGGATGGCCGTCGGCCCGCATCGCCGCGCGGACTCGGCGATGCGGGCGACGGGTCAGACCATGGCCGGGGCGGTGGCGGCGGGATCGCCGCCCCCGTCCGGTCCAAGTGGATCAACCACGAAGCAGCTGCAGGATGCCCTGCGCCGACTGGTTCGCCTGCGCCAGCATCGCCGTGCCGGCCTGCGAGAGGATCTGGTTCTTCGAGAACTTCGTCATCTCCTCGGCCATGTCGACGTCACGGATGACCGACTCGGCGGCCGTGAAGTTCGAGATCTGCGCCTTGACGTTCTCGAGCGCGTAGCCGATGCGGTTCTGCGCCGCGCCGACGTCGCCCAGCGAGCCGTTGACGACCTCGATCGCGTCGTCGATGTTGCTCAGCGCGGTCTGCGCGCCGGTGGCGGTCGCCAGCGTGTCGGTGTCGATGCCGAGCGTCGCGACGGTCACGTCGACGTTGTCGAGCGTGATGAGGTCGTCGGAGGTGTAGGCGCCCGACGAGCGGACCATGAACGCGCCACCCGCGGCGCCCGCGTCCACCTGGATCGTCGTGCCGTCCGCCGAACCCGTGGCGAGCGTCTCGTCGAAGTTCGCGTCGAGCTCGAGGGTGAGGCCGAACTGGTCGAAGGTCACCGTCTGGCGGCCGGCCACGAGGCCGGTGACGGTCTGCGTGACACCCGAGCCGTTCGTGACGGTCATCGAGCCGTCCGCGGTCTGCGTGATGTCGTAATCGTCCGCGGCGGTGCCGTTGATCGTCGCCGAGAAGACGCCGGTGCCGGCGTCGAGGGCCGTCGAGGCCGCGCCGGTGTCGACCGCGTTGCCGAAGCCGCCGTCGAGCAGCGTCTTGCCCTGGAACTTCGTGGTCGTCACGATCTTGCTGATCTCGGTGCGCAGCGCGGTGAACTCCGCCTGGATCGCCGTGCGGCCGTCCGCATCGGTGTTGTCCGACGCCGACTGCGTGGCGAGCTCCTTCATGCGCTCGAGGATCTTGCCGACGGTCTGGAGGCCGCCTTCCGCGACGGAGAGCAGCGAGTTGGCCTGCTCGGCGTTCTTCGCGGCCTGCGAGAGGGCGCGGGTGTCGGCGCGAAGCTTGTTCGCGATACCGAGGCCGGCGGCGTCATCGCCCGCCTTGTTGATGCGGAAGCCCGACGACAGCTTCGCCATCGAGCCGGCGACGTCAGCATTCACGCGCGAGAGGTTGCGCGAGGCATCGTTCGCGGAGACGTTCGTGTTGATACGCATAACTGGTGTTCCTCCCTTGGAACGTTGAGTGGAGCGTCCGTGCTCCCATTCGTGACGGGCGAACACCCGTCTTCGACTTCACGCTTCAGTGTCGTCGGGTCCGCGCAGGACTTGAGCGAGGGGCGTCGCCGTCGCACCGAGTGACACCGTCAAGGGCGCGCGCGCCGCGAAGCGCGCGTCGCCCAGCACGAGCTGCCGGCCGCGCCGCGACGACGCGGCGATCGCCACCGGGCCCTGCAGGTTCGCCGTCATCACCTCGCCCGCCGCGCGGGGCAACGTGACGATCGCGAACACGCCCACCTCCGTCGCGCTCGAGACGCCGAGCGCCGCGAGGTCATGCGGCGTCAGCGTCACCGCGAACTCGGGATACGCATCGAACGGGTCGACGAGCAGGAACGCGAGCGCCGGGTGATCCATCGCGTGCAACCAGCACCACCCCGGCTTCCCCGCCCCCACCAACACCCACCGCTTGCAGCTCGCGAAGCCGAAGAGGCCGTCGGGGAACTCGAGGATCGCGTCCTCGTCCACGATGAGCTCGCCGAGCAACTGCGACCGCAGCTTCGTGCGCCGCATCTTGTGCATCGTCGGCCGCTCGATCGCGCGATCGCTCGCGCGGCGCGACGGGGTGCCGGAGGAACGGTCCATCAGGTCGGGCGCGGTCGCCGTCATCGCAGGTAATCCGAGAGGTTGAGGCCAAGCACCTTGCTGCTCGCCAGCAGGGCCGACTGGTAGGCGTTCTGGCGCGAGATGAGTTCGACGGCCGCGGCCTCGAAGTCCACCTCGGAGATCTGGGATCGGAAGGCCTGCAGGCTTCCCTCGAACGCATCGAGGTTGGCGCCCACCAGGTCCATGGTGCTCGCGCGTGCGCCGAGGGCGCCCACGCGCTCCTGCACGGCATCGAACGAGGCGGTGAGCGTCTGCCCGACGGCGCGCAGCGTGGTGTTCCCGGCGCTCGCGGGACCCGCGAGCTCCACCGCGAGGTCGCGCACCGCGTCGAGCACGCCCGTGTCGAGGAAGAGCGTCGCCCCGTCGTCGGTCGGGATGATCGTGCGGCCCGCATCGACCTCGATCGGACGGTCCCCGGCCGCGCCGGTCGTCGTGTACGTCAGCGTCGTTCCCGTGCCCGTCACCTCGAACGGCCGCTCCGTCACGCGGTGCCCGCCGAAGAGGTACTCGCCCTCGACCGAGGTGTTCGCGAGCGCCACCAGCTCGTTGAACATCCCCTCGACCTCCTTCTGGATCGTCGCGCGCGAGTTGGCGTCGATCGTGTCAGTGGCCGCCGCGACGGTCAGCTCCTGGGCGCGCGTCAGCAGCGAGGTGACCTGCGTCATCACCTGGTCCTGCAGCGCCAGCCGTCCCTTGGCCGTGTCGAGGCCGCGCCGGTACTGGGTGATCGCCCGGAGGCGGCCGTCGGCCGCCATCACATCACGGCTGCCGACCGGGTCGTCCGACCCGGCCATCATCCGCTTGCCGGTCGTGACCTGCGCCTGCGCCCGGACCATCGCCTGGGCGGAGGATTGCAGGGCTGTCAGTTGGTCTCGCACGAGGAGATTGCTCGTGACGCGCATGGGGCCACCCGGGATGCCGAGGGAGAGAGCTTGGGGCTACCTTATGAACGGGCACGCGCCCCGCGGTCACCTTGCCGCGTGGCTACACGTCCATGCTGTGAGTGTCGGCCCGCTCGCCCCGCACTTGAGCCCTGCAACCCCGCACCTCCCGATGGCGCACATCCTGTTCGTCGACGACGATCCCACGGTCGGCGCGATCCTCCACGACACGCTCTTCCGGATGGGACATACGCCGTACGGCGCGTCCAACATCCCGGAAGCGCTCGGCGTGCTGCAGCGGGAGTCGCTCGACCTCATCATCCTCGACCACCGGATGCCCGGCATGACCGGGCTCGAGTTCCTCGAGTACCTCCGGGAGGAAGGGAGCGACGTCCCGGTCATCATGCTCACCGGGCACGGCTCCATCGAGCACGCGGTCGCGGCCATCAAGGCCGGCGCGGTGGACTACATCACCAAGCCGGTGCGGGCCGACCAGCTCGAGGTGGCCGTCAGCGCGGCGCTCGAGCTCTCGCGCCTCCGCCGGGAGAACGAGTCGCTCCGCCGCGAGGTGATGGCACTTCGCCACGAGCGACAGATCATCGGCGATTCGCCGCAGATCCGGCAGATGCTGAACGTGATCGCGACCGCCGCCCCCACCCGCGCGACCGTCCTCCTGCAGGGCGAGTCGGGCACCGGCAAGGAACTGGCGGCCCGTGCGCTCCACGAGCAGAGCCCGCGGCGCGACCGCCCCTTCATCCAGCTCAACTGCGCCGCGATCCCGGAGAACCTCGTCGAGTCCGCCCTCTTCGGGCACGAGAAGGGCGCCTTCACCGGTGCCCTCAAGCGCGTCGAGGGCGCCTTCGAGCGCGCCGACGGTGGCACCCTGCTCCTCGACGAGATCTCGGAGATGCGCCTGGACCTCCAGGCCAAGCTGCTGCGCGTCTTGCAGGAGCAGCGGTTCGAGCGGGTGGGCGGCACGAGCCCCATCACCGTCGACGTGCGCATCGTCGCGACCACCAATCGCGACCTCGCGCTGGAGTCCGCCGAAGGGAGGTTCCGCCAGGACCTCTTCTATAGACTGTCGGTGATCCCCATCCGGATCCCGCCGCTCCGCGAGCGTCGTGAGGACATCGCGGTCCTCGCCTATCGCTTCGCGCTCAAGACGGCCAAGGAGAGCGGCCATCCGTTCGATGGCATCAGCCCGGCCGCCGTCCAGCTCCTGCAGGACTACGATTGGCCCGGGAACGTGCGCGAGTTGCAGCACACCATCGAGCGCGCCGTCATCCTCTCGCCCGATCCGATCCTCCAACCGCACCACTTCGACTCGGCCCGTCTCGGCCTCGTCGTCGGCGGCGGGCCGACGCCCATCCGCGGGACGCCGATCATCCGGCCGGTCGCGGCCCCCATTCCTGGCGCGGCCCCCGCGCCGGCCGACCCGAACGGGTTCTGGCTGCCGTCGCTCGATGTCGTCGTGGCGGAGCAGCTCCTCATCGACGAGGCCCTCTCGCGCGCGGGCGGCAATCGCACCAAGGCGGCCGGACTGCTCAACATGAGCGTCCGCACGTTGCGGCATAAGCTGAACGCCGCCGGCAAGGAAGAGTAGGGACCCTCCGCGCCGACCGTCCCGCGGGTGCGCGGACGGCAATCTCCGCACTCCCGGCAATAACTGCCGGGCTCCATCCCCCGCCGCCGTGAGCACTCCGGCGCGCCTTGAGTGCGTTACAAGCCGTTGTAATACAACAACTTGAGAGACGTCCTCCCCGGCCGCTCCACGCGCCCGGGAGTTTGGCCCGCGCCCTGCCTTATGCATCACCGAGGAGTGGTGCGTTCCGGCAATCCCGCCTGACCGACCTGCTCCGCGGAGGCCAGATGCTCTTCGGATTCGTCGACCGCACCACGACCGCATCGCCGCTCAAGCGTGCCCTGGATGTGAATCAGGAACGCGTGCGCGGGATCCAGTCGCGCGTGGCGCGCGCCTCGCTCAACGGTGACGGCTTCGCGCTGTCGTCCGCGGCGCAGGGCCCGCAGGTGCCGGGCGACGGCGTCGTCGCGCCGGTCGATGTCGAGGCCGAGATGGTCGCGCTCGCCGATGAGCAGCTCCGCTTCGAAGCCACCGCCAAGCTCCTCGAGAAGGCGTATGCCTCGCTCAAGAGCGCGATCCGCGACCGCTGACGCCAACTGAGGAACTACTCCCATGACTTCGATCGGCCCCATCGGCTCCTCGTTCGAGCTCCCCGAGGTCAAGAGCCGCGCCCTGCGTCCGGACCCGGCGATGTTCCGCGGCCTTCGGATCTCCAGCAGCGGCCTCTCCGCCCAGCGGCTCCGCATGGAGGTCGCCTCCGCCAACCTCGCGAACACCGAGACCACGCGCACCGCCGACGGCGGGCCCTATCAACGGAGGATCGTGACGATGGAACCCGCGATCGGCGGAGGCCCCATCGCCCAGTCGACGGGCGAGGATGTCTCCATCGACGGTGGCGTGCGCGTGACCGGCATCGCCGCCGATACCACCACTCCGTTCGAGAAGGTCTACGAGCCGGGCCACCCCGACGCCGACGAGGCCGGCTACGTCCTCTACCCGAACGTCGACCCCACGCAGGAACTGGTCACGCTGATGGAAGCGCGCCGCCTGTACGACGCGAACGCGACCGCGTTCTCCTCGATGAAGGCGATGCTCCGTCGCGCGATCGACATCTGACTCCCTCCCTGGACTCCCCTCCGATGCAGACCAACGGACTCGGCGCCCCCCTTCCCCGCCCCGTCAGCTCGCGTTCCCCGTACGGCCTCGACACCGGTTCCGCCGGATCGACGCCCGCGGTCCGTCCGACCTTCCCCACGCGCACGCAGCCGGCGCCGGTGGAGCGGACGCCGCAGCTCCCGGCCGCAGACGAATCCTCCGCGCTCCGTCCGCCCAAGGGCACCGATCCCGAGCTCTGGAAGGTCCTCACCGCCGATGAGCGCGCTTTCTTCGCGCGCGAGGACGCGATGGGCCCGCTGAGCTACGGGCACCGCATCGCCACCACGCCGTCGCTCCCCGCGCGCGGCGGACGTCTCAACCTCCGCGGCTGAGCCCGCCATGACGTCGCCCATCGGATCGCTCTCCTCGAGCTTCTCGCAGGTCACGCCGCGCATCCAGGACGGACCGCGGCAGATCGTCGTCCCGGTGCTTCCGGGGTCGGGCGGCGCGGGGTCCACCGGCGGCGCGGGCGAGATCGGACCGAGCTTCAAGGACACCTTCACCCGCGCC
>JBGATT010000059.1:0-26600 GCA_044229035.1 Gemmatimonadaceae bacterium | reverse complement strand
GGCCCCGACGTAGTCGATCGCCTTGGCGCCCTTCACCGCGGCGGCGCCCATGCGCTCGCGCAGCTCCGGGGTCATCACCGGGCAGGGCGCTTCCTCGACGAGCTTCTGGTGGCGGCGCTGCACGGAGCAGTCGCGTTCGCCGAGATGGATGACGTTGCCGTGCGTGTCCCCGAGGATCTGGAACTCGACATGGTGCGGGCGCTCGAGGTACTTCTCGACGTACACGGAGCCGTTGCCGAAGGCGCTGAGGGCCTCCGAGCGCGCGAGCTGGAAGGACCGGGCGAAGTCGTCGATGTCGCGCGCGACGCGCATGCCCTTGCCGCCTCCGCCCGCCGACGCCTTGATGATCACGGGGAAGCCCATCTTCTCGGCGATCGCGAGCGCCTCGTCGACATCCTCGACGGGACCGGGCGAGCCGGGGACGACGGGCACGCCGTTGGCGATCATCGCCGCGCGCGCGGCGGACTTGTCGCCCATCGTGCGGATCTGGTGCGGCGTGGGACCGATGAACGTGATGCCGCTCGCGGCGCAGGTCTCCGCGAACTCGGCGTTCTCGGCGAGGAAGCCGTAGCCGGGGTGGATGGCGTCGGCGCCGGTGATCTCGGCGGCGGCGATGAGCCGCGGGATGCGCAGGTAGGAGGCGCGGGCCGGCGCCGGCCCGATGCAGACGTCATCGTCGGCGAACCGGACGTGGAGCGACTCGCGATCGGCCTCGGAATAGACGGCAACGGTCTCGACGCCGAGTTCGCGGCAGGCGCGGATGACGCGCAGCGCGATCTCGCCGCGATTGGCGATGAGGACTTTCTTGAACACTTAGCGTGCGCCCTGGTTGACCTGGCTCCAATCGCCCTCGGACGACCCGGCGATGCCCTGGACGCGCAGGGCGAACTCGCTGGGGCTCGTCGACGCGGCGAGTGCGGATTCGTAGGAGATGACGCCCTGCTTGTACCAGTTGAGGAGCGACTGGTCGAACGACTGCATGCCGTACTGCACCGTGCCCTCGCGGATGAGCTCCGGGATGGACAGGGCCTTGGTCGCGTCGCGGATGTTCTCGGAGACGGCGGCGCTGTTGACGAGGATCTCGGTGGCCGGGATGCGCCCCGCCTTGTCGGCGCGCGGGACGAGGCGGAGGCAGATGACGGCCTGCAGCGCGGTCGAGAGCTGGAAGCGGATGTCGGCCTGCTCGTGCGGCGGATAGAACGAGAGGATGCGGTTGATGGTCTGCGTCGCGTCCATCGTATGGAGCGTCGAGAAGACCATGTGCCCCGTGTCCGCGGCCTTGAGCGCGATCTCGAGCGTCTCGAGGTCGCGGATCTCGCCGATCATGATGATGTCGGGGTCCTGCCGGAGCACGCGACGGAGCGCCTGCGCGAACGAGGTCGTGTCGGTCCCCACCTCGCGCTGGTTGATGTGGCACTTGATGTCGCGATGCAGGAACTCGATCGGATCCTCGATCGTGATCACGTTCGCGTGCCTGTTCTCGTTGACGTACTGGATCATCGAGGCGAGCGCGGTCGACTTGCCCGAACCGGTGATGCCGGTGACGAGCACGAGGCCGCGCGGGCGCATGGCGATCTCCTTCAGGACGCCCGGGAGGTTGAGCTCCTCCATGCTGAGGGCCTGGAACGCGATCGCGCGGAAGGCGTAGGCGAGCGAGCCGCGCTGCTGGTACACGTTCACGCGGAATCGGCCGACGCCCGGAACGCCGATGGCGAAGTCGGCGTCCTTGGCCTCGTCGAACTCGCGCCGCTGCTTGGGCGGGATGATCTGCTCACCGATCGAGCGGAGGTCCTCGGGGCGCAGCGCGGGCAGGTCCATGGCGACGAGCTCGCCGTTGAGCCGCATGGTGGGCGCGCGACCGATCTTGAGGTGCAGGTCGGACCCGCCCTGCTGGGCCATCGTCTGCAAGACGAACTTGAAGTTGTACGGCGGCGCGGCCGCGGCGCCCGGCGCGGGCGCGGCGGCGGGTGCGGCCCCTCCCGCGGGCTGCGCCACGGTCTTGCGCGGCTCAGCCATTCGCCTGCACGCGGAAGAGCACCTGGCCGTACTCCACCGGGTGCGCGTCGGTGGCGTTGATCTCCACGACGGTGCCCGAGACCTCGCTCTCGATCTCGTTCATGATCTTCATCGCCTCGATGATGCAGAGCACCTGGCCCTTCTTGATCTGCTGGCCCACCGAGACGTACGGCTTCGCGCCGGGCTCGGGCGCGCCGTAGTAGGTCCCGACCATCGGCGACTTCACGTCGGTCAGGTTGCCGGCCGCCGCGGGAGCCGGCGTGGCAGGTGCCGAAGCGGCGGCCGCGGGAGCCGGCGCAGCGGCGGCCGCGGGCGCGGCGGGCGCCGGGGCGGCAGCAGGGGCGTACTGCATGACCCCGCGCGCGGTCGGCGTCTTGCTCAGCCGGATCCGCATGCCCTTGTCGGACGAGATCTCCATCGAGTCCACCGTGGATTCGTCGAGCATCTCGAGCAGCTTCTTGACGTACCGAAGATCGATCATGTTGGGGCAGATGAATGATGAAGGAGGAGGGATGACGCCATCCCTCCCCTGTCCTCGCTACAACTGCAACAGCTCCCGCGTGAAGCCCGTGAGGACCTCGGGGCCCTCGCTGCCGAGGACGACGTCGTCCTCGATGCGCACCCCACCCCACCCTTCGAGATAGATCCCCGGTTCGATCGTCACGACGGCGCCGGCCGTAAGTGGCGTCTCCGCGGTCTTCGCCAACCGGGGAGCTTCGTGGATCTCCAGCCCGATCCCGTGCCCAAGCGAGTGCCCGAAAGCGTCGCCGAAGCCAAGGCGGTCAATGTAGTCCCTCGCGAGCGCGTCGGCATCCCGGCCGCGCATTCCCGCCCGAACGAGCGCCGAAGCGCTCCCGTTGGCTTCCCGAACCGCCGTGTGGATCTCCAGCTGCCGCGCCGTCGGCGGCGCGCCGACCACGAAGGTCCGCGTGATGTCCGAGACGTACCCGGCATGGATCGCCCCGAAATCGAACAGGAGCAGGTCACCCTTCGCGATCATGTGACGCGAGGCACGCGCATGGGGCAGTGCCGACCGGGCGCCGGCCGCGATGATCGTCTCGAACGCGAAACCCTCGCTCCCGGCGGACCGCAGCTCGTGCTCGAGCCGCCCCGCCACCTCCAGTTCCGTCATCCCCGCCCGCACGTGCGGGAGCGTCGCCCCGAGGGCGTGCTCCGCGATGCGCACCGCCTCGCGGATCCGCGCCACCTCGTCGGGGTCCTTCGACTCGCGCAGCACCTCGACCAGGTTGATCGCCGGGCGCCAGCGCCAGCGGGCCCCCTCGCTGGCGGCATCGAGGAACCGGGCGGCGTCGTGGTGGGTGACGTGCGCGCTCTCGAAGGCGAGGACCTGCGTCGACGACTGATCGGCGAGCACCTTCCAGAGCCGCGTCCAGAGGGACGAGGACTCGATCACGACCCGAACCTCGGGGACGACCTCGGTCTTCACCTGCGTCGCGTACCGGAAGTCGGTCAGGAGCACGCACTCCGACGGCGTGACGAGCACGAGACCGTTGGACCCGGAGAAGCCGGTGAGGTACCGGATGTTCGGCAACGCGCTCACGAGCAGCGCATCGAGGCCGCTCGCCGACAGTGATTGCCGCAGCCGCCCGAGGCGATCGGCCGCCGCGCTCACGGGCGCGTCGCCCCGCCCCGCTCGAGGCGCCCGAGCGATGCCGCGTCGAAGCGCCCGCGGATGCGCAGTACGCCCGCGTCGTCGTCCGCCTCGGTGGAGAGGACCTCCCCCACGCGGTGCGCCTCGGCGATGAGGCGCCCGTCGGTCATCGGGAGCAACAGTTCGACCTCGGCACGACGCTGCCGATGGCGCTCGCGGAGCAGGTCGCGCAGCGGTTCGAGCCCCGCCGGTTCGGCGGCCGAGGTGAAGATCGACCCCGGGGCGAGGTTCTCGATCCGCGCCGCGAGCGCCTCGCGCACCTCGGGCAGCAACCGGTCGGACTTGTTGAAGACGTAGACCATCGGCACGTCCTGCACGCCGAGGTCGGCGAGGACGTCGTCGACGACGAGGCGCTGCTCCTCCCACGACGGATGGCTCGCGTCGATCACGTGGAGGAGCAGGTCGGCCTCGCGCACCTCCTCGAGGGTCGCGCGGAAGCTCGCGACGAGATGGTGCGGGAGCTTGCGGATGAAGCCGACCGTGTCGGTGAGGAGCACCGACTGGTGATCGCCGAGATCGACCTCGCGGGTGAGCGGGTCGAGGGTCGCGAAGAGCCGGTCCTCGACGAAGACCTCGGACGCCCCCGAGACGCCGCGCAGGATGGAGCTCTTGCCCGCGTTGGTGTAGCCGACGAGCGAGGCGCGGAAGGTCCCGGTGCGCCCCGCGCGCTGCTGGTGCCGCGCCTTCGTGACCTCCTCGAGCCGATCCTTGAGCAGCTTGATCCGCTGACCGACGAGGCGACGGTCGGTCTCGAGCTGGGTCTCGCCCGGACCGCGCACGCCGATGCCGCCGCGGAACTTCTCGAGGTGGGTCCACATCCGCGTGAGGCGCGGGAGCGAGTACTCGAGCTGGGCGAGTTCCACCTGCATCCGCGCCTCGGCCGAGCGGGCGCGCACCGCGAAGATGTCGAGGATGAGCTCGGCGCGATCGATGACCCGCTTGCCGAGCTCGCCCTCGAGATTCTTGCCCTGGGCCGGCGAGAGCTCATCGTCGAAGATGACGAGCGTGGCATCGTGCGCCACGAGCATCGACTTGAGCTCCTCCACCTTGCCGCGCCCGATGTAGGTGGACGGATCCGGACGGTCGAGTTGCTGGGTGAGCGTGCCGACGACGAGCGCGCCCGCGGTGTCCGCGAGCCGCTCGAGTTCCTCGAGGTGCTCGGAGACGTGATGGCGCGCGTTGGTGCGCTTGATGGGCGCGCCGACGAGGATGGCGCGCTCTTGGGGCGCGGAGAGCTCGATCAGGGAGCGGATGGGAGGAGCGAGGAACGAGGGGAAGGAGCGAGGGGACCGGGAGAGGTCCCCAGCACGGGGTGAGGGGAAATGTAATCCCCGGGGCCCGCGCCGACGCTCTCCTCCCCCACTCCCTCACCCTTCGACTTCCTCACTCGGCGCGCGCGCCTTCCCCTCGCGCCACGTGCCTCGGCGGTTCAGCGGAACGAGTCGAGCCGCCCCGCCCCGGAATAGGGCCGCGTGATGCTCCCGATCGGCGTCACCATCGTGAATGCGCCGGTGACGCGGTAGTCGAGGCTGCCGCGCATCGCGAACTTCTGCACCGCCTTCTGCACGGCGGCGAAGGTGAACTCCACCGGCACCACGACCTCGGAGTGCCCGAGGTTGGAGAGCGTCATGAGCTTCTCGATCTCGCCGGTCGCGATCTGCGCCGAGTCGACGAAGACGGTGTAGCTGATGCTCCGCGCGTCGATGCGATAGTCGTTCGGATTGTAGACGTCGAGGATGACGTCGAGCGAGCCGCCCTGGAGGCCGACTCCCTTCACGCGCACGTCCTTCACCTCGACGACCGGATTGGCGAACGCCTGGCGCGCGAGCGTCTTGCACCCGGCGACCGTCGCCACCGAGACCAGCGCGAGTCCCATCATCCAACGACGCATCATCCGTCCTCCGGCAGGGGAGCCTGCGCTCCCGGGTTGGTCGACTGGGCCTGCTCGTGGCGGTCGCGCAGGGCGCGCCACCACGCAAGCCGCTTCTCCACTTCCTTCTCGAATCCGAACGGTCCCGGCACGTAGAACTCCCGCGTGCGGAGCTCGTCCGGAAGGTAATCCTGCGGCACGTACGCGCCCGGCGCATCGTGCGCGTACTGATACCCGGCACCATACCCCAGTTCCTTCATCAGGCCGGTCGGCGCGTTCCGGATGTGCAACGGGACCGCGGCCGCCGGCGTGGCGCGCGCGGCGTCGAGCGCCGCCTTCCACGCCACGTAGACGCGGTTCGACTTGGGCGCCGTCGCGAGATACACCGCCGCCTCGGCGAGGGCGAGGTCCCCCTCGGGCGAGCCGAGGAAGTGGAAGGCGTCGCGGGCGGCGATCGCGACCTCGAGTGCGCGCGGATCGGCGAGCCCGACGTCCTCGGCCGCGAACCGGACCGTACGGCGCGCGATGTAGAGCGGGTCCTCGCCGCCCTCGATCATCCGCGCCAGCCAGTACAGCGCGCCCTGCGGATCGGAGCCGCGCAGCGCCTTGTGATAGGCGGAGATGAGGTTGAAATGCTGCTCCCCCGACTTGTCGTAGCTCGCGACCCGCTGCTGGAGCGCGTCGGTGATGATCCCGCGCGAGATGAGCCGCGCACCCGATGCGTCGGCGTCCGCGGACTCGGCCAGCACCGCCGCCGCGTCGAGCACGGTCAGGGCGCGGCGCGCGTCCCCGTCGGCCTGTTCGGCGAGCAGGGCGCACGCATCGTCCGCGAGCACGAGGCCCCGGCCGCCGAGTCCGCGATCGGCGTCCTCGATCGCCACGCGGAGCAGCGCGGCGATGCTCTCCGCCCCGAGCGGCTGGAGGACGAAGACGCGCATGCGGGACAGCAACGCCCCGTTGATCTCGAAGCTCGGGTTCTCGGTCGTCGCCCCGATGAGCGTGAGGAGTCCGCTCTCCACGTGCGGCAACAGCGCGTCCTGCTGCCCGCGGTTGAACCGGTGGATCTCGTCGACGAAGAGCACCGTGCGCGCCCCGAGCGCGCGCCGCTGCTCCGCCTCACCGACCAGTTCGCGGATGCGCGGCACGCCGTCGGTGACCGCGCTGAACGGGACGAACTCGCCCTCGACGTGGCGCGCGACGAGGCGGGCGATGGTGGTCTTGCCCGTCCCGGGCGGCCCCCAGAGGAGGATCGACCCGGTCTCGCCCGCCTCCATGGCGACGCGGAGCGGCTTGCCCGGCCCGAGCAGATGCGCCTGCCCGACGACCTCATCGAGCGTGCGGGGGCGCAGGCGCGATGCGAGCGGTGCGCCCATGGGACGCTCGAACAGCCCGGGCGCGGTCGGCGCGCCGCGTCCGCGCGAGGGCCCGGAGCGTGCCATCGTCAGTGCCCGATGAGCGCGCGCAGCCCGACGGCGATCCCGCACCCGCCGAAGAACGCGAGGTTGTGACCCCATCCCGCCTTGCCCTGGAACTCGGGGATCAGGTTCGAGGCGCCCACGTAGAGCGTCACGCCGGCGGAGAGGGCGAGTCCCCAGTGCTCGAGCGTCGTGCTGAGATCGGTGAGGACGACGCCTGCGAGGGTGGCGACGCCGAGCGCCGCCGCGGCCCCGAGCGCGGCCGACCGCGTCCGGCCGGCCGCGATCCAGAGCGACGCGATCGCGAGCCCCTCCGGCACCTTATGGAGCACGATCGCCCCGAAGACGATCACCCCGAGCTCCTGACTGACCCCGAACGCGCTCGCGATGGCGACGCCGTCGACGAAGGTGTGGAGCAGCAGCCCCGCGAGTGCCGACGCGCTGACGGCGCGGCTCACGTGGTGGGTCTCCTCGCCGAAGTGGAAATGCCCCACGAGCGCGTGCTGCGTGAGGTGCACCGCCAGGAAGCCGCCGAGGACCACGAGCGCCCCCTGCGCCCCAGAGTGCGCGAGCGCCTCGGGGAGCAGCCCGGTGACCGCGACGGCCACGAGGAAGCCCGCCGAGAACGCGAGGAAGAGCTCGAGCGTCCGGGGCGCCCAGCGCGGACGTGCGGTGATCGCCACGGCCCCGACGAGGTTCCCGGCCGCGGCGAGCACGGCGTAGACGAGGGAGGACACGGGAGGAAGATAGCCGACGCGGCAAGGCGCCAGCGAACGCGTCAGAGCGCGCGTGACCTACCGGGCGCCGGAGGGCGCCCCACCCAGTGCGCGGACGAGACCGCGCAGGCCGAGCTCGTAGCTGTCGGCCCCGAACCCCGAGACGATCGCGATCGCTCCCGGTGCGAGCCAGGAGTGCCGGCGCGCGGGCTCGCGCGCGTGGATGTTGGTGAGGTGCACCTCCACGTACGGCAGCGAGACCCCGACGAGCGCGTCGCGCAGGGCGAGACTCGTGTGCGTCCATGCGCCCGCGTTCACGAGCGCGCCGGCCACCACGCCCCGGCAGTTGTGTATCGCCTCGATCATCCGCCCCTCCTCGTTGAACTGCGAGAAGAGGAGCGTGACACCCAGCTCGGCGCCGAGCTCCTCGAGGCGCGCCTCGATCTCGCCGAGGGTGGTCGTGCCGTAGATCTGCGGCTCGCGGATCCCGAGGAGGTTCAGGTTGGGTCCGTTGAGGACCGCGATCCTCACGAGGTCAGCCCCCGCAGCCAGCCCTGGAACTGATCGAGATCGTCGTCCTCGCCGGGCTCCCCGTCCTCCGTGGACGCGTCGTCGGACGCCGGCTCGGGCTCCGCGTCGTGCGCCGGCGCGGGAGTCGCGGCCGAGCCCTCGACCGGCGGCGAGCTGGCGAAGAACTGGTCGAAACGCAGCTTCTCCGATGCGCGAGGCACGGTGCCGCGCGACGGCGTCGTCGCGCTCGACGACCGAGGCGTCTCCGCCGGCATCGGGGCGGACGGCCCTTCGCCGAACAGCGAATCGAGCGCGCTCCCGCCCGACGGACCCGACGTGGCGCCGACGCCCGCGAGCCGATGCGCAGCGGCCTCGTCCTCCGGGAGCACGCCGGCGCCGAAGAGCTCATCGAGCGGGCTGAGCAGCCGCCCCGCCGCGGAGGGCGCGGACGTGGATTCCGGCGCGGCGGGTGATGCCTGGACGACGGGGGTCGCGATGGGCGTGAGCGAGCGATGGGCGAACCGCGCGAAGAACTCGCGCGCACTCGGCCCGGAGGCCACGGAGTCTCGGACGGGCAGCACAGGCGCCGACCCGCGCGACGGCGTGTCCGGCGTGCTCAGCGAGATCCCGTCGAACGACGTCGCCTTGAGCATCGAGTTCGCGGGGGCCGGTTCCTCGATCGGCTCGGTCGAGAACGGCGTATCGAACCCGAGGGTCTGTCGCGCCGGCATCGGCGCCGACGGCGCTTCGACCGGCGGCGCCTCGAGATCCCGCAAGCGCGCCGCCAGTCCGGCATCGTCGGGCGACTGCGCGACGAGCTGCCGATAGACGTCGATCGCCTTGTCCGTGTGCCCCTGCTGCACGTAGACCTGCGCCATCGTCTCGGTCACGAACGTCGACGGCGTCTCCATGCTGCGCCGCACCGCCTCGAGGTCGATCGGGACGGTCTCGGCCTCCTCGAGGCTCGGCAGGAGCGGCAGGTCGCTGACGGTCGGCGTCGCCATGGGAGTCGGCGTGCCGAACGGTTCGAGGAGCGGCAATCCCGCGACCGACGCGCGCGCATCGGCGCGGGCATCCGGATGCGCGGGAGGCGCCCCGTCGCTCGCCGCGACGGGCTCGGCGGGCGGCGCATCGATGTCCTCGAGTCCCGACGGCCAGGCGGGCTCCCCCGCACCCTCGGCGACGGCGGCCTCCACGGCCGACACCGTCGGCTCCGCATCCGCGGGCGCCAGCGCGGACATCTCGACCGCCGGCGGTGCGAACGGATCGTCGTGCGTGATCTCGAGACCCATGTCCGGGATCGCTTCGAGGCCCATCGGCTCGAACTCGTCGGACTCGAGTCCTTCGACCGCGACCGACGGGCGGTACTCCGCCTTCTCGATTCCCTCGATCGACGGCATCGCCGATAGCGACTCCCCCTCCGGGGATGCCTCGATCAGCGAATCCAGCGTGTCCAGCTCCTCCTCGGCGGACATCCCCAGTTCCGTCGCGGCGAAGCCGTATTCGGCCGCCTCGGCGGGGAGGACCGGCTCGGGCGCCGGCGGCGGCGGCGCAGCGTCCGCGGCGGTGCCGATCTCACCGAAGTCGAAACTGACGTCGAGGAGCGACGCGCGCTTCACGGGCTTCGGCTGCGCCGAGACCTCGACCGTCTTGGCTGACGGGTCGACCGGGGTGGCGGCGCGCCGCGGCGTCGCCGCGCTGTCGCGGATCGGGGCCGGCGGCACGACCGGGAGCGGCAGCGTGGGTGTCGGGGGAGCGCCGGGCGTTGGCACGACGGGCGACTCGAGTGCACCCATCGCGACCGCGTCGGTGGCGGTCGTGACGCGCACCGACCCGGCGACCGAGATGATGTTCGGCGCGTGGGAGGCGCTGGCCGGGGCCTGCTCGGTCCCGCCCCCCACCTCCGCCAGGAGCGCGATGACCTCGTCGTTGCGGCGGTCGAACTCGAGGAGCTTCCCGTACCAGGCGCGCGCGGTCTCCACGTCCCCGCCGAGGCGAGCGATGTCGCCGAGGTGGCGGAGGGCGATCAGGTTCTCGGGGTCGAGGCCCAGGGCGGCCTCGAAGGGCTGGCGGGCCTCCTCGAGGCGGCCGGTCTCGAACAGGCACTGCCCGTAGACGACGAGGCCGTTCATGTTGCCGGGCTGCTCGCCGAGGTGCTTCTCGCAGAGCAGGATGGCCCGGTCGACGAATCCGGTCTTGCGGTACTCGTTCGCCAGCGGCGCGAAGAAGCGCCGCGGGTTCTCGTGATACCGCTTTCGAAGTTCGTCGACGCGATTGGGTGCGGACATGCGGGGGGTCGGATGGGGATCGCGAGGCGCCACCGCGCTCTGGCGGAAGCTATCACCCTCGCGGAGCGAGCGTCAATCAGAAGTTGGCGTCTCGCTTGATTTTACGTCGTGCGTTCCGGTAGTTTTGGAGGTTCCGTCCAACACGTCGCGAGGGGTTCGGGGCCGCAGGCACTGCGGTCGGACTCCCCGCTTCTTCTTCACTACCGTCTGCTCCAGGGGTCGTGGTCCGTGCTGCAATCGATGCGGGGCATCGCCAAGTACATCTGGTTCTTCCTCTTCATCGCCTTCGTGGGCGGTTTCCTGCTCGGGGACGTCTCCGGCCTGCTCGGCCGGTCGCCGGTGACGCCGACGACGGTGGTCGCGAAGGTGAACGGCGATGAGGTGCTCTACCTCACCTGGCAGAACCTCTCCCTCCAGCTCGCGAGCGAGCAGGAACGGCGGAATGGACGCTCGCTCAACCTCGACGAGCGCCAGCAGCTCGAGGAGCAGGCCTTCAACCAGCTCGTTTCGGAGCTGCTCCTCAATCAGGAATACGAGGCGCGGGGCATCCGGGTCACGAAGCAGGAGATCCTCGACGCGGTCCTGAACTCCCCGCCGCCGGAGGTCTACCAGAATCCGAGCTTCCAGACCGACGGGCGCTTCGACCCGGCCAAGTACCAGCGCTTCATCACGTCCCCCATCGCGAAGCAGCAGGGGATCGGGGTGCAGCTCGAGAACTACTACCGGACCGAGATCCCCAAGCAGAAGCTCTTCTCGCAGCTCGTGACCGACGCCTGGGTGAGCGATGACCGCCTCTTCCGGATGTACCGCGACGAGCGGGACTCGGCGAGCGTGCAGTACGTGGCGCTCCGCCCGACGCCCGAGCAGGTCAAGGCGGCCGAGGTCTCGGATGCCGACGCGCGCAAGTTCTACGAGCAGTACGACGGCCGCTGGGAGCGTCCGGGGCGTGCCGTGATCTCCGTGGTGTCGCTCAGCCGTATCCCCACGGCCGCCGATACGGCGGCCGTGGCCACGCGACTCCGCGCGCTGCGCGAGGAGATCACGAGCGGTCGGTCGACCTTCGAGGACGTCGCGAAGCGCGAGTCCGAGGACACCGTCTCCGGTCCGCAGGGCGGCGACCTCGGTCGCGGTCCCAAGGGCCGGTTCGTCCCGGACTTCGAGACGGCGGCCTTCGCGTTGCGCCCGGGCCAGATCTCCGAACCGGTGAAGACGTCGTTCGGCTGGCACTTGATCCAGGCGACGGAGCGGAAGGGCGACACGCTCGCGCTCCGGCACATCCTGCTCAACATCCGTCAGGCCGACTCGACCGCGACGGCCACCGATCGCCGGGCCGACGAGCTCTCGTCGCTCGCGGGCGGCGCGACGGAGGCCGCCAAGTTCGACTCGGCCGCCAAGACGCTCGGCCTCCTCGTGACGCAGATCCCCGTGCAGGAGGGCCAATCCGCGCAGTACGCCGGTCGGCAGGTGGGCGGACTCACGGGATGGGCCTTCTCCGGCCTCTCGGTGGGCGAGACGAGCGACCTGATCGATGACGACCAGGGCTATTACCTCGTCCGTCTCGACTCGATCCAGCAGGGCGGCAAGCAGTCCTTCGAGTCGGTGCGCGAGGAGATCCTCAACGTGCTCAAGGAGCGGAAGGCCGTCGAAGGCCTGGTGGCGAAGGGCGAGGCGATCCTCGCCGACGCGCGCGCGACGAGCCTGTCCGCCGCCGCGGCGAAGGCGGGGCTGAACCCGGAGATGGCCGGCCCCTTCACGCGCACCGGGTTCGTTCCCGGCCTCGGCTACTTCAATGAGGCCGTCGGTGCCGCCTTCGGGATCCCGGTGGGGTCGGTTGGGATGGCGCGGACGGACGAGTCGGTGGTCGTCCTCACGGTGACCGCGCGCACCGAGGCGTCGCGCGAGAGCTTCGAGGCCCAGAAGGCGCAGCAGCGCGATCGTGTGGTGCAGGCGTTCCGCGAGCAGAAGGTGCGCACCTTCCTCGAGAACCTGCGCCGTGAGGCGAAGGTCGTGGACCGCCGCAAGGAGATCAACGCGAGCCTCCGTCGCCAGACGGTCGCCGGCACCTGATCCCGGGCGCCGCGCCCGCGGGTAGGTGAGATGGGGGCCCGGCGAGACGCGGGGCCCCCTTCTGCCTTCCTGCTTCCGACTTCCGTTGCTCCTACAGCAACCGCTTCGGCTCCTTCGCCGGCGAGTCGTCGTGCTGGACGACCTCGCGGGTGCCGGCGGGCGGCAGCGCCTCGCGGTCGGCCGGGCGCGTGATCTCGGACTGCACCTCGTTCATGTTCTTCTTGAACTCCTTGATGCCCTTGCCGAACGAGCCGGCGATCTCGGGGATGCGCTTCGCCCCGAAGAGCAGCAGCACCACGACGAGCAGGATGATCATCTCGGTGGGACCCATGCCGAACATACTGCCTCCTTAGAACAGCGAACGCGCGATGAGATAGGCGGCGAGGACCCCGACGAGGCTCAGCAACGAGACGTCGAGCGCGATGGGCCCCACAGCGAACTTGATGATGATCAGGTCAACGGGCAAGGCGCCGATCGACGGGGTGACCCCCGTCGTCAGGAACTCCTTCACCGCCCCGGCCGGCAGGAACATGCGGCCGAACTGCGTCATGAACCCACCCAGAATGAAGCCGATGGAGAGGACGATCGCGTGGAATCCCGGCCGGTGCTTGGCCGAACCATGCGGCGCCATCAGGACCGCCGATCCATGACATACCCCAATGCATCGAAAAGGGACTGGCGGACGTCCGAGGCGGGCAGGCCACCGAGGGCCTCCTCGGCCTCCTGTGCGAACTGCTCGCCCTTCTGGCGGGCGAACTCGAGCCCGCCGGACTCCGTCACGATGCCGACGACCTCGGCGATGGCGGCGTCACTCGGGGTGGGGTCGGCGAAGAGCTTCTCGACCCGCTCACGCTGCGCGCGCGACATGAGCGGCAACGCGGCGATGAGCGGCAACGTGACCTTGTGCTCCTTGAGGTCATTGCCGCTCGGCTTCCCCGTGACCGCCTCCTGCTCGGTGTAGTCGAGCAGGTCGTCGGCGACCTGGAAGGCCATGCCCAGCCGCTCGCCGAAGCGCCGCATCTCCGCGCGGAACCGTGGAGCGCCGGCGAGGGCGCCCATCTCGCAGGCGGCACCGACGAGCGACGCCGTCTTGGCCCGGATGAGCGTGTAGTAGTCGGACTCGGTGAAGCTGAGCGCGTCGAACGAGGCGAGCTGGCGCAGCTCGCCGAGCGTCATCTCGTTGGAGGCCTGCGTGAAGACGCGCAGGGGCTCCATGTCCCCGAGGCGGACCAGCTCGGCGATCGCCTTCGAGAAGAGGAAGTCGCCCATGAGGACGGCGACCTGATGGCTGAAGAGCGCGTTGATCGTGGGCTGCCCGCGCCGCAGGACCGAATGGTCCACCGAGTCGTCGTGCACGACGCTCGTGAGGTGCACGAGCTCGGCGACGGCGGCCAGCGCGACCGCCCGGTCCTCCGGGGCGTCCTCGACCGCCGAGGCGAGGAGGAGCAACGTGGGGCGGAAGAGCTTGCCGCGCATGCCGCGCAGGTGCGCGTTAGCCGCTTCGACGATCGCGACGTCGGCCTGCACGATGCGCCACATCTCCTCGGGCACGCGATCGAGGCGGTCGCGGATCGGCGCCTGGATCTCGCGCAGGGCCGCGGCCACCGGGACGTGCAGGCGGGCGTCGAGGGTCACGAGAGCTTCTTCTCCACGGCGTTCAGTCGATCGCCGATGTCACGGAACTGGATGTCCACCGCGAAGACGCGCTGATAGTGCTTCTTCGCATCGGGGAACAGGTGCAGTTCCTCGCTGATGGTGCCGAGCAGGTACAGGACGCCGATGAGGGCGTCGTCGCCGATGCCCGGCTCGGCGAGGGCGCGTTGCAGGATCGTCGCCGCCACGGGGAGCTGCCCCTTCTCGACGAAGCACTGGCCGAGGGCCTCGATGGCGCGCACCCGGTTGTTCGCGCCGCGGAGCGACTTCTGGAATTCGGAGATCGCCTCGTCGAGCAGGCCCATCTCCTTGTATGCGACGCCGAGGTCGTAGTGCGCCTCGTGATCCTCCTCGTCGACGTTGTCGGAGACCCCCTGCTTGAACTTGCGGAGCATGTCGGCGAAGTCGGCCTGCTCGTCGCCGGTGGGCTCCTTCTCCTCCACGACCATGCGAGTGGACTTGGGCTCGTCATCCTCGCGAAGCCAGTCCCCGAGGGAGACGAAGTCGCCGTCGTCCTTCTTGGCGGCGGGCGCCGCCTTCGCGGCGGGCTTCTCGGGGGCCGCCGGAGCGGCGGGCTTCTTCATCGCGGTGGTCGAGCGGCGCGGCGGCGGTGCCGCGGCGGCCGGCTCTTCCTTGATGGTCTCCAGGGCCGCCTGAGCCCGCAGGTCGTCGGGCGCGATCTCGAGCACGCGCTGGTAGACGACGCGCGCCTTCGGGCCCTGGCCGTCCTTGAGCAACGCGTCCGCGAGCTCGACGTATGCTTCCGCCAGCCGCATGCGATCGTTGGCTCGGAACGCGAACTCGACGCGCTTCTGGTGGTACTTGATCACGCCCGGCGCGAGGCGCACGATCTCCTCGGCCACCGAGGCCGCGGTATCGAGGTCGCCCGTGGCCTCGAAGCCTGCGAGCGTCGCCTCGAGCTCGGCCACGCCGGCATCGCGTTGGCCATCGTCGAGCAAGGCCTCGGCATACTGGCGCCGCAACGGCCAATCGTCGGGCGAGGCCTCGACGCGCGCATGGAGCAACTCGACCGAGTTCGCGAGCACCGTCGAGGTGGCGCGGGTCGGCGGCGCCACGACGAGTTCCTCCTCCGGCGCCATCGGCGGGAGGAGCGATTCCGGCGCGGATTCGATGAGCGACGGTTGCGACTCGACGTAGTTCGCGTCGAGCGGGAGCGCATGCACGCCCTCGCTCGACTCGATCTCGAGCAGGTCGAATCCTTGGTTCGGCGGCGCCTCATCGGCGACCCCGAAGGAGCCGAAGTCGGTGAGCGCGGGCGCGGGGACCTCGACGATCGGGTCCGGCTCGAGCATCGGGAGATCGACGGCGGGGGTCGAGACCGGCGTGGGCGGCAGGTCGCGCCCCGCGTCGGCGATCTCGAGCAGCGGGATCTCCGCGGACGCGGCCTCGGCGGCGTGCACCGTCTCCACCGTCTCGGTGACGTCGATCGTCTCGATCATCTCGACGACCTCGATCGACCCCGTCTTCTGCACGGTCTCGATCGGTTCGATCGTGACCTCCTCGACCACCGGCGCCGCGTCCTGCCCCATGTCGAGCATCGGCAGGTCCGCCGGCGGCTCGTCGAGCGCGGTCGCGACCAGGCCGGAGATCGATCCGCGCGGCGGTGGCGGGACCTCCCCGTTGAACGACGTAGGCTCGATGAGCAGGTCCATCGTCGGCGCCTCTGGCGGCGCGGCGAGGGAGGCCGTGGTCTCGACCACGAGTGCTGGCGGCACCGCGGTCTCCACGGGCGCCGCGACGGACGTCGGCTCGATGACGAAATCGTTCGACGGCGGCGTCACCGCGGGCGTCGCGACGGGCGTCGCCACGGGCTCAGGTGCTGCCGGGGGCGGCGCGGCGGGCGGCGCGGAGCGCGGCGCGGCCACGACCGGCGCAGGAGCGGCCGCGGCGGGCTTCACCGCGGGCTTCGCCGAAGGCGCCTCCATCCCCGTATCGAGCAGGTCGAGCCCGGCGATGGCCTTGGTGACGCGCTTGATATCCGCGGGCGCGGTGCGGATCGAGGCCCGCGTCGGGCCAGGCGCCGGATCGAGATCGAGGAAGACGAGGCCGCCTCCCTTGGACGCGCCGCCGCCCTCCTCGGTCCGCGGTTCGACCGCGGGGTCGATGGCCTTCATGCGTTCGACGATCCCGTCCGCATCGGCAGTGCGGCCGAGCCGCACGCACTGGGCGTACGCGACCTGCAGCTGCTCGATCGCCTCCGGCTTGCGATCCGCCTTCACGAGCTGGTCGGCGAGCATCAGCCGGACGTCGTCCTGGTCCGGCACGAGGTCGGCGAACTCCTTCAGGGCGCGGAAGGCCTCATCGAGATTGCCGCTCTTCTGCATGCGGCTCGCGTACTCGAGGAAGTTCTGGCGTGCGTCCGCCTTGAACCCCTTCTCCGCGGAGATCTTGCCGAGCTTGTAGTACACCACCGTGCGCCCGGGCGACTGCCGCAGGATCTTGTTGCACAGGGCGATGGCCGGGTTGTAGAAGCCGCCTTCCGCGTAGTGATCGACGGCACGCTCCCAGATGGCGACAGCCTCGGGGAGGTTGCCGGCCTTCTGCAGGAGGTCCCCCACGCGGTTGTAGAGCGGGATGTCGATGGGGTCTTCTTCCCCGCTCTCATAGACCTCGATCATCTCGCGATACGTCGCGAGGGCCTTCTCCATCTGCTTCTTGGCCTCGAAGTCGGCCGCTTTCTTCTTGAGCTTGAGGATGTCGGCCATCCGGGAAAGTTACCCGCCGAACCCGTGGCGTGACAAGCGTTTGGGTAGCGGGGGGGCGCGGACTCAGCCGCCGTGCGCCGGCCGGCCCCCGACCCAGGTCCGCCGACAGCGCTGGTCGCCGTACCAGTAGGGGATCTCGCGGTGGTCGCGGACCTCGAACAGCGCGAGGTCCGCCTGGAATCCCGGCGCGAGCTGACCGACCTCGCCGGCCAGCCCGAGGGCGGCCGCCCCGTTCACGGTCGCTGCGACGAACGCCTCCGCAACGCTCAGCCGGAGCTGGCTCACGCCGAGGGTGAGGACGAGGGGGAAGTTGACGGTCGGGCTCGTCCCCGGGTTGAAGTCCGAGGCGAGGGCGACGGCGACCCCCGCGTTCACGAGGGCGCGGGCGGGCGCCTGCTTCGTGCGCCCCAGGAAGAGCATCGTGCCGGGGAGGAGCGTCGCGACCGTGCCGGAGGAGGCCAACGCGGCGATGCCCAGGTCCGAGATCGCGGCGAGATGGTCGGCGGACGTGGCGCCGAGTTCGGCGGCCAGTTCGGCGGCAGCCCCGTTCTCGAGTTCGTCCGCGTGGAGTTTGAGGCCCAGTCCCGCCCCGCGGGCGGCGGTCAGGATACGGCGCGTCTCATCGACCGTGTAGACGCCGGGCTCGCAGAACACGTCGCAGAACCGTGCGAGCCCCTCCTTCGCCACGGCGGGGATCATCTCCTCGGTGACGAGCGCGATGTACTGCCCACGGTCCCGTGGCGACTCGCGGAAGTCCAGCGGCACCTCGTGCGCGCCGAGGAACGTCGGCACGAGACGCAGCGGCACCTCGGCGGCGAGTCGCCGGATGACGCGGAGCGTGGCGAGCTCGGATTCGAGGGAGAGCCCGTAGCCGGATTTCACCTCGAGGGTGGTGGTGCCGTGGGCGGCGATCCGCCGCAGGCGTTCCGCGGCGAGCGCGGCCAGGTCCGCCTCGCTGCGCGTGCGGAGGTCACGGACCGACGAGTGGATCCCGCCACCCCGCTTGGCGATCTCGAGGTACCCGACGCCCGCCGCGCGCATCTCCTGCTCCTCATAGCGGGCGCGACCGAAGATCGCGTGCGTGTGGGAGTCCACGAAGCCGGGGGTGAGGACGCCCTGCCCGCAGTCGATGACCACCGCCGCGGGATGGGCGGCGCGCAACTCGGCGTCCGACGCGACCGCGAGGATGCGGCCGTCATCGCCGACCGCGACGCCGACGGCCGCTCGCACGACAGCGTCCCCCTGCTCCACCCCGCGTCGAGCGCGCGCGGGGCCGGCGCAGGTGACGACTTCGGAGGCATTCACGAAGAGCTGGGTCATGGCGACGCGAGCAGGTCGAGGAAACGATCGGCGCGCAGCGGGGCCTGCGCCTCGCCGCGGCAGGCATAGTAGCACTTGTCGCAGGCGATGGGAGCGTAGCCCGCGTACTCGGTCCAATGCCCATCGACGGGGAAGTCGGGGCAGCGGCGGATGCCGCCGTACGGGTCGATGTGCACCGTGTCCTGTCCGGAGAGGCAGGGTTCCTTCATCGCGCCGCTCGCGTACCGCGGGATCTGCTCCAGGTAGTGATCGGAGTTCGAGATGATGCCGCGGCGCTTGCGCTTGAAGGCGAGCAGCTCCCGCACGAGTGATTCGAGGCGCGTCTGGTGCTCCGGGCGCAGGAGGTGCGCCGGGTTGCCGTTCTTGAAGTCGGTGTACACCGAGAGGTTCACGCCGACGCGCATGGCAGCCGCATGCTGCACGAGCGGCATCACGTCATCCAGATTGTCGTCCTTGATGACGGTATTGAAGCGCACGGTCATCCCCGCACTGCGGATACGCTCGGCGTTGGCGAGGATGCGCGCGGAGAGTCCGGGGATGCCGCGCGCACGGTCGTGCCGCTCGTCGAGGTAGTCGAGCGACACGGAGAACTGGCCGATCCCCGCGTCCCAGAGCGAGCGCGCGCGCTCGGGCGTGAGCATCGCGCCGTGCGTGATGAGGGTCATCCACTTGTAGGCGATCGCGCGATCGACGCCGCCCACGAGCTCCTCGAGGTCCTTCCGGAGCAGCGGTTCGCCGCCACTGAAGGTGACGATCATCGGGTCGAATGCCCTGGCGGCGTCGACGAACGATGCCAGCTCCTTCGCCTTCATCTCCGGCGACGTCTTCCAGTAGTCGCAGAAGGCGCAGCCCGCATTGCAGCGCATGGTGACCTCGAACGTCACCAGGACCGGCCGCTTCCGCAGGCGGAGCCGGACGTACTTGGCGCTGAACGGCAGCAGGTGCCAGGGGCGGAACTTGGCGCTCAGCATGTGCGATGAAGGCGGGAGGATGAAGTCCGAAGGTGACGCGAGGTCCGGGTCGACCCTCAGCCTTCGCCCTTCAACCTTCAGCCTCCATCAACGACGGCAGCGTGATCCCCTGCGCCCTGGCCGTCGCCCGCGCGATCTCGTACCCGGCATCCGCATGCCGCGCGACGCCGATGCCCGGGTCGTTGGTCAGCACGCGCTGGAGGCGCTCGCGCATCTCCGGCGTGCCGTCGGCGACGATCACCTGCCCCGCGTGCAGCGAGTTGCCGATGCCGACCCCGCCGCCGTGATGGAAGCTCACCCAGCTCGCCCCGCTCGCGACGTTGAGCATCGCATTGAGGATGGCCCAGTCGGCGACCGCGTCGGAGCCATCCTTCATCGCCTCGGTCTCGCGGAAGGGGGAGGCGACCGAGCCGGTATCGAGGTGGTCGCGCCCGATCACGATGGGGGCCTTGAGCTCGCCCTTCGCCACGAGGTCGTTGAGCGCGACGCCGAAGCGGGCCCGGGCGCCCTGCCCCAGCCAGCAGATGCGCGCGGGGAGGCCTTGGAAGTGGATCCGCTCGCGCGCCATGGTGATCCAGCGCTTGAGATGCGCGTCGTCAGGGAACATCTCGAGGACGAGCTCGTCGGTGCGCGCGATGTCGGCCGGGTCGCCGGAGAGCGCTGCCCAACGGAACGGGCCCTTGCCTTCGCAGAAGAGCGGGCGCACGTACTCGGGGACGAAGCCGGGGATCCGGAACGCATCGGTGACGCCGGCATCGAGCGCGACGGTGCGGATGTTGTTGCCGTAGTCGAACGCGACCGCGCCGCGGTCCTGCATCGCGCGCATCGCGCGCACGTGGGCGACCACGCTGGCGGTGGCACGCGAGACGTACGTGGAGGGGTCGCTCGCGCGGAGGGCGAGCGCCTCGGCGAGCGCCATCCCGTGCGGCACGTAGCCGTTGAGCATGTCATGCGCCGAGGTCTGGTCGGTGACGACGTCGGGGATGATGCCCTCCGCGACCATGCGCGGGAGGACCTCGGCCGCGTTCCCGACGAGGCCGACCGAGAGGCCGCGCTTCGACGCCTGCGCCTCGCGGATCCACCGCATCGCCTCCTCGAGGTCGGAGGTCATGCGGTCGCAGTACCCGGTGTCGAGGCGCTTCTGGATGCGCGCGGGATCCACATCGACCCCGAGGATCGCGGCATCGTTCATCGTCGCCGCGAGCGGCTGCGCGCCGCCCATGCCCCCGAGGCCGGCCGTGAGGACGAAGCGTCCGGCGAGCGTGCCGCCGAAGTGCTGCCGCGCGACCGCGCCGAAGGTCTCGTACGTGCCCTGCACGATGCCCTGCGAGCCGATGTAGATCCACGAGCCCGCGGTCATCTGGCCGTACATCATGAGGCCCTTCCGCTCGAGCTCGCGGAAGTGCTCCCAGGTGGCGAAGCGGCCGACGAGGTTGCTGTTGGCGATGAGCACGCGCGGCGCGTGCGCATGCGTCCGGAAGACGGCGACGGGCTTGCCGCTCTGGACGAGCAGCGTCTCGTCGTGCTCGAGTTCGCGCAGCGATCGCACGATGGCATCGAAGGCCGGCCAGTCGCGCGCCGCCTTGCCGGTCCCGCCGTAGACGACGAGGTCCCCGGGGCGCTCGGCGACGTCGGGGTCGAGGTTGTTCATGAGCATGCGGAGGGCCGCTTCCTGCTGCCATCCCTTGCAGGAGATGGCGGTGCCGCGGGGGGCGCGGATGACTCTCGTCTCGGGGCTCGGCATCGTCGTCGGGATCGGGTTCGGCCTCCAATCTAGCCACGACGGGCCGAGGGAGTACCTTTGCCGCGACCTCCAGCCCGAGTTCCAAATGCTCGCTCGCCGTCCCGCCGTCCTCGTCCTCACGCTGCTCGCCGCCCTCACCACGGTCGCCCGCGCCCAGGGGCGCCTCGAGGCGGACCTCGACGCGTACATCGCCAAGGGGATGCAGGAGTGGCGCATCCCGGGGCTCTCCGTCGCGATCGTGAAGGACGATCGCGTGGTCTATGCCAAGGGATTCGGCGTCCGGCGGCTCGGCGACCCCGGCCGGGTCGACGCGCGCACGATGTTCGGCATGATGTCGACCACCAAGGCCATGACCGCCCTGGCCGTCGCGATGCTGGTGGACTCGGGCAAGGTGGCGTGGGACGATCCGGTCACGAAGCACCTCCCCTGGTTCCAGTTGAAGGATCCGTACGTCACGAGGGAACTGCGGGTGCGCGACCTGCTGCTCCACAACAGCGGGCTCGGGAACGCCGACCTGTTGTGGGTGCGCGGGGACCTCTCCACGCGCGAGATCCTGGAACGCGTGCGCGGGCTCGACCTCTCGTACTCGATGCGCTCGTCGTTCATCTACCAGAACGTCATGTACCAGGTCGCCGGCGAGGTGGTGGCGGCGGCGAGCGGGATGTCGTGGGAGCGCTTCATCGCGACGCGCATCATGCAGCCGCTCGGCATGACGCGCTCCGCGCCCACGCTCGCGGCCGTGCGGGCGGCGGGCCACGACAACGTGTCGGCGGCGCACTTCGAGATCGACGGTGTGGTGCGTGCGATCGACGAGTCCCCGGTGGACCCGGTCCCCGCCGCCGGGTCGGCGTGGTCGACCGCGGAGGACGCGGGGCGATGGGTGCGGTTCCTCCTCGACTCGGGCCGCGTGGACGGGCGCCGACTCGTCTCCGAGGCGGGCTTCCGCGAGTTGATGCGCCCGCAGGCCTTCGTTCCGGCAGCCGAGTTCTACCCGACGGCGCGCCTGACGCGACCTCACTGGATGACGTACGGGCTCGGCTGGTTCCAGCAGGACTATCGCGGACGGTTCGTCGCGATGCACACGGGATCGATCGACGGCCGCACCGCGATCGTCGGCCTGATGCCGGACGAGCGGCTTGGCGTGTACATCTTCGGCAACGTGGACCACGCCGAGTTCCGGCATGCCCTCATGTGGCGCGTGTTCGATGCCTATCTCGGGGGCCCGGCGCGCGATTGGAGCTCGGAGCTCCTCGCGCTGTACGGCGCACAGCGGACCGCAGGGCTCCGGGCCGTGGCCGCGCGGGATTCCGCGCGGGTGCCGAACACGCAGCCCAGCCGCCCGCTGGCGGAGTACGCCGCGCGGTACCTGCACCCGGTCTACGGGGACATGATCGTCGCGCTCGACGCCGGCGCGCTCACGGCCCGGTTCGGTCCCGCACCGGAGAACCGCGGACGACTCGAACACTTCCACCTCGACACGTTCCGGGCGAAGCTCGGGGACGGCCGCGGTGGGTGGACCTACTTCACGTTCCGGATCGGGGCGGACGGGAAGGTCGCCGCGGTGCGCTTCGAGGACGAGACCGCGCTCGAGTTCGTGCGAGGTCGGTAGGGGCGCCAGGCGCCCGCTCGGTCAGGCGAACGCGCCCTGCGACACCGCGCGCGCGATCGCCTCGATGTCGGGGCCGAGCACGCGGTCCGCGGTCAAGGCGGGGACGATGCCGCGGACGCGCGCATAGGCGGTCTCGACACCCACGCCGCCGCGCAGCGGCCGCCGGAACTCCAGCCCCTGCGCCGCGCACATCAGCTCGACGGCGAGCACATGCTCCAGGTTGCGCACGATCCTCCGGAGCTTCGTCGCGGCCCCCATCGCCATGGGAACGACGTCCTCCTTGCTCCCGTCGGTGGGGATCGAGTCGACGCTCGCCGGATGGGCGAGGATCTTGCACTCGCTGGTGATCGCCGCCGCGGTGACCTGCGCCATCATGAAGCCGGAACTGACGCCGGCGGTGGGCGTGAGGAACGGCGGCAATCCCTCGTTGAGGTCGGGATGCACGAGCCGGTCGATCCGCCGCTCGCTCATGACGGCGAGGTTCGTCATCGCGATGGCGAGCACGTCCATCGCCATCGCAGCCGCCTGTCCGTGGAAGTTCCCACCGGAGAGCATCGTGCCATCATCGAAGACGAGCGGATTGTCGGTCGCGGCGTTGAGCTCGCCCTGGATCAGGTGCTCCGCGAAGCGGATCGCCTCGAGCACGGGCCCGTGCACCTGCGGCATGCAGCGGAGCGCGTAGGCATCCTGGACGCGCGAATCCCCCTCACGGTGCGACTCGCGGATCTCGCTGTCGGAGAGGAGGGAGAGCAGGAGCGCCGCCGACTCCATCTGACCGCGCTGGCCGCGGGCCGCGTGGATGCGCGGATCGAAGGCCGTGGGCGTGCCGAGGAGCGCCTCGAGCGACATCGCGCCGGCGACGTGTGCCGCGTGCCAGCAGCGGTGCGCATGCACGAGCGCGAGGGCGCCGACGGCCGAGTGCGCCTGCGTGCCGTTGATGAGCGCCAGGCCCTCCTTGGGGCCGAGCGATGCCGGCGCGAGCCCATGCGCCCGCAGGACCTCGGCCGCCGGGCCCGACCCGCTGGCGTGGTGCAGTGTCCCCTCGCCGATGAGCCCGAGCGCGAGGTGCGCCAGCGGCGCGAGGTCACCACTCGCGCCGACGCTCCCCTGCTCCGGCACCTCGGGGTGCAGTCCCGCCTCGAGCATCGCGCAGAGGAGTTCCACGAGCTCGGGTCGCGCCCCGCTGAAGCCCTTCGCCAGGCAGTTGGCGCGCAGGAGCATCATCGCGCGCACCTCGCGCTCCGGCAGGCGCGGGCCGACGCCGGCCGCGTGGCTCCGCACGAGGTTCACCTGCAACTGCGCGAGCTGGTCGGGCGCGATGGCGATGTCGGACAGCTTCCCGAATCCGGTCGTGACGCCATAGACCGCCTCCCCGCGGGCCGCGAGACCCTCGACGATGCCGCGGGTGCCTTGCATGCGCGCACGCGCGTCGGGGGCGAGTCGCACCGGCCTGCCGGCATCGGAGACGGCGAGCACGTCGGCCACGGTGAGCGACGTTCCGTCGAGCCAGAGGGGTTCGGTCACGGGAGGCGGGCGGACGTGGGAGGACGATAGGTGGCGCGGTCGTAGTCGACCTTGATCTCGGGCTGCGCCTTGAGTGAGACGAAGAACGTGAACGCGAAGTTGCCGTTGGGGGCCTGCGTGAAGCCGAAGATCGCCTTCCAGTCGTGCAGCTCTCGCTGCAGCGTGACGACCTGCGACGCGAACTCGCTGCGCTCGACGTCGTACATGGTGCTCCAGCTCGCGGCCCACTTGGGCGTGAGGTTGAAGCTGGTGCGGAAGCCGACCGACGTCGTCGGGGGCACGCGGAAGTAGGTGCCGCCGGCGGGACCCAGGTCATTGGGATCCCGCGTCGAGGCATTCAGGCCGGCCTGCCGCACGCACTCGTCGTACAGGAAGGTGCCGACGAGGAACCCGCGGCACTGTGTCGACGGATCGAAGTCCTGCTGGCGGCCGCCGACCGGCGGTCGCTGACGGTTGGCCGAGACATTGAACGACGCGGTGAAGCCCTGCCCCGTCGGGATCTCCTGCACCATGCCGCGCGCGCGCGTGCCGGTGAGCGCGCCCATGCCCTGCTGCGCACCCATGGTCGACACCATCCCGCTATTGAGGTCGCCGTTGCGCGGCGCGCCGCCGCCCTCCGGGGGACGGGCAGCCTCCGCGCCGAAGAGGCGGGCGACACCGCGCACGATCGCGGAGCGTCCGTCCAGGCTGAACGACGCGCGGATCGACTCGCGATAGGGATCGAAGACCGCGGTGTCGCTGAGGTAGTTGCCCTGGAAGAGCGAGTAGTCCACGCCCAGGTCGAAGCCGGGCAGCAGGTCGGAGCGGAAGGTGTAGCCGAACTTGTCGGTCGCGAAGCCGCTCTTGCCGGTGACGCGCTGGCGCTCGAAGTCCCAGGAGAGCGCGGTGAACTGCAGCGTCAGGACCTTCACCTTCGGCCCTCCCTCGCCGCCCGCGCCGCCCTGACCCTCACCGGGCGCCGCGGTGTCGCCGCGCGTCCGCATCTTCGCCTCGAGATTCGTGGAGAAGCCGAAGGTGAGTCGATTCTGCGCGAGACTCCCGAGATAGCCGGTCGGCACCTGGTTCGTCGCCGCGAGATACTCGTCGCTCACCGTCGCGGCCGGCGAGTAGCTGTAGGTGAGCGTCGGCGTGATCGCGTGACGGAAGCGCTCCACCGGTCCGAAACCGCGGAAGAGCTTGAACAGCGTCGGCGTGACGCCGAGCCCGTACGAGAGCCGCTTCGACTGCGTGACCCACGCGCCATTGGACAGGTGCGTGCGGATGGCGAACCCGCGGGGATCGACGTTCGCCGCCGTGACGCTCGGGGAGAGGTTCCACGTCCCCTGGAAGAACTGCGGCAACCCGATCGACATGTCGAAGTCGAACGACGAGTCGTAGGTCCCGGCGTAGACACGGTCGATGCGCGCCGACGTGTCCGCCGGGTCGCGCACCGTGATGATCTGCGGATAGTCGCGGATCGCGTTGCTGAACTTGAAGCCGCTCTGCACCTGGAAGTCGAAGACCTTGAACGGCGTGCCGAGCGAGATCGACGTGGTGCTGGTGTTCCGACGGAGCCGGAGGGAGTCGAGCACGCCGGCCCCACGATCGATGTACCGGTAGGCGAAGTCGCCCGTCGCATCGAGGTTGAGGCTCTGTTGCGTCGCGTACGAGAACGTCGGGTTGAGCACGAACCACTCGCCGACCTGCAGCGGCTTGGAGGCGATGTTGAGCGAGGGGAACGAGCGGTCGACCTGGTCGCGGCCGGGGTACTGCCGCTGCGTCCCGCCGAGGTTGATGGTGAACGGCCCCTGCTGCCGCACGAGATTGAGCTGCGAGGCGATCGTCGCCACGGCGGCCATCGGGTTGAAGACCGTCTGCCGCTGGATCTGCGTGCTCGTGACGTAGTTCAGGTTCGCGTTGAGGCGCGTGCGCGCGGAGAACTCCTGCGCGTGCGACCAGCTCAGCGCCGTGTTCCGGCTCCCCGAACTGAGCGAGTTCTGCGAGACCGCGAACTGCCCCGACATGAACCGGTCGAGCCAGCGGTAGCGCAGTTCGGCGTTGTAGCGAGTCCACCCGGGGTCCTGCTCGGTCGCGCGCGCGCTCGACCGCCAGTCCATGCTGACCTGCGCGTCGACGTAGTCGGAGATGGCGAAGTAATAGCCGATGTTCTCGACCGTCCGGCGGTACGTCGGGCTGTTGCGCACGAGTTCGGCGAACCCGACGCGCGGCGGGAGCATCCCCGACCGGCGCCCCGAGCGGATGTCCTGGAAGATGAAGGGCAACCACATCACGGGGACGTCCTGCACGTGCAGGACCACGGACCGGGCGACGAGGATGTTCCCGCTGACCCGCTTCAACTCCCGCGCATTGAAGTGGAAGTGCGGGATGGAATCCATGCACGACGTGATCATCCCGTCGCGCCCATAGACGATGCTGCGGTCGTTGGTGGTATCGGACGAGAAGGCCGCGCGATGCGCCTCGACGCGCCAGTCCTCGCCCGAGTTCGCGACCGTGGAGAAG
>JBGATT010000224.1:0-3769 GCA_044229035.1 Gemmatimonadaceae bacterium | reverse complement strand
CCCCACCAGAGGCACACGGCCGAGACGGCGAGGCCGAACGGCATCGGATCGAAGGCGCGCGGCGCGATGCCCGTGATGAGCAGGACATTGCTCGCCATCGGCGCGACCACGCCGAGGGCGAGTGCCACCGCCTGCGTGCGGGCGAGCCCGTCGCCCTCGCGATGCGCGACGAGCAGGAACGCGAGGCTCCACATCATCAGCGTGTAGCCGTATCCCGCGAAGATCCAGTAGCCGGGACCGAAATCGATGGAGGCGACGTGCGTGAGGCCATGCGCGAGCCCGAAGGTGACGGCGCGCACCATCCCGGCGGAGTCCGTGAACGAGACCACATGCCCGAGCACCGGGATGACGAAGAGCGCGGCCGTTCCCGCGCGGGTGAGGCGGGACAGATGACCCGTGCGCTGGGCGATGAAGAGGAAGCTCGCGGTGCTCGCCAGCCCGATCGCCAGGTACTTCACGCTCAACATCAGCCGCGCCACCGCCGGTTCCGCGACCGCCATGGCGCCCACGAGGAAGGTCCAGGCCCACGCGGCCGCGACGAAGAGGACGAACGCGCCGCCGCCGGGAGCACGCCGCTGCCGCCACGCGTAGCCGCCCGTCGCGCCGAGCACGAAGAGCGTCGAGACGATCAGCAGCAGGTACGCGACGTTCGCTTGCATGGGGGACGGAGTGCGGGTCGTGAGGCGGTGCCGAGCGGTACGCTACGGACGGCCGAACGGGACGGCAAGCGTCATTTCCCTGACGCGACACTCGTCCCGTCGGCGCATCCGCGTCCGCTGGACAGCCGTACGACTCCTTGCCCTCCCGCCGCGCGCGGGTGATGGTTGTCCGATCCTCTGGCGACTCCGGACGAGTTTCCCGTCGAGCGCACGCTCACGCCCCACCGGACCCCGCCATGCCCCGCCATCCGTTCTTCCTCCCGTCCTTCGCGGCGGGTCGCCGCGCCGTCGCGCCATTCGTGATCGCCGCGGTCGCCTGCAGCTCCGGTGGTGATGGCGTCGCCCCGAAGCAGGAGCAGACGCTCACCCTCAGCGCGCCGGGCGCGCACATCCTCGGGCGCCCCGTCTCGGCGCTGGTCGCCAGCGCGACGTCAGGTCTCACCGTCGTCACGTCGGCCACCACGCCGGTCTGCACGGTCAGCGGCACCGCGCTCACGCTCGTCGCGGCCGGGACCTGCACGCTCCACGCGAATCAGGCGGGTGACGCGACCCACGCCGCCGCGCCGCAACTGACGCTCTCGCTCGACGTGCTCTCGTGTCCCGCGGTCGCGGACGTCGCCGGGACCCTCGTCAGCTTCGACGACGTCGCGCGCACCTACACCGTCGTCGGCTTCAACGGCGATGCGGGCGCGGTCGTCGCCGATCCGGACGGAGGCTGCAACACCGTCGGGGCGGACACGCGGAGCGCCGGGTCGCAATACGACGGCGTCACCTTCGGTACGCTCGCCCCCGCCGGCAACCCGACGATCCCGCCGATCCCCTTCACGGCGACGACCAACACGCTCACGCTGCGCGTCCGCGTCCCCACCGCGCCCGTCCGGGTGCATCTCAAGATCGAGAACGCGACGAACGGCGCGATCAACTACGAGACCGAGGTGATGGCGACGCAGTCCGGGGTCTGGCAGACGCTCACCTTCACGCTCGACGCGCCGCTCGTGGGCGGCCTCCCCGGGCAGGCATTCAACCTCGCGAACACCTACGCGCGCGTCTCGGTGTTCTTCGGCTTCGGTGCGGTGCAAGGCGCGGCGGCCGCGACCTTCCACTTCGACGACCTCCGACTCGTGCCCTGAGCGCGGGTGGCGCGCGAGGGCCCTGACCGCGCTCGCGGCCAGGGCCCTCGGTCCATCAGGTGCGGATGAACACGACCGACGGCTCCACGCCGCAGGCGGTCCACCGCATCCGCAGGTAGCCGGCACGACCGTTGAACGTCCCCAGCGCGCGCAGCTCGCCGGCGGTGATCCGCTGCGCCGAGTTGCAGGTCGCATCGTACGAGAGCGGCGTCTGCGTCGTCACCGCGAACGAGAACTGCTCGGCGCCGCGCGTCCAGTCCACCGTCCCCGTCGCCGAGAAGGTCCCGCTCGGCAAGGGCTGCCCCGCGGCGAGCACCTGCCCGGCGGCCGGCGTGTAGCTCACCGTCCAGACCTTCTCGACCGTCGCCTGCGCGCCGACGTTGAAGGTGCGCGTGATCGACAGGTCCGAGGCGAAGGTGAGGCCCGAGCCCGCGATCGCGATGCTGCGCGTGCCGGTGCGCGAGACCGTGTAGTTGCGCGCGGCGACGCCACCGCCGGTGAAGGCGAAGGTGAGGCCGGTCAGCGTGTTGGTGAAGGCGAGGCCCGGCGTCGGCGTCGGGTCCTGGATGCGCAGCGTGCCGGTGATGGCGACCGTCCCGCCGCGACGGTTGGTGCGGGTGCAGGCCGGCGTCGTGAAGACGATCGTCGCGTCGTCATAGATGCCGTCGCCGTCGGTGTCGGTCGTGCTGGAAGGGGCGACGCACGGCGCGACGACCTGTGCCATGCCCGGCGCGGGCTCGAAGCTCGGCGTCACCGCCGCTTCGATGATCATCGCGTCGACGTCGTTCTCGACCTCGTCCTGCATCGTGGCGCCGACCTGCGTGGTCTGCACCGTGGTGAGACCGCCGTCGGGACCGGTACTGTCGTCACAGGCGGCGACGGCGAGGAGCAGGGCAGGGACCAGCAGACGAAGGCGGGACATGGCGGACTCCAGTGAGTGGTGGGGTATGTCTCCAGTTCACGGGGTCGGACGTGCCGGTCGCGCCGACGTTAGCGGCGTGATGCAGGTCACGCTACTTCGCGCGCATCCGGTTGTTGCGTGGCTGGTGCTCGAGCTCACAGAGGCCGAGCGCCTCGAGCAGGGGCGGGAGATACATGCCGAACCGGCCGCGAAAGCCCTTCTTGAGGCCGTACCATCCGCCGATCGGGTTGTCCGGTGAGCGACCCCACGCTTCCACGGTGCCAGGCTTCGCCGGCTTCTGCTCATCGGCAGAGCCCAGCTCCACCCAGTCGCCGGCGGCCCGCAGCATCTCATGCAGGTCGGCGACGCAGCGCGCGTCGTAGTGGAGGACGGTCGTCCCGACCGTGCAGACGAGGATGGTGCGCCCGTCCTTCTCCTCGACGTGCATGGTGTATTCGGAGGTGCCGGGCGGCGTGCGGAGCCTCCAGGGCGCCGACTTGCCGCGGTCGAGTACGATGGTCATCGAGGAATCCGTTGAGGGAGTCCAACGTCGGTCGCCACCCGCGGCCGACCGCGATCGCATCGGAACATTATAGCCTTGGAACGGAACGTCAGAGGCCCCCCGAATGCCTCGCGAACCCAAGTCATTGCTCGGCAACACGTTGGCGATCCGCGCGCGCTGGCCGGTTCCTTGCCTTCCATCGGACCGTCACCGTTCGATCCCACCACGTGTCACGCCATGGAGTGCTCCACGATGAATGCGCGTCTCTCGATCCTCTCGGTCCTCACCTTCGGCGCGTTGATGACGGCGTGCGCGGATGCCGGCTCACCCCTCGACCCCACCTTGCAGACGGCGAACGAGATCTCGCTCGCCAAGTCTGGCAGCGCGCCGAGCGGGGGCGGAAGCGGGGGTGGCGGCGGCGGTGGCGGCGGTGGTGGCGCGCCTGCGCCGGCCGTGGGCAAGATCCGCGCGGCCTCCGCGGGCGCGGTGTGCGACGCCGGCACCTCGATGGGCATCACCATCCGCAAGGGCATCCAGGATCGCTCCGAGATCATCATGTCGATCACCGGCCCCGCCA
>JBGATT010000058.1:0-17335 GCA_044229035.1 Gemmatimonadaceae bacterium | reverse complement strand
GCGGTACGTGCTTCCGCTCTCGTCGGTCGTCACGTAGCCGACCTGCGCGATCAGCGCCGGAGGGAGGCTCTGGAACGGTCGGGTCGAAGTGCCGGTCCGGATCTCGCGCGTCGGCGGGCCGAGGGCGGCGCCGCGCGGATCGGTCAGCTGGTTCGACACCACGATGCGCGCGACCGGTCGGCCGCTCGCCGGCACGAGCTGGCTCAACGTCAGGGCCTTCCGCGCCTCCTCGAAGAGCGTCACCACCGCCTCGCCCGCCCGCGGGGGGAGATCGCATCGCGAGGTGCCGCGCGTGGTCACGGACGCGAGCACGATCGGGCTGTCCGGCAGTGAGGCATCGAGACGCCGACGCTCGCCCTCGACGAGGGTCAGCTCGGCGATCGAGACGGGACGGTGTCCGATCCGCAGCGCCTCGATCCGATATCGACCGGACGGCAGGGAAAGCGAGAACGCGCCGCCCGCTCCCGTGACCGCTCGTCGAGTGAGCGTATCGGGCAAAGACCGACTCGCGAGGACCAGCGTGCCGATGGACGGCTCACCCCGAGCGTCCGACAACCGACCGGCCAGTTGCTGCGCCGCGGCCTTGCGTGCGCCCGCGATCGTCAGGAGGGCCGTCGAGACGAGCCATGCTCGGCGCAGCCCTTCGATCACGCGCCCCGCCCCCGGTCCTCCATCCGTCTCACGCGCCATTCGACATCCTCCAGCAACTGCCGGTTCACCGCGATCAGGTCCGCCAGCAGCCCGATCACCACGAGGAACAGCCCCGCCCCCGCCAGCAGCGCGCCGATGATCACCGACTGCACATGCCCGCGCCCGCCGTCGGTCACGTAGAACCAGAGGAACCGCGCGAGCAGCGTCGCGCCGAGCGCGCCGCTCACCACGCCGGGGACGGCGAAGAACCGGAACGGCTTGTACGTCATGAAGACGCGCACCATCACGTTCAGCTGCCGCATCACGTACGACCCCGAGCCCTTCACCAGCCGCGACGGACGCGTGACCACGTTCACGCCCACCGGCACCGAGAGCACGCGCATCCCCTTCCGCCCCGCCTGGATGATCGTCTCCACGGTGTACGTGTAGCGGTTGAACACGTGCAGCCGCATCGCCGCCTCGCGGTTCATCGCGCGGAAGCCGCTCGGTGCATCCTCCACCGTCGTCCCGCTCGCCACGCGCGTCGCCCAGCTGCCGAGCTTCTGCAGCAACTTCTTCACCGGCGAGAAGCTCGCGATCTCGCCCACCGGCCGCGTGCCCACCACGAGGTCGGCACGGCCGTCGAGCACCGGCGCGACGAGCTTCGCGATGTCCTCGCCGCGATACTGGTGGTCGCCGTCGGTGTTCACCACCACGTCGGCGCCGAGCTGCACGGCGCGGTCGAGTCCGGTGAGGAAGGCGCGCGCGAGGCCGCGGTTCACCGGGAGTCGCACCACCTCCGCGCCATGCGCGCGCGCGATCTCCACCGTGCGGTCGGTGCTCCCGTCGTCGATGACGAGCGTGATGATCCGCGCGACCCCCGGGATGCTCGTGGGGAGGTCGGCGAGCACGCGCGGCAGCACCTCCTCCTCGTTGTGGCAGGGGATCTGGATGACGAGCGTGCGGCCGGCGGTGCCGGTGGGCGTCAACTGGCTCACCATGCGATCCCGTAGTCCTCGCCGAAGTTGCTCGCCGCGCCCCAGAAGGAGCGATTGCGGCGGTCCCACATGATCGCCGTGATCGGTCCCGAGGTGTTGCGCGCGAACTCCATCGCGTACCCGCGGCGGCCGAGGTCGGCGCGCACCCAGTCGGGGATCCGCTCGTTCAGCTGGATGCGCCCCGGCCGCGCCTCGTGCGCGCCGAAGCTCGAGCGCATCTGGTACGAGTGGAACCCCGGGTGCTCCGCCGCCTGCTGGATGGTCTGGTTGAACTCGACCATCGCGAGGAAGAACTGCAGCAGGTCCTGGTCCTGCGTGTCGCCGCCCTGCACGGAGAAGGCCATCCACGGCTCGCCGTCGCGCAGCGCGAGCGTGGGCGTGAGCGTCACGCGCGGCCGCTTCCCCGGCTCGATCACGTTGAACGGGCCGTCCTCGGCGAGCGTGACGAACGACTGCGCCCGCTGCGAGAGTCCGATGCCCGTGTTCCCCGCGATCACCGCCGGCACCCACCCGCCGCTCGGCGTGATCGACACCATCCAACCGTTCTTGTCCGCCGCCTGGATGCTCGTGGTGCCGCGCGTGAACGCCTCGTAGAAGGCGGCATCATCCGGCGGCTCCGGCATCC
The DNA here is from genome assembly GCA_044229035.1 of Gemmatimonadaceae bacterium. GTDB lineage: Bacteria > Gemmatimonadota > Gemmatimonadetes > Gemmatimonadales > Gemmatimonadaceae > Pseudogemmatithrix. The sequence continues at coordinate 15,082 of JBGATT010000058.1, read as the reverse complement.
GCGCGCGGCGCGTGGTGTCGGTGCGCGGGCCGTTGGTGGACCACTGCGCGAGCAGCTGCGTGAACGGGTTGGTGCCGTTCTGGAACGGATACGGGTCGCCCGGCCGCACCGCGGGGTTGTTGCGGTCCTGGCTCATCTCCTCCCAGCGCAGCTTCGCGTACGACTTGCTGAGCAGTCCCGCCGTCGGCTCCTCGGGGGCGAAGTACGGGTCGCCGTAGTAGAAGTCGCGGTCGGCGTAGGCGAGGTTCATCGCCTGGTAGATCGTGTGGATGTACTGCGCGCTGTTGTAGCCCATCCCCTTGAGGTCGGCGTGCTCGAGGATGTTGAGCGCCTGCAGCATCACCGGCCCCTGCTGCCAGAAGGGGAGCTTGTACACGGTCGTGCCGCGATAGGTCGTGGAGACCGGCTCCTCGATGTGCACGCGGTAGTTGGCGAGATCCTCCATGGTGAAGAGCCCACCCTCCTCGCGCACCGCCCGCACGATCTCCTGCGCGATGTCGCCCTTGTAGAAGCGGTCATAGGCGGCCATGATCGCGTCCTTCCGCGACTTCTTCGCCCGGAGCGCGGTGCGCTCGGCCTCGATGAGCTTGCGGAACGTCGCCGCCAGGTCGCGCTGCACGAAGATCTCGCCCGCGACCGGCGCCTCGCGCGCCTCGCCGCGGTGCGGGAGGAAGACGGCGGGCGAGTACCTCCACTCCTTGAGCTTCGCCGCGTTCGCGTTGATGGTGTTCGCGAGCTGCGCCTCGATGGGATACCCCTCCTCCGCCATCTGCAGCGCCGGCGCGAGCACCTGCTCCAGCGAGAGCGTCCCGTACTCGGCGAGCATCACCAGCATCCCGCCCGGCGTGCCCGGCGTCACTGCCGCGAGCGGCCCGAACTCGGGCGGGTTGTTCATCCCGCGGCTTCTATAGAACTCCGCCGTCGCCCCGGTGGGCGCGACGCCGAGGGCGTTGATGCCGATGACCTTCTTGAGGCCCGGGTGATAGATGAGCGCCTGCGTCTCGCCGCCGCACGAGAGCGTGTCCCACATGGTGCAGACCGCGGCGAGCATGCCGACGGCGGCATCGACGGCGTTGCCGCCGCGCTGGAAGATCATCGCGCCCGCGGTGGCGCCGAGGGGCTTGCCGGTGACGGCGACCCAGTGCTTGCCGTGGAGCTGGGGCTTCTCGGTGCGGACCTGGGCGAGCGCGGGCGTCCCGGCGAGGGACGCGGCGACCGCGAGCACGGCCACGGAACGGAGTCGGAGTGGGCGCATCGGTGTGGGGGTGAGGACCCCGGAAGATGCACCCGGACGGGGGCGCCCGTCACCGGGGGCGCCCCCGCCCACCTGCCCCTGCGCGGTCAGCGCGAGTAGGTCATCGGCGCCTTGCCGCGCCCCGACGGCGGCTTCGCACGCTCGGGGCGCGGCGCCGCGCGGCGCACGGCATGCGGCGTCGCCGCCGCGTCGTCGTCGCCGCGTCGTCGTCGCCGAGGTCGAACCGTCCGACGATCTCCATCAGCCCCATCGCCTGCGCGGCGAGTTCCTGGCTCGCGCTCGCCGTCTCCTCGGCCGCCGCGGCGGTCTGCTGCGTGACCCCGCTCACCTGGTCGAGCGCGACGCTCAGCTGCGTCGTGCCCGTCCGCTGCTCGCCCGACCCGCGGGCGATGGACGCGACGACGGTGCGGACCTTCTCGATCCCTTCATTGATCCGCCCGAACTGCCGTGCGACCTCCGCACTGACGGTCACGCCCGCCGTCGCGCTCACGCGCGAGGCGTCGATCAGGTCCGCCGTCTGCTTCGCGGCGGATGCCGACCGGATCGCGAGGGCACGCACCTCGTCGGCGACGACCGAGAAGCCGCGCCCGGCGTCGCCCGCGCGCGCCGCCTCGACGGCCGCATTCAGTGCGAGCAGGTTCGTCTGGAACGCGATCTCGTCGATGCTCTTGAGGATGCGCGCCGTCGCGTCCGCCGATTCCTGCATCTCGCGCACCGCGCGTCCGAGCCGCTCGACCGCCTCGCCTCCTTCCTTGGACGCACCCGCCGCCGTGGAGGCGATCCGGTGCGCCTCGTCCGCCTGCTCGGCGTTGCCGCCGGCGAGCGCCGAAAGTTCATGCGTCCCCGCCGACGCCTCCTCGAGGTTCGCCGCCTGCGCGTTCGATCCCGACGCGAGGGTCTGGCTGGCACCGTTGATCTCCTCGCTCGCCGCCGTCACCTGCTCGGCGGCGCGCGCGACCTCGGCGAACGCGGTGCGCAGCATCCCGATCGCCTCGTTGAAGGCCCGCTGCACCTTGGAGTTCGCGTCCCCGTACTCGCCGACGATCCGCACGGTGAGGTCGCCCTCGCCGAGATGGATGAGCACCGCCGACACCTCCTCCATGAAGCGGACCGCCTCGCCGCGGAGCAGCGCCTCCATCCGCTCGCGCCGGGAGTCGGTCAGCGCGGTGATCACCACCGCGATGTCGGCCTGCAGCAGCCGCTGGAACGAAGCGGCGAAGCGTTCGACCTCCTGATCAGGTGCGCCCGCATCCTTCACCGCCGCGACCATGTGCCGGCGGATCACTTCGTACATCGCGACGAACCAGTTGGAGTCGAGGTCGATCCGGTCGTGGATCACGCCCACCTTGCGCCGGTAGGCGAGGTACTCGTCGTTCACCTGGCCGGCGAGCATCGTCGCGAGGTACCGCGTCACCATCGGCTTCTGCCGCTCGACCGTCGTGTGCAGGCGGATGATGTCCGCCGTCCGCGACTCCGACATGATGTGGCGATAGAAATCCTCGAGCATCTCGGGGGCGCGCGCCTCGCAGGCGGCCTTCCACCGGGCGATGACGCCGAGGTCCTGGGCGGTGAGCCCGAGGAAGCGCAGCCGCGCATCGGCCTCGCGGTCCTTGATGTCGAGTATCCCGGGTGCGATGACCTCGGGGACGTACTTGGCGCGCGAGCGGAGGAACGGGAGGAACGACATGGGGCGCTCGGGGGCTCAGGCGGGAGGGGACTTCACTCCCTTCGAGTATCGGCCCGCCAAGATGCGAAGCGAGGACCGCACCAGCGTAGGGCGAACCGCACCGCGCGTTCGACCTACGTACGCACCGACAGAGACCGAAGCGCACCCGGCGGGTCCGGGGTGCGGCTCTCCCGTACACGAGGGGAGGCAACCGCCTATGGCGCTCCCGCGCGCACCCCCTAGGTATGGAGCATGACCCGCGATCCGCTCTTCCACGCGCGGGGCCTCTCCAAGGTCTATCGCATGGGGGAGGTCGAGGTGCCCGCCCTACGCGGAGTGGACCTCGATCTCTTCGCGGGGGAGTTCGTCGTCATCCTGGGACCCTCGGGGAGCGGCAAGTCGACGCTCCTCAACATCCTCGGCGGGCTCGACGCCCCCACCGCGGGCACGGTCACCTTCCGCGACCACGTGCTGACCGAGGCGAGCGAACGCGAGCTCACCCGCTACCGGCGCGAGCACGTCGGCTTCGTCTTCCAGTTCTACAACCTCATCCCCAGCCTCACCGCGCGCGAGAACGTCGAGCTGGTGACGGCGCTCGCCGACGAGCCGCGACACGGCCGTGCCGGCGCCCCGCATGCGCGCACCGCGCCGGCCGATCCGGTGGAGACGCTCCGCCTCGTCGGACTCGGGGAGCGGCTCGACAACTTCCCGGCGCAGCTCTCGGGCGGCGAGCAACAGCGCGTCGCCATCGCGCGCGCGGTCGCCAAGCGCCCCGACGTGCTCCTCTGCGACGAGCCCACCGGCGCGCTCGATGTGGAGACAGGGAAGCTGGTGCTCGCGGCGCTGCAACGCGCCAACCGCGAGTTCGGCACGCTCACGGTGATCATCACGCACAACGCCTCGGTCGCCGCGATGGCCGACCGTGTGCTGCGCCTGCGGAACGGCGCGGTCGTCGGCGACGACCGCAACCCTTCGCCCGTCGCGCCGGAGCAGCTCGTATGGTGACGCGCCTCCTCGACCGGAAGCTGCGGCGCGATCTCCGGACGCACGCCGGGCCGATCGTCGCGATCGCGATCGTGGTCGCCTGCGGCGTGGCCTCGTATGTCGCCGAGCGGACCATGGCGCGCATCCTCACGAGCGCGCAGGCGGAGTACTACGCGCAGGTGCGGTTCCCCGACCTATTCGCGCAGGTGCGCCGCGCCCCCGACGGTGCGCTCGCGCGGCTGCGCGCCATCCCCGGGATCGACCGCCTCGAGGCCCGCGCCACCGGCGAGGTGGTGCTGCGGGTGCCGGGGCTCCGTGAGCCCGCGACGGCGCGCATCGTGGGCACGCGCCCGCCCGGCGAAGCGACGCTCGATCATCTCGTCATCCGCGAGGGGCGCCTGCCGCTCGCCGGCGAGCGCGATGCGGCGGTCGCGAGCGAGGGATTCGCGCGCGCCAACGCCATCGCGGTGGGCGACACGCTCGGCGCGGTGATCGGCGATGCGTGGCGCCGCCTGCGCATCGTCGGCATCGGCACCACGGCGGAGTTCGTGTACGAGTTCCGTGCGGGCGACATGCTCCCCGATCCACGGCATTTCGGCGTTCTCTGGCTCGACGCCGAGGTCGCCGCCGATGCGCTGGGCTACGGCGGCGCGTGGAACGACCTCGCGGTCACCCTTCTCCCCGAGGCCGACACCGCCGCCGTGATCGCGGCGCTCGACGCGGAACTCGCGCGCTTCGGTTCGCTCGGCGCCTACGGCCGGGGCCGCCACGCCTCGCACCAGTTCGTCGAGTCGGAGATCCGCGAGAACGAGACCTTCGCGCTCGTCCTCCCGGCGATCTTCCTCGGCGTCGCCGCCTTCCTCGTGCACCTCGTGCTCGGCCGCGTCGTGAGCCAGCAGCGCGACCAGGTCGGGACGCTCAAGGCCTACGGCTTCCCCGACCGCATGCTCGTGCGGCACTACGCGCTCTTCGCGCTCGCTCCCGTCGTGCCGGGCGCCCTCCTCGGCACCGGACTCGGGCTCTGGTTCGCGCGCCATCTCGCGGGCGTCTATGCCGAGTTCTTCCGCTTCCCGACGCTCGCGCTGCGCCTCTTCCCGCGGGAGTTCGTCGTCGCGGCGCTCATCGCGGCGGTGGCCGCGCTCGCCGGGTCGCTCACGGCGCTGCGCCGCCTGCTCGCCCTGCCGCCGGCCCAGGCGATGCGCCCAGAGGCACCGGCCGCCTACGCGCATGGCCTCACCGACCGGCTCCTCACGATGCGGCTGCGGTCGCCCGTCCGGCGGATGGTCGTCCGCAGCCTCGCGCACCAGCCGGTGCGCACGCTGCTCGGCGCCCTCGGGATCGGGCTCGGCGCAGCCGTCATCGTCGTCGGGACGTTCGGGTTCGACGCGGTCGCGCGCATGCGCGAGGTGATGTTCTCGGCCTCGCTCCGCGCGGACCTCACCGTCACCTTCGTGGAGGCGCGCGGCGCCGGTGCGCTCGATGCGCTCGCCGCGATGCCGGGCGTCCTGCGCGTGGAACCCACCCGCGACGTCGCCGTGCGCATCCGCCACGGGCACCGGGACCGGACCACGGCCCTGTCGGGCATCGTCCCGGGTGCCGCGTTGCGCCGCCTCGTCGACACCGGCGCGCGGGAGCAGCGTGTCGCCGCGTCGGGGATCACGCTCGGGGCCACGCTGGCCCGCGTGCTCGCGGCCGGCGTCGGGGACTCGGTCGACGTCGAGTTCCTCGATGGCCGCCGCCGCACGGTCCGGCTCGGCGTGAGCGCGGTCATCGACGACATGGCCGGACTGGGCGCATACACGCTCGCCGAGGACCTGCCGGGGCTGATGGGCGTGGGCGAGGTGGTGACCGGGGCAGATCTCGCCGCGGACGCCGATTCGATCGACGTCCTCTACGACGCGCTCGCCCGCGCCCCGGCGGTGCGCAGCGTGCAGGTCCGCACCGCGACGCGCGACTCGTTCGACCGGACCGTCAAGCGCAGCTTCGTCATCGTGCTCGTCACGCTCGTCGGGTTCGCGGGAGTGCTCGCCGCGGGGACCATCTACAACGCCGGGCGCGTCACGCTCTCCGAGCGCGCGCGGGATCTCGCGAGCCTTCGCGTCCTGGGCTTCACGCGCGGCGAGGTCGCGCGGATGCTCTTCGGCGAGCTCCTCGTGCTCGGCGCGATCGGTCTGCCCGTCGGCCTGCTCATCGGCGTCGGATTCGCGAGCGCGGTCGTGCGGTCGTTCGGCGAGGGTGAGCTGTTCCGGCTGCCGCTGGTGATCGGTCCGCGCACGCTGCTCGCCGGCCTCTGCATCCCGCTCGCGGCGGGACTCCTCGCCGCGCTGCCGCTGCGCCGCCGGCTCGACCGCCTCGACCTGATCGGCGTCCTCAAGACACGGGAGTGACCATGCGCACGCGCATCCGCTGGATCATCTTCGTCGGCGCCGCGGCGCTCGTGGTGGGCGGCGTCTGGTGGCGCGCGAGTCGTGCCGAGCTCGAGGTCGAGACCGCGACCGTGGCGCGCGGGCCGTTCGAGGAGACGCTCGTGGAGGACGGGAGGACGCGCGTGCGATGGCACGTGGACGTCACCGCGCCGGTGAGCGGCGAATGGAGTCCCGTCGCCCTTCGCGTCGGGGACACGGTCGCGGCGGGCGCGCTGCTCGGCACGCTCACGGCGGCGCCGGCCGAACCGGCGTCCGCCCGGCAGTTCCGCGCGCAGCTCGGCGTCGCGGAGGCGGAGCTCGTCGCCGCGCGGGCCGCCGAGGCGGCCGCGACGGCCGCCCACGCCGAGGCCGAACGTGCGCGGGGGCGCGCGGAGCGCCTTGGCACCGCCGGTGGCGTGACCGAGGAGGAACTCGATCGCATCCGCACGCAGGCCGAGGCACGCGCGCGCGAGCGCGATGCGGCGCGGGCGCGCGTCACCGCGTGCACCTTCGCGCGGGATGCCGCGCGCGCCATGCTCCCCGGTGGTGGCGGGCGCGTGCGCGTCATCGCGCCAGGCGCCGGCGTGATCCTGCGGCGCGACGAGGAGCATGATCGCGTCGTCGGCGCGGGGGCGCCGCTCGTGATGATCGGCGCGCTCGGCGCGATCGAGGTCGTCATCGACGTGCTGAGCTCGGATGCGGCGCGCATCCGGGTCGGCGCGCCGATCCGTCTGGAGAGCGGCGTGGATTCCGCCACCGCGCGCGTCCTGCGCGTCGAACCGGTCGCGCACACGGTCCGCTCGGCGCTCGGCGTGGACGAACAGCGCGTCTCGGTCATCGGCGACATCCGGGCGCCGGGGACGCTCGGCCACGACTTCGAGGTGCGGGCGCGGATCGTGCTCGACCGGCGCGACGACGCGCTCGTGGTGCCCACTGGCGCGCTCGTGCGCGACGGCGTGGCCTGGTCGGCCTTCGTGGTGGAGGAGGGGCGGGTGCGCGCGCGACCGGTGCGGGTGATCGCGCGCGGGACGGAGCAGGCGTCCATCGCGGGCCTCGCGGCGGGGACGCGGGTGGTCGTGCACCCACCCGAGGCGCTGCGGGAGGGGATGCGGGTCGCGCCCTGAGCGACCCGCATCGGCGCGGTCAGTGGAGCGCGAACCGCGCCTGCGCCAACCGCACCGCACTCACGAGCCGCTCCACATCGTCGGCCGTCGAATAGACCCAGAAGCTCGCCCGCACCGTCGAGTGCACGCCGAGCGCCCGCATGAGCGGCTGCGCGCAATGATGCCCGGCGCGGACGCAGACCCCCTCGACGTCGAGCGTCGTCGAGATGTCGTGCGGGTGCGCATCCGACACGCTGAAGCTCACCACGCCGCTCCGCCCCTGGGCCGTCGGCGTCCCATGCACCGTCACCCCGGGGATCGCGGCGAGCGCGGCCATCGCGTGCGCCGTGAGTGCGACCTCATGCGACCGTACCGCGTCCATGCCGAGCGCCTCGAGGTAGTCGCACGCCGCGGCGAGCCCGACCGCGGCCTCGACGTTCGGCGTCCCGGCCTCGAACTTGTGCGGCACCACGTTCCAGGTCGTGTGGTCGTCGTGCACCCACTCGATCATGTCGCCGCCGAAGTGATAGGGCGGCATCGCCTCGAGCACCGCGCGGCGCATCACGAGCCCGCCGCTCCCCATGGGGCCGCCCATCTTGTGGCCGCTGAAGGCGTACGCGTCCACGCCGAGCGCATCGACCTGCACGCGGAGATGCGGCACCGCCTGCGCGCCGTCGCACACCAGCAGCGCACCCGAGGGCGCCCCCTTCGCGAGCGGCGCGCCGCCCGCGCTCCGTGCGCGCGCGATGCGCACGATCTCCGCCACGGGATTGATCGTGCCGAGCGCGTTCGACACCTGCCCGAAGGCGACGACCTTGGTCCGCGCATCGACCAGCCGCTCGAGCATCGCGAGGTCCACGCCGCCCGCGGCGTCGAGCTCGCAGATCCGGAACTCGGCCCCCACCGCCAGCGCGAGCTGCTGCCAGGGGACGAAGTTCGCGTGGTGCTCCATCCGCGTGACGACGACGTTGTCGCCGGCGCGCACGTTGGCGCGGCCCCACGCCGTCGCGACGAGATTCACCGACTCGGTGGTGCCGCGCGTGAAGAGCAGCGTGTCGGCATCGGCGACGCCGAGGAAGCGCGCGATCCGCGCGCGGGCGTCGTGAAAGGCCTGCGTCGCCGTCGCCGCGAGCGCGTAGGCGCCGCGATGCGGGTTCGCGTTGGACGTGGCGTAATAGGCGGTGATCGCGTCGAGCACCGCGCGTGGCTTCTGCGAGGTCGCGGCCGAGTCGAGGTACACGAGGCCCGGCTGCGCGTCGAGCAGCGGGAAGTCCGCGCGCGGGGCGAGCGGGCCGACGATCGGCGATCCGTGGGCGAGTCCGTGCGTGCTCATCGTACGCTCCTGTGGGGAGGCCGGCCGACGCTGGTCATCGCGCGCGCCGCACCCAGATGCCGCCGTCGCGCTCCTCGACCTCGAACCGCACGAGGTCCTCCTCCGCCGGCCCGCGGAGCACCTTGCCGCTGCGGCAGTCGAAGCGCGCGCCGTGCCAGCAGCACTCGAGTTCGCCGTTGGCGTACAGCGAACCCTCACTCAGCGGGAACTCGGCGTGCGGGCAGCTGTCCTTCACCGCGAAGAGCGCGCCCTGGTGCCGCCCGACGCAGAGCGCGGTGCCGTTGGCGTGCTTCGCCTGCACCACCTGACCCTCGGCGACGTCGGCCGCCGTGGCGCCGGTGACCGGGACGAAGGCCTCGCCGGCGGCGGGCGTCCCGGGCGCGGTCACGTCGTGGGGTCGCCGGTGTGCACGGCGACGAGCGGCTCGTGCCCGTCCATCGCCGACTTGAGCGCGTGCCAGGCGAGCGACGCGCACTTCACGCGCATGGGGAACTTGGAGACCCCGCCGAGCGCGCGGAGCTGGCCGAGCTCCTTGATGACCGTCGGGTCGTTCTCGTTGCCGGTGACAAGGCGGTGCACCGTGTCGAAGACCTCGGCCGCCTGCGCCCGCGTGCGCCCCTTGATCGCCTGCGTCATGAGCGACGCCGACGCCTTGGAGATCGCGCACCCGACGCCCTGGAAGGTCACGTCGGTCACCGTGTCGCCGTCGAACTTGAGCCAGACGGTGAGCGCGTCGCCGCAGTTGGGGTTCTTGCCGTCGGCGGTGCACGACGCGTTCGGCAGCTCGCGGAAGTTCCGCGGGCGCCGGTAGTGGTCCAGGATGATCTCCTGGTACAGGGCGTCGAGGGCAGCGTCGTCGGCCACGAGGGGAATCTACTCCAGCCGCAGGTGCGTGAAGCGTTCGAACAGGTCGCGCTCGAGCGCGACGCGGAGCGCGTCGATCTCGATCGTCTCCAGCACCTCCGCCGCGAAGGCGTAGGTGAGGAGCGCGCGGGCGCTCTCGGCGCCGATCGCGCGGCTCTTCAGGTAGAAGAGCGCGAGCTCGTCCAGCCGCCCGATCGTCGCGCCGTGCGTGCACTTCACGTCGTCGGCGAAGATCTCGAGCTGCGGCTTGGTGTCCACGCGCGCCTTCTCGGAGAGGAGGAGCGCCTTGTTGGTCTGCTTGCCGTCGGTCTTCTGCGCGATGGGGTCGACGTAGACCTTCCCGTTGAAGACGCCGTGCGACTCGCCGTCGAGGATGCCCTTGTACAGCTCGCGCGACGCGCAGGCCTCGGCGAGGTGCTCGACGAAGGTCTGGTGGTCGGCATGCTGCGGGCCGTCGAGCACGTAGAGCCCGTTGAGGCGCGCCTCGCCGCCGGTGCCGGCGAGCTTGGTGTAGATGTTCGTGCGCGAGAGGGCCGCGCCCGCCGCGAACGAGAACGAGTGGTAGACCGAGTCGCGCCCCTGCGTCACCTGCACGGTGCCCACATGGAAGGCGTCGACGCTCTCGCGCTGGATCTTGTAGTGGTCCACGCGCGCCCCGTTGCCCACCGAGACCTCGGCGACCGCGTTGACGAGGTAGGCCGGCGTGCCGATGGCGGCGTAGCTCTCGATGACCGTGAGCTGCGCGAGCGGCTCGGCGACGACGAGGAGGCGCGGATGGATCGCGCCCCCCTCCGCCTGCGCGTCGGTGATGTGCAGGATGTGGAGCGGGACCTCGACGACCTCACCCTTGGGCACGCGGACGACGACGCCGTCCTGCATGAAGGCGGTGTTGAGCGCCGTGAAGGCGGCGCGGTCGAAGCCGGCGAGCGCGCCGAGGTGCGACTCGACCCAGGCCGGCTCCTCGCGCAGCGCGTCGGAGAGCGGGCTCACCTGCACCTCGGCGGGGAGGCCCGCGAAGTTGGAGAGCTGCGGCTCGAGGCGGCCGTTCACGAAGACGAGGCGATGCCACTCGGCGTCCACGAGCCAGGGCTCGAGGTCCGAGAGCGTGAGCGTGGTCGGCGCGGGCTTGATCGCGCGGAAGGTGCGCTCGGCGATCGGCGTGACCGAGGTGAAGTGCCAGTCCTCGTCACGCGTGGTGGGGAAGCCGAGCGCGGCGAAGCGCTCGAAGGCCTTCTGGCGCAGCGCGGGGAGCCACGACGGCCCCTCGCCCCCGCCATTCGCCGAGGCGGCGGCGAACTGGTCGGCGTACGTCGGGACGGTCACGGTCAGACGCCCGCCGGCTCGAGGAGCCAGTCGTAGCCCTTGGCCTCGAGCTCGAGCGCGAGCTCCTTGCCGCCGGACTTGATGATGCGGCCGCCGGCGAGCACGTGCACGTGGTCGGGCACGATGTAGTTGAGCAGGCGCTGGTAGTGCGTGACCACGATGGTGGCGGTGGTCGGCTTCTTGAGCTTGTTCACGCCCTCGGCGACGATGCGGAGCGCGTCGATGTCGAGGCCGGAGTCGGTCTCGTCGAGGACGGCGAGCTTGGGGGCGAGCACCGCCATCTGCAGGATCTCGTTGCGCTTCTTCTCGCCGCCGGAGAAGCCGGCGTTCACGGAGCGCTGCATCATCGTGGCGTCCATCTCCACGACCTTGAGCTTCTCCTCCATGATGTCGAGGAACTCGATGGGATCGACCTCCTCCTCGCCGCGCGCCTTGCGGAGCTCGTTGTAGGCGGCGCGGAGGAAGTAGGCGTTGGTGACGCCGGGGATCTCGACCGGATACTGGAAGGCGAGGAAGACGCCGGCCTGCGCGCGCTCCTCCGCCTCCATGTCGAGGAGGTCCTGTCCCTCGTACTCGATCGTGCCGCTGGTCACCTCGTAGCCGGGGTGGCCGGCGATGACCTGCGCGAGCGTGGACTTGCCGGAGCCGTTGGGGCCCATGATGGCGTGCACCTCGCCGGCGTTGATCTGGAGGGAGATCCCCTTGAGGATCTCCTTGGAGCCGGCGGAGGCGTGGAGGTCGGTGATCGTGAGCATATGACTGCGGATGAAGGCTTAAGGATGAAAGTTGGAAGCAACGGCGATGCGCGGGTGATGCAGGATGCGGACGGAGCGAGGCTGTGGTTCACCTTCAACCTTCATCCTTCCGCCTTCATCGCAGCGTCACCCGACGCTGCCTTCGAGCGAGATGTCCAGGAGCTGTTGCGCCTCCAATGCGAACTCCATCGGCAGCTCCTTGAACACTTCCTTGCAGAAGCCGGCCACGATGAGCGAGATCGCATGCTCCGCGTTCAGCCCGCGCGCCTTGCAGTAGAAGATCTGGTCCTCGCCGATCTTCGAGGTCGAGGCCTCGTGCTCGAGCGTCGCCGTGTTGTTGGCGACCTCGATGTAGGGGAAGGTGTGCGCGCCGCAGGCGTTGCCGATGAGCATCGAGTCGCACTGCGTGTAGTTGCGCGCGCCCTCGGCCTTGGGGAGCACCTTCACCTGGCCGCGGTAGGAGTTCTGCCCCTGGCCCGCGCTGATGCCCTTGGAGATGATCGTCGAGCGCGTGTTGCGGCCGATGTGGATCATCTTGGTGCCGGTGTCCGCCTGCTGCTTGTTGTTCACCACGGCCACCGAGTAGAACTCGCCGACCGCGTTGTCGCCCTGCAGGATCACCGAGGGGTACTTCCAGGTGATCGCCGAGCCGGTCTCGACCTGCGTCCACGAGATCTTGGCGTCGGTGAGCGCCTTGCCGCGCTTGGTGACGAAGTTGTAGATGCCGCCCACGCCGTCCTTGTCGCCGGCGTACCAATTCTGCACGGTCGAGTACTTCACCGACGCGCGGTCGAGCGCGACGATCTCGACGACCGCGGCATGGAGCTGGTTGGTCGCGCGCTTGGGCGCGGTGCACCCCTCGAGGTAGCTCACCGACGCGCCCTCGTCGGCGACGATCAGCGTCCGCTCGAACTGGCCGGTGTCGGCCGCGTTGATGCGGAAGTAGGTCGAGAGCTCGAGCGGGCACTTCACGCCCTTCGGGATGTAGACGAAGGAGCCGTCGGAGAAGACGGCCGAGTTGAGCGCGGCGAAGAAGTTGTCCGAGTAGGGGACGACCGAGCCGAGGTACTTCTGCACGAGCTCGGGGTGGTTGTGCACCGCCTCGCCGAAGGAGCAGAAGACGACGCCGACCTTCGCGAGCTCGTCCTTCATGGTGGTGCCGACCGAGACCGAGTCGAAGATCGCGTCCACGGCGACACCGGAGAGGCGCTTCTGCTCGGTGAGGGAGATGCCGAGCTTCTCGTAGGTCTTGAGGAGCTCGGGGTCGACCTCGTCGAGGGACTGGAGCGGCTTCACCGACTTCGGCGCGGAGTAGTACGTCTGCGCCTGGTAGTCGATGGGCTCGTAGGTGACGTTGGGCCAGTGCGGCTCGGTCATCGTGAGCCAGCGGCGGTACGCCTTGAGGCGCCACTCGAGGAGCCACTCGGGCTCGTTCTTCTTGGCCGAGATGAGTCGGACGGTCTCTTCGGTGAGTCCGCGCGGGATCGTGTCCGACTCGACGTCGGTGACGAAGCCGTACGCGTACTCCTTGTTGACCAGCGATTCGATCGAGGAGCTCATGGGTGCAGCGGGTTCAGGGGTCGGGCGAAATAGACTAGCAATCTAGTCGGATTTGCCGGGCGAATCAAACCAACGTCAATGGAACAGGCGTGGAGGACAAAGCGCACGGCGAGGCGCATTGTTCCCGTCGGCAACCCAGAAACAAATGTCGTCAGAGAGATCGTATCTCCCTGACGAACAGTGGGTTAGCAGCGAATCGGCATCGACTCCAACCGACCTCAGCTCAAGACCCGCTCCTCCACCGCCCCGTAGACTTCCACTCGGTTCCGGCCGAGCGCCTTGGCCCGGTACATCGCCTTGTCCGCCTGTTGTACGGCCGCCGGGACCGCCATCCCGTCCGCGAGCGGCGCGATCCCGCCGCTGACCGTCATCCAGACCTCCGCGCCGCTGCTCACCGGGATCGCCGTCTCCCCCACCGCCTTCCGCACGCGCTCGATCGCCACCAGCGCCTGCTGCGGACTCGTGTCCGGGAGCAGCACCACGAACTCCTCGCCGCCGATGCGCCCCACGATCTGCTCCTGGCGAAGCGTCTCCTCGATCCGCTTCGCCACCGCCCGCAGCACATCGTCGCCGATCGCGTGCCCGTGCGTGTCGTTCACGTCCTTGAAGTGGTCGAGGTCGAGCAGCGCGATCGCCACCGGCTTCCCGCGGCGCCGGCTGCCGGCGATCACCGGCTCGATGTCCTCGAAGAACGACCGACGGTTCTTGAGCCCGGTCAGCTCGTCCACCATCGCCAGGTCGCTCATCCGCGAGAGCATCAGCTCCAGCTGCACGCCGCTCGCCTTCGCCTCCTGCAGCAGCCGGTCGCGCTCCACCAGCACGCGCACGTTCTCGACGAACTGGTTCCAGCTCGTCCGCGTGAACCAGAAGGCGCAGGCGGTGAACACCGCGATCGCCGCGGGGAGCACCGGTGACGCGCCCATGAACGTCAGCGCCTGCCCCAGCAGCGTGAGCATGAACGGGAGCCAGAACGCCATCGAGGCGTACGGCGACGACGAGAAGAACGAGACCGACCCCGCGCAGAGGCCCGACATGATCATCACGAGCGTCGCGCGCTCCTCGTCGCCGCCGGCGGGGAACAGCACGAACGCCGCGACCGCCCAGAGCACGCCCGCCGCGCCCGAGAAGACGGTCGCGCGCCACTCGTTCCCGATGCTCACCCGCGTGGGCCGCGCCTTGTGCCGCAGGCGTCGCCAGCTGAGGATCGCCGGCGTCCACAACATGAACTGCAGCGCGACGAACGCCACGAGCACCGTGCGGAACACCTCCTCCCAGTAGATCACGGCGATGAACGTCGCCAGCAACGGGTTCGCCGCGAACACCGTCGGCAGCTGGCGCACGCGCGCCACCGCCTGCGAGACGCGGATCTCGCGCAGCAGCGCATCGCTGGGATCGGGGACGGTGAATCGCATGGGAACCCCTATGGTATTGCGGAGACCGCCCGGGAGCCAGACTTTCGGGGGATGCACGACCCCTTCCCCCCGGAGGCTCCATGCAGTTCCTGACCGACCTGTGGGTCCCGATCCTCGCCAGCGGCTTCGCCATCTTCGTGATGTCGGCGCTCGTCTGGACCGTCCTTCCCAACCACAAGAAGGAGTTCGCCGCGCTCCCCACCGAGGATGCGGTCATGGCCGCCATCCGCTCGGCGGGGGTCCCGCCAGGGCGTTACGTCATCCCCTGGTTCGGCGAAGGGGAGCTCCTCAAGACCCCCGAAGGGCGCGCGAAGGTCGAGGCCGGCCCCATCGCCTACATCACCATCGCGCCTCGCGGCATGCCGAACATGGGGCGCAACATGGGCCTCTCGCTGCTCTCGTCGATCGTCGTCTCGGTCTTC
>JBGATT010000057.1:0-17374 GCA_044229035.1 Gemmatimonadaceae bacterium | reverse complement strand
GTCCGGCGGCGCGTTCGGCTTCACCCGCACGCTCTTCGCCGGGATGCCCACGTTCACGTGGTAGGGGCGCACGTCCTTGGTCGCCACCGCCACCGCGCCGACCATCCCCTGTTCGCCGACGTGCACGCCCGCGAGCACCGTCGCGTGATACGTCACCCGGACCCCGTCGCCCAGCACGGTGAGGGCGTTCGTCACGTCCACCTGCTCCACGATGCTGTGCGTGTGCGAGTAGATGTTAGCATAGTCGCTGATCGAGACCTTGTTCCCGAGGCGGATGCCTCCACGGTCGTCGAGCAGCACATGGCGGTGCACGACCACGTCGTCCCCCACCTCCATGTTGTAGCCGAACGAGAACTCGACGTGCTGGAAGCACTTGAAGTTCCGCCCGACCTTCCGGAAGATGTGCGGGGCGAGGAGGCGCCGGAGCCGCACGCCGAGCTCGACGGCCTGCCCGCCGATCGGCAGGCGATCGAAGGAGTACCAGAGCCAGAGCAGGGGCTTCACGCGCTGGAAGCGCTCCTGGTCGCAGTCGCCGTAGTACTCGGGCTCGAGCGTCACGTTGCGCGGGTCGAGCGCCGAGAGCGCCAGCCGCGTGCCGAGCGGCACCGATTCGTCCGCCAGCGCCTCGGCGTACCGGCCGACGAAGGCGGGATGCGCGAGCGCGAGCAGGGTGTCGCGGCAGAGATCCGAGCGGTCCACCGACGCGTCGGCGAGTGAGGCCTCGAGATCCGCGAGCCAACGGACCTGGAGGGACTCCACCGCGCGGGGGGGCAGGGGCTGCAGGGGGATGCGAGGCATGCCCGAATCTATGCGTCGCGGACCGGTCCGGTTCCCGGCAGGGCCTCGCCCCCCTCCGATGCCGTCGGCATCTGGGGATGCTCCGCCGCCTCCAACGCGGTGGTCTCAAGCAGCGAGACGAGCGCCTCCGCGAGGTCGTTCCGTCCCTCACCCGTCACCGAGGAGAACTGGATCATCTGCTCCTCGTCGAGCTCGAGCTGCTTGGCGATCAGCTTCAGGCGCTCTGCCGCCTGTCCCTTCGAGAGCTTGTCGACCTTGGTGAGCACGACGACCGTCGGCAGGCCGATCTCCGCGAGCAGGTCGAGCATCTGCCGGTCGTCGTCGGTGGGGTCGTGTCGCGCATCGAGCAGCTGCACGATCCCCTTCAGCACCGGCGACCGCCTGAGGTAGCCCTCGATGAGCGGACGCCACTCGGCCTGCCGCGCCTTCGAGATCCGCGCATAGCCGTACCCCGGAAGGTCGGCGAGCACGAACTGCTTGTTCACGATGAAGAAGTTGATCTCGCGCGTGCGTCCGGGCGTCTTGCTCACGCGCGCGAAGGCCTTGCGGCGCACGAGCGCGTTCAGGAGCGACGACTTGCCGACGTTCGAGCGGCCGGCGAAGGCGATCTCGGGGAGCTCGTTGGTGGGGCGCCAGCCGTCGACCGTGGCCATGGGGCCGAGGAAGTCGAGGGACCGGATGACGAGCGGGTCGACCGGCTTGCCGGCCGACCCGCTGGAGGGAGCCTCGGGGCTCACGCCTCCTTCTTCTGTCGCTTGGCCGAGATCTCGAGGAACGGCGGCTGCTTCTGCGTCACCGTCGCTTCGGTCACGCGGACCTCGATCACGTCGTCGCGGCCCGGGAGGTCGAACATCGTGTCGAGCAGGAGCTCCTCGAGGATCGCGCGCAGCCCGCGCGCGCCGGTCCCGCGCTGGATCGCCTTGCGCGCCACGGCGCGGAGCGCCGCGTCGTCGAAGGTGAGCTGCACGTCTTCGAGCTCGAAGAGGCGCGCGTACTGCTTGGTGAGCGCGTTCTTGGGCTCCTTGAGGATCTGCACGAGCGCGTCCTCGTCGAGCCCCTGGAGGGGGACCGCGACCGGCAGCCGGCCGACCAGCTCGGGGATGAGTCCGTACCGGAGCAGGTCCTCCGGCTCGACCTCGTTGAAGACGTTCGTCTTGGACGTGACGACCTTCTCCGCCGCCTCCGAGCCGAACCCGATCTGCCGGCGGCCGAGGCGCGCCTCGATGATCTTCTCCAGCCCGTCGAACGCCCCGCCGCAGATGAACAGGATGTCCTTCGTGTTGATCTGGATGTATTCCTGCTGCGGATGCTTGCGCCCGCCCTGGGGCGGCACCGAGGCGACCGTCCCCTCGAGGATCTTGAGGAGGGCCTGCTGCACGCCCTCGCCCGAAACGTCGCGGGTGATGCTCGGATTCTCCGACTTGCGCGCGATCTTGTCGATCTCGTCGATGTAGACGATGCCGCGCTCGCACTCGGTGACGTTGAAGTCGCCGGCCTGGAGCAGGCGGACGAGGATGTTCTCCACGTCCTCGCCGACGTAGCCGGCCTCGGTCAGCGTCGTCGCATCGGCGATGGTGAACGGCACGTCGAGGATGCGGGCGAGCGTCTGCGCGAGGAGCGTCTTGCCGACGCCGGTGGGGCCGAGGAGGAGGATGTTCGACTTGTCGAGCTCGACCTCACCCTCGCGCTTCGCCCCGCTGTTGATGCGCTTGTAGTGGTTGTAGACGGCGACCGCGAGCGCCTTCTTGGCACCCTCCTGCCCGATCACGTACTGGTCGAGCACCCCCTTGATCTCCTGCGGGGCGGGGACCTGCGTGACCGTCTCGGCGACCTCCCGCTCCTCGTCCTCCGCCAGGATCTCGTTGCAGAGCGCGATGCACTCGTTGCAGATGTAGACGGACGGCCCGGAGATGAACTTCCGGACGGCGTCCTTCGACTTTCCGCAGAAGGAGCAGCGCAGGTGGCGGTCGTGAGACATGGAGGCCGGGAGAGAGGTGCGGTGGAGCGGAGTGGTGCCAGCGGTTCAACGCCGTGTCAGACTGCGACTGCCGAACGACGCCCCATACCTTGATGGGTAACAGTCTCGGCAGGGGTCGGCAAGCGAAAAGACCGGGAGCTTGTGAATGATTTCACAAGCTCCCGGGAGAATCCCTTACTTCGCGGCCGCAAGCGCCGCCGCCTGCTCCTCGCGGCTCGTCACGACGAGGTCGATCAGGCCGTAGCCCTTGGCCTCCTCCGCGCTCATGAACCGGTCGCGGTCCACGTCGCGCTCGACCTGCTCCAACGGGCGGCCGGTGTGCTTGGCCATCAGCTCGTTCATCTTCGCGCGGAGGTAGATGATCTCGCGCGCCTGGATCTCGATGTCCGACGCCGTACCCGACGCCCCGCCCGACGGCTGGTGGATCATGATGCGCGAGTGCGGAAGGGCCGACCGCTTGCCCGCGCGGCCCGCCGCGAGGAGGAAGGCTCCCATCGAGGCCGCGAGCCCCATGCAGATCGTGTTCACCGGCGACTTCAGGAACTGCATCGTGTCGTAGATCGCGAGCCCTGCCGACACGCTGCCGCCCGGCGAGTTGATGTACAGGTGGATGTCCCGCCCCGGGTTGTCCGCCTCGAGGAAGAGCATCTGCGCGATGATCATGTTCGCCACGTCGTCATTGATCGGCGTGCCGAGGAAGATGATGCGGTCCATCAGCAGGCGGCTGTAGACGTCGTAGCTGCGCTCGCCGCGGCTCGACCGCTCGATGACGTACGGATTCGGGATGATCGCCATGGGACTCCTCTCGGGGTTCGGTTCGGTTACGCCTGTTCGACCGTGTTCTGGCCGAGGAGCCAGGTGAAGACCCGCTCCTCGGTGATGCTGCGCTCAAGCTCGCGGAGGCGACCCGCCTTCTGCAAGCTCGCGTAGAGCTGACCCGGCTCCACACCGCGCTTGGTCGCCATCTCCTGCACGCGATCGTCGACGTCCGCCTCGCTCGCGGCGAGCTTCTCGCGCTCCGCGATCGTGTCGAGGATCAGGTCGCGCCGGACCTGTCGTTCGGCCATCCCGCGGATCTCGTCGGCGAACTTGACGATCTCCTCCTGCGGGATCTTGTACGCCTCCGCGTACGCCTGGATCATCTGCTTCACCCAGCTCGGCGGCAGGTCGAACGGGTTCGCCTGCACCACCTCGTCGAGCAACTGCGTGCGCGCCGCGGCGTCCGCTTCCCGCACCGCGGATTCCGCCATGTCCGTCCGCACGACCTTGAGGAACGCCTCGAGCGACTCGAAGTCGCCCATCTCGCGCGCGAAGGCGTCGTCGAGCGCGGGCAGCGACTTCCGCTTCACCTCGGTCAGCGTCGCGCGGACCGGCTTCGCCTTGCCGCGCTGCGACTCGTCGGGGAAGTCCTCCGGCCACTTCACCGTCCGCTCCACCGTCTCGCCCTGCGCCATCGTCATCACGAGCTCCTCGATCGCCGGGATCGCCTGGCCGGCGCCCATCACGAGGCGGTACTCCTTGCCCTCGGGGATGGTGCCGTCATCCTCGGCCGTCGCGAGCGTCACCGTCACCAGGTCGCCCTCCTGCGCCTTCCCCTCGACGGGCGTCCACGTGCCGCGCTGCTCGCGCATGCGGTCCATCTGCTCGGTGACCTGCTCCTCGGTGACCTGGTCCGACGGGCGCATGACCCGGAAGCCCGAGAGCTTCTCGAGCTTGAGCTCCGGGCGCACCTCGCAGTGCAGCTCGAAGCTGAGTCCGTCGTCCTCGCCGAACTTCACGTCGTGCGCATGCGGCTGCGTCACCAGTTCGAGCTGCTCCTTGGCCAGCACCGCCTCGAAGGCCTCGCGGAGGAGCGCCTCCACGGCCTCCTGGTCGATCGCCTGCGCGTACTGCTTCTTGACCATCGCGGTCGGGGCCTTCCCGGGGCGGAACCCGGGTACCCGGACCTGCTTGGCGACGCGGTTCGCGGCCTTGTTGCGCGCCTCGGCGACGCGCGCCGGCGGAACGGCGACCTGAAGGCGGCGCTCGGCCCCTTCGCTCTTGGTGGCGGTGATCTGGATATCCATATGACTCAGTGACGCGTGAAGGACGGGGGTCAGGGCACGAAACCCCGCCGCCGGAGCCCGGCAGCGGGGGCAACTATAGAGCGAAAACTAAGGGGTGCACCACGGGGGGCCAAGTGTGCGGGAACGCCCCTTGGGGCGAGCGTGACGCTATGCCGCGACCTGCGCCGCGCGCGAGCCGGGCGCCGAGGGTGCCCCCGCCGGGCGGCCGGCCCGAATGGCCAGCCAGAGCGGCAGGCCCATCGCCACGAGCCCCCCGACCGCCGCCATCCAGTACCCGTGCCGTGCCGTCACCGCGATCGGCATGATCCCGTTGGTCGCATAGAGCACGAGCGGGAAGGTGAAGGGGGCCACCGTCCGGCTCCAGACGCTGGGGGGCACGATCGCCAGCATCAGGCGGCTGATCACCACGCCGGTGATGTACCAGCCGATCCAGTTCGAGATCGGCATGCCGTAGAACACCGGCGTCACCAGCCAGCCCGGCACCCACCCGGGTACGCGCTGGAGGTCCCAGCCCCAGTGGAAGGGGCGCACGTTCGTCATCTGCACTTCCATCGCGACGTCCCACGCCGTGAGGAACGCGCCCGCGAACAGCGCCCACTTCCACCGCGACTTCGCCGAATCGTCCGACGCCAGCAGGCGCCCGCAGATCGCGAGCGAGCCGTACAGCATGTAGTACCACGAGATCGGGATCGGATACGGGACGTCCCCCATGATCCGGTAGCCGAGCATCTCCGTGTAGTGGTACGGGCCGAAGGGGAGCCCGATGTTGGTGCCGCCCAGCTCGGAGGCGAGGGCGACCGAGGACGCGAGCGCGGCGACGACGAGGGCGCGGCCGGTGCCGAATCGCGGCGCCGAGTGGGCGAGCGCGGCGAACGTCCCGAGCAGGATGTACACCTGCCCCGAGTACGCCCAGCCCCACTCGTATACCTTCTGCGTGTACGGCCCCTGCATGAACGACGGGAACTCGCCCGCGAGGATCGTGACCATCGCCAGTGTCGAGAAGACGATGAGGGCGAGGTGCCCCGCGAGCATGCCGTTGGCGGCGCGGTCGAACGGATACGTGGTGTCGTCGGTCAGGCGCACAGGATCATCTCCTCGGGCCGGGAGAGCACGCGCTCGCCCCATTCGATCGCGGGGCCGTCCACCCCCGCCGGCGGCGGCTCGGCACCCGAGCGCCAGACGCTCCAGAGGAGGCCGGCGCGCGCCAGGTTGCCCACGCGCGCGCGCACCGAGAACGAGTCGTAGCCGTTGCGCTCGATCGCGCCGAGGATCGCCGCATAGCCGTCGGCGCACGCGCGCGCGCAACGCTGCGAGTCGGGCGCGAGGAGGGCGATCCCCGGCGAGGCCGCGCGATAGAGCGCGCGTGCCCGCGCGACCTCGTGGCGCATGAGCTGGCGCCAGCGCGGATCGTCCTTGAGCGTCGGGTCATGCAGCACGCGCTCGGCGTTCAGGCCGAAGGTCTCGAGGTCGGCATCGGGGAGGTAGCAGCGCCCGCGCCCCGCGTCCTCGCCCACGTCGCGCAGGATGTTCGTGAGCTGCATCGCGACGCCGAGGGTGCGCGCGTACTTCACCGCGCGTTCGCGCACCGCCTCGTCACCGGTCACGCCGAAGATGTACGTGCACATCGACCCGACCGAGCTCGCCACGCCCTCGCAGTACCCGGTGAGGTCCGCCCAGGTGGGGTAGTGCGCTGGCTGGAGGTCGCACGCCACGCCGTTGAGCAGTTCCTCGAGGACATCCGCGGGCACATGGAAGTCGCGCACGCACCGCCACAGCTCACGGAAGATCGGCCCTTCGGGGCGCCCGGCGAGCGCCTCCGCCACGCCGGCACGGTACAGGTCGAGTTCGGCGGTCAGGAGCGACTTGTCGCGCCCCTCCGCCCGGTCCACGATGTCGTCCGCGAGGCGACAGAACGCGTACACCGCATACGCCCCCCGGCGCTTGCGCACCGGGAGGAAGCTGCTGGCCAGCGCGAAGGTCCGGGCGTGCGCGCGCGTGATCGTCTCGCAGTGCTGCGCGTCGGCCCGCGCCAGCTCGGCGTCGGTCTCCTTGAGGAAACCCGGGAGCACCATCAGGCGGCGTCCCCGATCAGTTCGGCGACGATCTTCCCCGAGCTGATCACGCCGGGCAGTCCCGCACCCGGGTGCGTCCCCGCCCCCACGAAATACAGGTTGGGGATGTCCTCGCTGCGGTTGTGCGGCCGGAACCACGCCGACTGGAACAGCGTCGGCTGCACCGAGAACGCGGCCCCCTTCTCGCTCGACAGCGTGTCGCGGAAGTGGATCGGGTCGATCATGCGCTCGGTGACGATGTGCTTGGAGAGGTCCGGCATGTACCGGTCCTCGAGATACTTGATGATGGTGTCGCGATACGGCTTGCCGGCGGTCGTCCAGTCCGTCGGGCTGTCGAGATGCGGCACCGGGGAGAGCACATAGAAGGCATCGCACCCCGGCGGCGCGAGCGACGGGTCGGTCGCGGTCGGGCGGTGCAGGTAGAGCGAGAAGTCCTTCGGCAGGGGCTGGTGCCCGAAGACGTCCTCGAGGAGCCCCTGGTAGCGGGGCCCCATGATCAGCTCGTGGTGCGCGATGTCGTCGTACTTCCGGTCGGTGCCGAAGTAGATGACGACGAGCGACATCGAGTAGTCCATCCCGTCGACCTTCGCGTCGGTGTACTTGCGGCGGAAGCGCGGCTTGATGAGGCGCTTGTACGTCGCTCCCACGTCGCCGTTGCTCACCACCGCATCGGCGGCGAGCGTCTCGCCGCCGCGCAGGCGCACCCCGGTGGTCCGCCCGGAGCGTTCGTCGACGAGGATCTCCTCCACCGGGGACGAGTAGCGGATGCGGCCGCCCATGTCCCCGAAGAGCCGGACGAAGGCCTGGACGAGCGCGCCGGTGCCGCCCATGGCGAACCAGACCCCCCACTTCTGCTCGAGGTGGTGGATGAGCGCGTAGATCGAGGTCGTGTGGAACGGATTCCCGCCTACGAGCAGCGGGTGGAAGGAGAAGACCTGGCGGAGCCGCGGGTCCGAGACCGCCGAGTTCACGATGTCCGCGACGCTGCGGTCGGCGCGGAGCCGGATCAGGTCGGGGAGCACGCGCACCATGTCGGTGAGCTTGGTGAACGGCTTATCGATCAGATCCATGCCGGCATCGAACACCTGCTCGCTCTTGCGGAGGATCTTCAGGTATCCCTGCTCGTCGGCGGGATTGAAGCGTCGGACCTCGGAGAGCAGCTGCTCGCGGTCACCGTTGTAGGTGAAGACCGAGCCGTCCTCGAACCGGATCTTGTAGAACGGGTCGATGGGCACGATCGACACGTAGTCGGCTGTCTTCTTCCCGCCGAGGGCGAAGAGGTCGTCGATGAGCCAGGGGGCGGTGATGATGGTCGGCCCGCCATCGAAGGTGTAGCCGTCCTGGCGGTACACGTAGGCGCGCCCGCCCGCCTGGTCGCGCTGCTCCACGATGGTGACGTCGTGGCCCTGCGCGCGCAGCCGGATGGCCGCCGCGAGTCCACCGAATCCACTGCCGATGACGACGATGTTCATGTGGGGTGTGAACGCTTGGCCGACGCCGTGCGGTTCCACGGCCTGCTCCCTGCGGCCTGCTCCCGTCCGTCATGCGCGAGGTGGGACTCGAACCCACACGCCTTGCGGCACAGGATCCTAAGTCCTGCGCGTCTACCAATTTCGCCACTCACGCCCTGCGCTCGCGCGCTTGCCCTAACAATACGACAAGGGACCCTCCGCCGGAGGGTCCCTTGGATCGGTTCAGGCCCGCGAGAACGCACCGTGCCGGTGCGTCCAGCCGGTGTTCAGCGCGCTTCCTGCGCCCGGACGTTCACGACGGCGGTCGTGCCGGCGCCGTCCCGCGCCGGCCGATAGATGAGGAAGCTCACGATCTCGCCGTTGCGCACGCCTTCGAGGCCGCGCTGCAGGTCGGCGGTGCTCATGACCTTCGTCTTGGCGGGGAGGATCTGCACGATCACGTCGCCCACGTTGAGGCGCCCCTCGGACGGGCTCCCCGGCTCGACCTCGGCGACGCGCACGCCACGGTACTCCTCGGGGATACGTGCCGCGCGCACGAGCTCCGCGGGGACCGGCTCCACGGCGATGCCGAGGCGGGAGTGCGTCGGCGAGGCGTCAGGCTTCTCCTCACTGCCGGCGTCGGCGACGAGCCCGTTGTCGCGCGGAGCGGCGATGAGGCGCACCGAGAACGTCTTGCGCGTGCCGTAGCGCCACGCCTCGAGCTCGACCGTGTCGCCCGGCTTCTTGCCGCGCAGCACGCGCTGGAGCGCGCTCACGCGGTCGACGGCGCGGCCGTCGGCCTTGGTGATGATGTCGCCCGGCTCGATCCCGGCGCGCAGCGCCGGCGAGTCGTTCCCGGAGTAGGCCTGGACCTTCACGCCCGTGATCTCGCGGAGTCCCGCGACCTGCGCATCCTCGGGCGTGACCTCGCCGATCGAGACGCCGGCCACCGCGCGACGGACCTCGCCGTGCTGGATGAGATCATCCATCACCTGCTTCGCGAGGGTGATCGGGATGGCGAAGCCGTAGCCCGAGTAGAACCCGGTCTGCGACGCGATCGCGGAGTTGATGCCGATGACCTCGCCGCGCGCGTTCACGAGCGGTCCCCCCGAGTTGCCGGGGTTGATCGCGGCGTCGGTCTGGATGAAGTCGGAGATGTCGTAGTTCGAGCGCGCGAGCCCGGCGAGGCCGCGACCCTTCGCGCTCACGATGCCGGCCGTGACGGTGAAGTCGAGGCCGAGCGGGTTGCCGATCGCCAGCACCCACTCGCCGATGCGGACCTTCTCATCGTCGCCGAAGGTGATGGCGGTGAAGTTGCGGCCCTCGATCTTGAGCACCGCGACGTCGGTCGTCGGGTCGCGCCCGATGATGCGCGCCTCGTGCACGCGGCGGTCGAGCGTCTTCACGCGGACGCGGTCGGCGCCCTCGACGACATGGTTGTTCGTGAGGATGTACCCGTCGCGCGAGACGATGAAGCCCGAGCCGCTCGACTCCTGGCTGCGCGGCTGCTGTTGCTGCGGATCGAACTGGCGGAAGAACTCCTCGAAGCCGGGCGGGATCTGTCCTTGGCCCGGCATCGGGGCCTGTTGGCGCCGGGTGCCGGGCCGGGACCGCGGATCGCGCTCAGCCTCGATCGCGACGACCGCCGGCGTGATGTGCTCGGAGATGGAGACGAACGCGTTGCTCGCGTCGGCGAGCGTCTGGACCTGCTCCTGCCGCGGGCGCGTCGAGCCCGGCGTGCCCTGGGCGAAGAGGCGATCGGTCCAATCCATCGAGGACGCGAAGAAGACCCCGCCGACGAACGCGAGGGCGCCGACGGCGAGGATGCGGGAGCGGGTGAGGCGCAGCGACATGGGAACCGAGGTCTCCGATGGGTTGTGCGTAATGTAAGTGGGACGGATGGCGGGAGACGGGAGAGAGGGCAGGGGCGGGGCGGCTGACTCTGCCCACCGCCCACTGCCCTCTCCGTTCCGTACCATTGGGAACCGCGAAGGTTTCCCGCCTACTCCTTCTTGGCCTCGTCGACGATCTCGAAATCGGCCTCGACGACGTCGTCCTTCTTGGCGTCGCCCGCCGGGGCCTCCGCGCCGGGCGCCGACGCATCAGCGGCCGGCGCGGACTGCGCGGCGTAGACCGCCTGCCCGGCGGCCTGGAAGGCGGCGGTGAGCTCCTCGAGGGCCGCCTTGATCTCGTTCATGTCCTCGCCGCGGTGCGCCTTGCGCGCGCGCTCCACCGCCGCGTCCAGACGGGACTTCACGTCGGCCGGCACCTTGTCCGCCCACTCCTTCGATTCCTTCTCCACCTGGTAGGCGAGCGTGTCGAGCCGGTTGCGCGTGTCGATCTCCTCGCGCTTCCGCTTGTCCTCGCCGGCGTTCTTCTCGGCGTCCTTCACCATGCGGTCGATCTCGGCGTCCGACAGGCCGCTCGAGGCCTCGATGCGGATCTTCTGCTCCTTGCCGGTCGTCTTGTCGCGCGCCGTCACGTGCAGGATGCCGTTGGCGTCGATGTCGAAGGTGACCTCGACCTGCGGCATGCCGCGCGGGGCCGGCGGGATCCCCGTCAGCTGGAACTTGCCGATCGTCTTGTTGTGCAGCGCGAGTTCGCGCTCGCCCTGCAGCACATGGATCTCGACCGTCGTCTGGTTGTCGTCGGCGGTGGAGAAGGTCTCCGACTTCTTGGTCGGGATCGTCGTGTTGCGCGGGATGAGCACCGTCGTGACGCCGCCCAGCGTCTCGATGCCGAGCGAGAGCGGGGTGACGTCGAGCAGCAGCACGTCCTTCTGCTCGCCGGTGAGGACCGCCCCCTGGATGGCCGCGCCGACGGCGACGACCTCGTCCGGGTTCACGCCCTTGTTCGGCTCCTTCTTGAAGAAGTCCTTCACGATCTCCTGGATCTTCGGCATGCGCGTGGAGCCGCCGACGAGGATGACCTCGTCGATCTCCGACACGTTGTAGCCGGCATCCTTGAGCGCCTTCTCCATCGGCGGGATCGTGCGGCGCACGAGGTCGTCCACCAGCTGCTCGTACTTCGCGCGGGTCAGCTGGTAGTTGAGGTGCTTCGGACCCGACTGGTCGGCCGTGATGAACGGCAGGTTGATGTCGGTGCTCATCGTGCCCGACAGCTCGATCTTCGCCTTCTCCGCGGCCTCCTTCAGGCGCTGGAGCGCCATCGGGTCCTTGGACAGGTCGATCGCCTGGTCCTTCTTGAACTCCGCGACGAGCCAGTCGATGACCTTCTGGTCGAAGTCGTCGCCGCCGAGGTGGGTGTCGCCGTTGGTCGACTTCACCTCGAACTGGCGGGTGCCGTCCACCTCGTAGAGCTCGAGGATGGAGATGTCGTACGTGCCGCCGCCGAGATCGAAGACGGCGACCTTCTCGTCCTTCTTCTTGTTCTTGTCGAGGCCGTAGGCGAGCGCGGCCGCCGTGGGCTCGTTGACGATGCGCAGCACCTCGAGGCCGGCGATCTTGCCGGCGTCCTTGGTGGCCTGACGCTGGGAATCGTTGAAGTACGCCGGGACGGTGATGACGGCCTTGGACACCGAGTGCCCGAGGTAGTCCTCCGCGGTCTGCTTCATCTTCTGGAGGATCATCGCCGAGATCTCGGGGGGCGTGTAGGTCTTGCCCTGGACCTCGACGGCGGCGAGGTCGTTCTGGCCGCGGACGATCTTGTAGGGGACGCGCGCGGTCTCGGTCTGGGTCTCGGACAGCTTGCCGCCCATGAACCGCTTGATCGAGAAGACGGTGTTGGCCGGGTTGGTGACCGCCTGGCGCTTGGCGATCTGTCCGACGAGGCGCTCGCCGTCCTTGGAGAAGCCGACCACTGACGGGGTGGTCCGGCCGCCTTCCGCGTTGGGGATGACGACGGGGTCGCCTCCCTCCATGACCGCGACGACCGAGTTGGTCGTGCCGAGGTCGATGCCGATCACCTTGTCTGCCATTCGTTCCTCTGGGAGGTATCTTGGTGCGCTGCTGGGTAGCCGCCGTGGTCCGACGGGGTGAGAACTTGCCATAGAGAACGGCAAGGGCGGGGCCAGAGATTCGCGCCGAAATGGCAGGTTGAGGTATTCCCTCCTCGTGGGCGAGCTGACAGGATGACGGAGTGATCCCCCTGAGTGACGAGAACCCGACGGTGCGGCCCCCGGTGATCACCATACTGATCCTGGCGGCCATGGTCGCGGTCTGGGTGATCGTCGAGGGCGCGGGATTCGGGGACCGGATGGTTCGGGCGATCTGCAACCTCGGCCTGGTCCCGGGGGAGCTGACCGGGCTGGCCCCGATCGGCTCGGCGGTGCCGATCGGCCCGGGACTCTACTGCGCCGTCGACGCGCAGCTCGCCAACTGGGCCAGCCCGGTCGTCTCGCTGTTCCTCCACGGCGGGTGGGGGCATCTGCTCGGGAATGCGCTCTTTCTGTGGGTGTTCGGGAACAACGTCGAGGACGTGATGGGGGCGGGACGGTTCCTCGCCTTCTTTCTGCTCTGCGGGGTGGCGGCGGCCGCGCTGCACGTGCTCGTCGACCCGGCCTCCCCGGTGCCGACGGTCGGCGCGTCGGGTGCGATCTCGGGGGTGATGGGGGCGTACCTCATCTGCTTCCCGCGGGTCCGGGTCCGCATGCTCTTCTGGTTCGTGCTCCTCTACCGCGTGGTCGCGGTGCCGGCGTGGGCGGTGCTCGGCTGGTGGTTCGTGCTGCAGGTGCTTCTGGGCCTTCCCCAACTGGCCCGTGCGGGGGCCGCGACCGGGGGCGTGGCGGTCTGGGCGCATGTCGGAGGGTTCCTGGCCGGGGTGGTGCTCGTCCGATGGTTCGCGCGCCCGGATCTCGTGCGGGACAGGCGGGCCATGTTGTTGCGGCTTGGGCTCTTGGACCGCCTCGCCTGACCGTTCGTAACGGTTCTGCAACAGCCCGGACCGCGCGGAACCGGGTGTTTGCCACGCTCTCTCGGGAAGCGGTATCTTTCCGAGGCTATCCCCCCGAGGGCGGGGTCCCCACCTCAGTCCTCCACCGCCGCAGACTCCCCACCGAACGAGCACCCCTGTGCGTTTCCTTCCGAAGGACGAAGGCTTCTTCGGCCTCTTCGATCAGCTCTCCGCGCGCCTGAAGTCCTCGTCCTCGCTCCTCAAGGAGCTGTTCTCCGAGCCGAACCGGCTCATGGAGCTCACCAAGAAGATCAAGGATGAGGAGCACGCGGCGGATGCGCTGACGTACGAGATCATGCAGCGCATCGACCGCAGCTTCGTGACGCCGCTGGATCGCGAGGACATCCATCTCCTCGCCAACCGCCTGGACAACGTCGTCGACCTCATGGACGGGACGGCGCGCCGGGCGAAGATGTACCACATCGACCAGCGCCGCGACGCGGCGATCGCGCTCACCGCGGTGCTCGTCGAGTGCTCCGACGTGATCGCCGCCGGCGTGAAGGACATCCGGAAGCCGGCCGAGGTGCACAAGGCGGCGCGCAAGGTGAAGGAGCTCGAGGAGAAGGCGGACGCGATCTACTCCGATGCCATCGAGGCGCTCTTCGCGGGCCGGCCGGACGCCCTCGACGTCATCAAGTGGAAGGAGATCCTCGACAACCTCGAGCATGCGGTCGACGAGTGCGAGGATGTCGCGAACGTGCTCGAGAGCATCTCCCTCAAGAACTCCTGACCGTGGTCTGGTACATCCTCGCGATCGTCCTGGTCGCGTTCATCTTCGACTACATCAACGGCTTCCACGACTCGGCGAACTCGATCGCCACGATCGTGGGGACGCGGGTCCTGAGTCCGTTCACGGCCGTCGCGTGGGCGGCGACGTTCAACTTCCTCGCGCTCTTCCTCTTCGACACGGGCGTCGCGAAGACGATCGGCAAGGGGATGATCGACCTGGCGATCGTGAACCCGGACGTGATCCTCGCCGGCCTGCTCGGCGCGATCGTCTGGAACCTCATCACCTGGTTCTACGGCATCCCCTCGAGCTCGTCCCACGCGCTCATCGGCGGGTACGCCGGCGCCGCCGTGACGAAGGCCGGCTTCAGCGCCATCATCATGTCGGGCTGGACGAAGACCCTCATCTTCATCGTCGTCTCGCCGCTCGTCGGCATGGCCGCGGGCTGGGCGCTGATGGTGGCGACGACCTGGATCTTCCGCAACCAGCGCCCGGCGAAGCTCGACCCCCTCTTCCGCGGCATGCAGATCACGAGCTCGGCGCTCTTCTCGCTGTCGCACGGCGCGAACGACGCGCAGAAGACGATGGGCATCATCGTCTCGCTCCTCGTGACGCAGCAGGCGTACTTCGCCGACGAGACCGGCTTCCTCCGCCACTTCTACCTGGCGTCGGGCGACGAGATCCCGTTCTGGATCAAGCTCGGGGCGCACCTCGCCATCGCGCTCGGCACCCTCATGGGCGGCTGGCGCATCGTGCACACGCTCGGCTCGCGCGTGACGAAGCTCCGGCCCATCGGCGGGTTCTGCGCCGAGACCGGCGGCGCGTCGGCGATCTTCCTCGCCACCTACCTCGGGATCCCGGTGAGCACGACGCACACCATCTCCGGCGCGATCGTCGGCGTGGGCGCGACGCACCGGCTGTCGGCGGTGCGCTGGGGCGTGGCGAGCCGGATGATCTGGGCCTGGGTGATCACGATCCCGGCCTCGGCGGCCGTGGCGGCCATCTCGTACCTGATCGTCGCCGCGCTCCGCGGCTGAGGCCCCGGTGCACGCGCTCGCCTCGAAGAACCCCGCGTTCCTGAACCGCGAGCTCTCGTGGCTCGAGTTCAACGCGCGGGTGCTCCACGAGGCCGAGGACGAGCGCACGCCGCTGCTCGAGCGGGTGAAGTTCCTGTCGATCTTCAGTTCGAACCTCGACGAGTTCTTCATGGTGCGCGTGGCGGGGCTCCGGCGGCAGCTCGCCGCCGGCGTCCTGCAGACGGCCAGCGACGGGCTCTCGCCCGCCGAGCAGCTCGACCTCATCGACGTGCGCGTGCGGGCCCTCCTCGGCCGGCAGCGGCACCTGCTCCACGAGGTGCTCCTGCCGCTGCTCCGGCGGGTCGGCGTGCGGATCCTCGCGCCCGACGAGCTCGAGGGAGAGGAGCGTGCGCGCATCGACGAGTACTTCGATGCGCAGGTCTTCCCGGTGCTCACGCCGCTGGCGGTGGACCCCGGGCACCCGTTCCCCTACATCAGCAACCTGTCGCTCTCGCTCGCCGTGGAGCTGCGCGACCCCGAGCGCGGCGCCGTGCGCTTCGCGCGCGTGAAGGTCCCGAAGAGCCTGCCGCGCTGGGTCCCGACCGGCCGCCCGAACTCGTTCGTCCCGCTCGAGGCCCTGATCCGGTCGCGACTCGACGCGCTCTTCCCCGGCATGGACGTGCTCGGGAGCCACGGCTTCCGCCTCACGCGGTACTCGGACCTCGACATCCAGCACACCGAGGAGCCGGAGGACCTGCTCGCGATGATCGAGGAGCAGCTCTTCCAGCGCCGCTTCGGCGAGGTGGTGCGCCTCGAGGTCGAGGAGGGGATGCCGCAGCACGTGCGCGAACTGCTCCTCGACGAGTTGCGGGCGAGCGAGGCGCCGGAGATGGCGCCGCTCTCGGATCGCGAGGTGTTCGCCCCGGGGCCGCTCCTCGACGTCAGCGACCTGATGGCCCTCGCGGGCACCGACCTGCCGGAGCACAAGGACCCGCCGCTCATCGCGGTGGTGCCGGCCGAGCTCCGAGATGCGAGCCGCTCGATCTTCGACGTGATCCGCGAGCGCGAGATCCTCGTGCACCATCCGTTCGATTCGTTCGGGGCGTCGGTCGAGACCTTCATCGAGTCGGCGGCGCGCGACGAGCACGTGCTGGCGATCAAGATGACGCTCTACCGCACGTCGGGCGACGGCGCGATCGTGCAGGCGCTCACCGAGGCGGCGCAACGCGGGAAGCAGGTGGCGGTGCTCGTCGAGCTGCAGGCGCGCTTCGACGAGATCAACAACATCGCGTGGGCGCGGACCCTCGAGTCGTTCGGCGTGCATGTCGTGTACGGGCTGCCGGGGCTCAAGACGCACACGAAGACGGCGCTCGTGGTGCGCAAGGAGCCGGACGGGATCCGGCGGTACGTGCACATCGGGACCGGCAACTACAACACGCGCACCGCCCGCATCTACACCGACATCGGCCTGCTGACCTGCGACGAGGCGATCGGCTCCGACATCAGCGACCTGTTCAACTCGCTCACGGGCTACTCGCGCCGGGCGGAGTACCGCCGGCTGCTCGTGGCGCCGGTCAACATGCGGCGCCAGGTGCTCGGCCTGATCGACCGTGAGACGGCGCTGGCGATGGCGGGTCGGCCGGGCCGGATCATCGCGAAGATGAATGCGCTGGTGGATCCCGAGTGCATCGAGGCGTTGTACCGGGCGTCGTCCGCCGGGGTCGAGATCGATCTCGTCGTGCGCGGCATCTGCTGCCTGCGGCCGGGCGTGCCGGGGCTGTCGGACCGGATCCGCGTGCAGAGCATCATCGGCCGCTTCCTCGAGCACTCCCGGGTCTGGATGTTCGGCAACGACGGCGCGCCCGAGTACTTCTTCGGGTCCGCCGACTGGATGCCGCGCAACTTCGATCGCCGCGTCGAGGTGGTGACGCCGGTGGCGAATCCGCACTTCCAGGAACGGCTGCAGCAGGTCCTCGAGGTGTGCCTAGCGGACAACCGGCAGGCATGGGACCTCCGGCCGGACGGGAGCTACGTCCAGCGGCAGCCGGGCGAGGAAGGCGAGCGCGCGACGCATCGGATCCTGCTCCGCGACTCCTGGGGGACGCATCGGGACACGGCGGCGTGGCCCCTCCCGTCGAGTCCGCTCGCCAGCCCCAAGTCGGCCGGGCGCCCGCCGTCGTCGAGCTTGGCGTTCTGGGCGATCACGGACGAGCCGTAGCCGGACGCGCGCGAGCGGCGGCCGGCGGCCGCCGAGCCCGGCTCCTCATTACACGACCGTTACAATCGGTCGTGGCCTAACATCAATGGATTGGAGAGAGTCCACTCCATGTCCAGACTCGTGACGTACCTGTTGCC
>JBGATT010000056.1:0-17382 GCA_044229035.1 Gemmatimonadaceae bacterium | reverse complement strand
GGCCCCCCGCTTCTGACTTCTCGATTCTGCCCTCTGCCTCAGTGCGCTGCCGCGCCTGCCGCTGGCACCGCCTTGTCCGGCTTCAGATACGTTGCCTTGTGGGTGCTGTACGCCGCCACGTTCGCGACGATCGCGAGCACGATGATCGCGGCCGCGAAGCCCCAGCCGAGCTTGTTCGGGTCGTGCGCCTCGTTGCTGCTGGACATCTGGTCACTCCGGAGGAAACGGGGTTCGGTTCGAATGGTAATCGGACCGGGGAGGCTCCCGCCACTGGTCGCGGCGACGGCCCGCGGATTGATTCCGGTCATGACGGAACCAACGCCTCCAGTGGTGGAGCGGTTCGTGACCCGCCGGACGGCGCGGTGTGCGGTGCGCGGCCCGACGGACCGGCGCACGGCGCGGGAGCTCTGGATCGTGCTGCATGGCTACGGGCAGCTCGCGACCGACTTCCTCGCCGCCTGCGCCGCGCTCGACGACGGCTCCCGCCTCATCGTGGCGCCCGAGGCACTCTCGCGGTTCTATGACGTCCGCTCGCCGCTCGAGCGGCACGCGGCCGCGAGCGTCGGGGCCTCGTGGATGACGCGCGAGGAGCGTGCCGAGGAGATCGTGGACCAGCTGCATTGGCTGCAGCAGGTGCACGACCACTACCGCGCGATCGTCGCGCCGTCGGCACCCCTCACGGTACTCGGATTCTCGCAGGGGACCGCGGCCGCTTCGCGCTGGGTGGCGCATGGCGGGGTCACCCCTGCGCACCTGATCTGCTGGGGCGGTTCGATCGCGCCCGAGCTCGCGCTCGATCCGGCCTCGGCGCTCGGCCGGACGCGCACGACGCTGGTGGTCGGCGAGCGGGATCGATTCGTCTCGGCCGAACAGCTCACGCTGGAACGTGACCGGCTGGACGCCGCGGGCTTCCGCTACGCGTTCGAACGGTTCGAGGGCGGGCACCGGCTCGACGACGCGACGCTCCGCCGCGTTGCCGGGTCCGGCGCCTAGGTCAACGGTTGCGGAACCGTTCCAGGTCGCGGCGGTCGCGCTTGGTGGGGCGCCCCGGCTCCGGCTCCATGGCTGGTGCGGCCGCATGGAGCTGCCAATGGAGCTTCTCGCGCGCGGCGCGGGACGCGTCCGTCTCCGTGAACAGTCGTGCGGCCTCCGCGGCGGTCCCGCGGCGCTCTCCGGTGCCGGTCACCTGGAGGACATGCTCGTATGGTCCGATGCGGACCCGCACCTCGTCGCCCGGGCGAACGGCCTTGGCCGGCTTGGCGCGTTCGCCGTTCACCTGCACCTTGCCACCGTCCACCGCGTCGGCCGCGAGGGAGCGCGTCTTGAAGAAGCGCGCGGCCCAGAGCCATTTGTCCACGCGGACGGGGTCGGTGCTCACCGGACGATCGAGGGGATCGCGATGCATGTGCGGAAGATAGTCCTGGTGGCGCTCGGCGCGAGCGGTGGCCTGATCGGCTGCGGTCGCGAGGCGGCGGAGGTCGAGCGCACGCGCGTGGAGCGGGTGGGGATCGCGCGAGCGGAGTCGACCGCGGTGCGGGTGGCTGCGCTCCCGGCGACGGGACTCTGGTCGAAGGAGCACCTCATCGAGCGCCTCGTGCGTGCCGGCGTCGCGCCGCGCGAGGTCACGGACGCGCCGGCGGGGCCTGCGTGGATGGGGGCGCGCGCCGTCGTCATCGCGGCGGGCGGCGGGGAGGTCTTCGCGTGGATCTTCGCGGACAGCGTGGCGCGTCGCGCGGTCACGGACTCGCTCGACGCGACCACCGGTGCCCCCGTCGGCGCGTCACCGCCCTTCGCCGGCCCATACGTGTTCGTGCGGCAGAACAACCTCGCCGCCATGATCACCGGCGGGTCGGAAACGAATCAGGACCGGATCGCCCTGGCGCTGCAGGCCGGACTCCCGGCGGCCAAGCCGTGAGCGACCGACCGGAACCCGATCGCCCCGCGATGGTATCTTGAAGCGCCCGACCGTGTCGTGCTGTCCCGTCCCCCGGACCGACCCTTGATGACCGCTCGCTCCCATGTGTCGACGCTCCGGCCGGTCGCCGCTGCCGTGCTCCTGCTCGCGGCTCTCGGCGGATCGGTCCGGTCGCAACCGCTGCCGACCCCTCAGGCGCTCGGTGCGCGGCATGATTCGCTCATCGGTGGCCGTGCGGCACTCGAGGGACACACGTCGCTGCGGTTGAGCGGCTCCTTCACGATCCCCGACATGGGGCTCGATGCACCGCTCGAGATTCTCAAGCGCCGACCCAAGCAGTATCTCCTGCGCGTCACGATGGGGCCCGTGGGCGAGGTGCTCTCGGGCTTCGACGGTAAGGTGGCATGGTCGGTCCAGCCGGGCGCCGGCGCGACGCTGCTCGACGGCGAGATGGCGACGCAGATGGCCGACCAGGCCGATTTCTTCGGTGACCTCCATGACTACTCGCGCTTCGCGAGCGTGACGACCCTCGAGCCGACACTGTTCCAAGGGCGACGCGTCCATCCGGTGCAGATGATCCGGCCGAGCGGCGATACGCTCGTGGAGTACTTCGACGTCGAGACGGGGTTCAGTGCCGGGAGTCGCACGGCGCTCGTCACGCCCGCCGGCCGCGTCGAGGCCACGAGCGTGGTGAGCGACTACCGGACGTTCCAGGGGCTCACGGTCGCCACGCGCATCGAGCAGCGCAATCCGCAGTACCGTCTGATCATCACCATCGCGAACGTCGAGTTCGACACGCTCGACGACGCGGCACTCGCGCCTCCCGAATCGGTGAAGGCGCTCATCAAGCCCGACTGATACCGTCACCCCCACTCCCACTTCCTTCCTCCCGAGATCATCCATGACCGTGCGCTTCCTCCGTTTCGCCCTCGCCCTCGCCCTCCTTGCCCCGGCGCTGCCCGCGCAGCAGGCCGCGATGTCGCATGACCATCAGGCCAAGCCGGCGCTCGACGCCGAGCTCGCGGAGCACTTCAAGGGGATCACCCTCACCGACGCGCAGATCCGGCAGGTGACCGAGATCAAGGCCAAGCAGCACAAGCTCATGGAGGAGTTGCAGCGCAACCCGGGTGGCCGCGACTCGGTGGCGGTGCGCGCCGAGGTGCAGAAGCTGATGGACGGCGAGCATGCACAGTTCATGGCGCTCCTCACGCCAGAGCAGAAGCGCGTCTTCGAGCAGAACATGCGGGCGCACCATCCGGCAGCCGCTCGGCCGGCAATGGAACACGGCGCCGGCGGGCACGACATGGGGAAGGCGCCGACGAAGGCGCCCGAGCCGAAGAAGCCGTAAGGGTCCCGGGA
This sequence comes from Gemmatimonadaceae bacterium, assembly GCA_044229035.1. Lineage (GTDB taxonomy): Bacteria > Gemmatimonadota > Gemmatimonadetes > Gemmatimonadales > Gemmatimonadaceae > Pseudogemmatithrix. The sequence continues at coordinate 14,108 of JBGATT010000056.1, read as the reverse complement.
GTTCTACGCGAACGGGGGTCGCTTCGGCGCCCCCCGTTCTTCGTTGAACATCGACACGATTAGGACCGCAAGTCTCATAGGAGAAAGCGTCCGGAATAGGACCCATTGGAACAAAGCGGTTTCCGAGTAGTTTTATCCGGAAACTTCCACTCGAATGTCTCCGAACCCGCTCGCTCTCGTTCTTGCCGAGGCGTTGCTCGCCCGGACCGGTATGCCTGGATCCCCAGGCGAATGGCGGCAGGACCTCCGCCGACTCGATCTCTCTGCTGCCGACGCCGCTGCTCTGGCCGACCGGATCAGCGAATGCACGACGCGCGCCGGCCTCTCCTTCCTCCGCCGCACGTTCAACGCCTCGGAGTGGTCTGGCGCCCTCGCGGGCGCCGCCGGCCCCCTGATCGTCGTCGCGGACGGCACGCGCGGCGTGCGCGGCGCGCTCGTCGAGCATCGCGCGAACGGCAACGTCACGGTGCGCATCGCTGCCGATGGGCCAACGGGCGCGGCGTTCGGCGATGGTCTCGAGCTGTCGCTGGACGCCGCCTATGCGCAGATCGCCGATGGTGCCCGTTTCGCGGCGGTCCTCTTCCCCGCGCCCGTGGTCGTGGCGACGACCGCGGACGACGAGGAGGCGGAACCCGCGACGCCGATGCAGCGCCTCGGGTCACTGCTGCTGGCGGAGAAGGGGAACATCGGTCTCGTGTACGCCTACGCGACGCTCGTCGGCCTGTTCAGCCTCACGCTGCCGCTCGGTGTCCAGGCGATCATCGGACTCGTCTCGGGCGGCCTGCTGCTGCAGCCGGTGGTGCTGCTCATCCTGTTCGTCGTCGCGGGCACGCTCGCGACCGGCGTGCTGCAGGTGCTGCAACTCGCGGCCGTCGAATCGATCCAGCAACGCATCTTCGCGCGCATCGCGCTGGAGTTCTCCATCCGCGTGCCGCGCGTGAGCGTGGAGCGCGCCTGGCGTGAGGACCTGCCGGAGCGGATGAACCGCTTCTTCGAGGTGCTCACGATCCAGAAGAGCCTCGGGAAGCTGCTCACCGGCACGACGACGGCGCTGTTGCAGGTGATCTTCGGCCTGTTGCTGCTCACGTTCTACCACCCGTACTTCACCCTCTTCGGGCTCGGACTCGCGCTGACGCTCGCGCTTATCCTGCGGCTCACCGGTCCGCGCGGGCTCGAGACGAGCCTCATGGAGAGCGCCTACAAGTACCGCACGGTGCATTGGCTGGAGGAGGTCGCGCGCGCGGTGCATGCCTTCAAGGCAGGCGGGCGCGCGACGCTCGCGCTGGAGCGCATGGACGGGCACGTGAGCGGCTACCTCCGCTACCGGCAGCGCCACTTCCGCGTGCTCGTGGTGCAGGCGATGGCGGCGATCGGTTTCAAGACGATCGTGACCGGCGCGCTGCTGGTCCTCGGAAGCGCGCTCGTGATCGATCGCCAGATCACGCTCGGGCAGTTCGTCGCCGCGGAGCTGGTGATCGTGACCGTGCTCGCGGGCATCGAGAAGCTGGTCGCCTCGCTGGCCGACGTGTATGACGTGCTCACGTCCGTCTACAAGCTGGGGGGCGTGACCGACCTGCCCCTGGAACGGGCTGACGGGCTCGTGCTTCCCCCCGCGGCGGATGGGGTGCGCGTGCGGGTGGACGGGCTCACGTACCGGTATCCGACGATCGAGCGCGCGGCACTCGACGCCGTGACCTTCGACGTGGCCGCGGGCGAGCGCGTCGCGATCATCGGACCCGACGGCTCCGGGCAGTCGACGTTGCTGCACGTGCTGGCCGGGCTGAAGCCGGGCTACACGGGCGCGGTACGGTTCGATGGCGTCACGCTGCACGATCTCGATCCGGCCGCGCTGCGCGACCGGATGGGCCTCGTCCTCAGCAGTGCCGACATCTTCGAGGGGACCGTGGAGGAGAACATCACGCTCGGGCGCCATGGCATCGGGCCGGCGGAGGTGCTGGCCGCGCTGGAGCGCGTCGGGGCCGCCGATGCGGTGCAGGCGATGGAGCGCGGACTGAGCACCTTGCTCACCAACGGGGCGCGCGGACTGCCCTCGACACTGCGGGTGCGCCTGCTGGTGGCGCGCGCGATCGCGGGTTCGCCGCGGCTGGTGCTCGTGGACGAGTGTCTCGCGCTCGTGGAGCCGAGCGCGCGTCGTGAGCTGGTGGCGGCCCTCACCGCGAGAGGAGCACCGTGGACCCTGCTCGTGGTGACGCACGCGCGCGAGATGCTCGAGGCGTGCGATCGCGTGCTGGTACTGCAGGACGGGACGCAGCACGCGATGCGGTCATGGCCGCAGCTCGCCGCGGATCCCGTGGTCTCCGCGCTCCTCCCGTCCGCCCGGGGGGCCGCCTGATGGGTGGGATCCCCGACCTCAACACGGAGCGCGCGGCCTCGCTCGACTCGGTCAAGCTGCTCGCGCGGCAGCCGTCGTTCCGAACGCTCGGACGATGGATGCTGGGCATCCTCGTCCTCGTGATCCTCGTGCTGTTCCTGCCGTGGCAGCAGAACGTGCAGGCGAGCGGCGAGGTGACCGCGCTGCGCCCCGATGAACGGCCGCAGCAGGCGTTCGCGACCGTGGGCGGCCGGATCGTGCGCTGGTACGTCGCTGAGGGCGCGGTCGTGCGTGCCGGCGATCCGATCATCGCCCTGGCGGAGGTGAAGGAGGCATATCTCGACCCGCGAGCATTCGAGCGGATGGCCCAGCAGGTGGCGGCCAAGCGCGACGCGGTGCTCGGCAAGCGCGCGAAGGCCGACGCGCTCGCGCGGCAGCGGGTCGCGCTCGACAGCGCGTGGGTGCTCGCGCGGCAGAAGGGGGACAACCGCATCGCGCAGCTCACGGCGTCGCTCGCGGCGGCGCAGCTGGAGGATTCGATCGCGACGGTCCAGGCGTCCCGCGCACAGGCGCTGTTCGCCGAGGGACTGCGCTCGCGCGGCGACCTGGAGACGGCGCGGCAGCGGGCGCAACGCGCGAGCGCGCTCGCCCTCGAGGTGGCGGCGGCACTGGCGACGGCGCGCGCCGATCGCGCCGGCGTTGAGGCCGACTACGCCGAGAAGATCGCCAAGGTCGAGGGGGATCGGAGCTCGGCGCTCGCCGAGGCGGCCGAAGGGGAGGCCGAGGTGGCGAAGCTCTCGACGGGACGGGACAACCTCGAGGAGCGGCAAGGGCTCCTCGTCGTGCGGGCGCCGAGTGACGGTGTGGTGGTGCGCGCGCTGCGCGCCGGCGTGGGCGAGATCGTGAAGGACGGAGAGGCGATCGCCAGCGTGCAGCCGAAGACACCGGCGCTGGCCGTCGCGCTCAACGTGACGGCCCGCGATGTGCCGCTGATGCAGCCCGGGGATCGGGTGCGTCTGGAGTTCGCCGGGTGGCCCGCCGTCCAGTTCAGCGGGTGGCCCAGCGTCGCCGTGGGCACGTTCGGCGGGCGGGTTGCGGTCATCGACCAGTTCGCGCAGCCGGACGGGACCTATCGCGTGCTCGTCGAGGCCGATTCGAGCGATGAAGCCTGGCCGCGTGAGCTGCGGCTCGGTTCCGGCGCACGGGGGTGGGCGTTGCTCCGCAACGTCACCGTCGGCTTCGAGCTCTGGCGTCTGATGAACGGGTTCCCGCCGGCCCAGACCGCGCCGCCGTCGGCGGCGGGGGCGAAGGGCGCGAAGAAGTGATCGCCGCGCTCGCACTCGCACTGCTGCCAGCGGTCGCCCAGAGTGATTCGCTGACGCTCGAGGCGTTCCTCGCGCGCGTGCGCGACGCGCACCCGGTGGCGCGCCAGGCGGAGGCCGCCCGACAGCAGGCGCGCGCGGATCTGCGCGCGGCGCGCGGCGGCTTCGACCCCTCGGTGAGCGCCACGTGGGACTACAAGCGTTTCAAGGGCATCGGCTACTACGACGAGGTCGATGCGCGACTCACCGTCCCCACCCCATGGGGAGTGGACGTGAAGGTCGGCTGGGAGCGTGCGGCCGGGGCGATCATCAACCCCGAGCGCAAGACGCCGGGTACGGGACTCCTCTCGGCGGGCCTCAGCATCCCGATCGGGCCCCGATTGCTGACCGATGAGCGTCGGACGGGTGTGCGGCAGGCCGAGCTGGCCGCCGAGGCGGCCGACGCGGACGCGGATGCGACGTTGGTGCGCCTGCTCCAGCAGGCGGCGCGCGACTGGGGCGCGTGGTATGAGGCGGACGCGCGCGCTCGCATCGCGCGCGAGGGAGTCGCGCTCGCGCGGTTCCGGCTCGACGCCGTGCGCTCGCGCGTGCGCGAGGGCGATGTCGCGGCGATCGACAGCGTGGAGGCGCTGGCGGAATGGGATCGCCGCGTGCTCGCGGAGATCGATGCGTCGGCGGCGCTCGCATCGGCGCGCCTGGTGGTGAGCGGGCACCTGTGGGAGGAGAACGGGGCGGCGGTGGCGCTCGCCCCCACCGCGCGTCCCCGGCTCGGCGCATCGTCGGCGGCCGACGGTGCTCGCCGGGTGGACGAGGCGCAGTTGGCGCGGCTCGCACGCGAGCATCCCTCGGTCCTCGCCGCGCGGGCGCGCTGGTTGCAGGCCGAGGCGCAGCGGCGACTGGTATTGACGCAGGTGCTGCCGTCGGCGAGCGCCGAGGTGAGCGCGCTCGGGGCGGGGAGTTCCCTCGGTTCGTTGCCCGCGCTGTCGGAGGCGGCCGACGACGCGAAGGCCGGCGTGTCGGTGCGCATCCCGCTGTTCGCGCGCCGGGAACTCGGGCGTCTCCGGGCGGCGGAGGCGCGCACGCGTCAACTCGCCGCGGAACGCGACCGCGTGATGCGCGAGGTCCACCTGGCGGCCGAGCGCGCGGCGATCGAACTCGCCGCGGTGGAGGCGCAGGTCGCCGGGCAGGCACGGGTGCTGGCCGCGAGCGAGGTGCTCCTCGCCGCGGAGCAGCGGCGCTTCGACATCGGCGAGAGTTCGTTGCTCGTCGTGAACCTGCGCGAACGCGCGGTGCTCGATGAGCGCCACCGCGCAGCGCAACTCGAAGCGCGGCGGGCGACGGCGCTCGGGGCGCTCGCGGCGGCGCTCGGAACCCCAACCGTTGTGACGGGTGAAACAGGCGAACCGTCCCGACGGTAGGGTCGTCGAGTCCTCCACCTTCCGCCTCGTAAGAATGCGTACCTTGCGCTCCTTTCTCGTCCTGATGCTCGCCGCGGCGCCCGCACTCCCGGCGCAGCAGTCCACTGTCGCCATCCCGGTCGGGCTCCATCTCGGCATCCCGCAGGGCGAGTTCGCCCAGAACGTGAACTTCGCCGGCGGCGTCGGCGGCGGAGCGCTCTGGAAGGTCGGAGGACCGATCGCGCTCCGTGCGGACCTCGGCTTCCTCATCTATGGTTCCGAGACCCGACGCGTCCCCCTCGGCGGCGGTGCACTCGGGCTGATCAATGTGGACGTCTCCACGACCAACTCGATCTTCGGTGGCAGTCTCGGTGCGCAGATCGGGGTGCCGGGGCGGACCGTGATGCCCTACCTCGGCGGCAGCCTCGGGTTCTCGGCATTCACGACGTCCAGCAGCGTGCGCGGGTCGAACAGCTCCGACCAGCCGTTCGCTTCGAGCACCAACTCGAACGACGGCACGTTCGCGAAGTCGGCGTTTGGCGGGCTGTACATCCCGTTCGGCGAGGGCACCACGGTCTTCGATCTGGGCGTCCGCCACACCTGGAACGGCGAGAGCGTGCGCTACCTGACGCCGGGGGACATCACGGAGGACGGCAGCGGCAACGTGATCCTGAACCCGCGCCAGACGCGCGCCGACTTCCTCACGATCATAATCGGCATCACCTTCACTCCCGGGACCAAGACGCCCGCGAAGTGAACACGGCGTTCAGTCCTCCGGCTTCCAGCGGCGGTCGCGCTTCTGCGTGGACCGCCGCTTCTTCGTGTCAAGGCGTTGGAGCTTCGACGACCGGGTGGGCTTGGTGGCGCGGCGCGCCTTCGGAACGACGAGGGCCTGAGCGACCATGGTCGCGAGCCGTTCGAGCGCGAGCGCCCGGTTCTGCGTCTGGCTGCGCGTGTCCGCGGCGACGACGCGGACGGTTCCGGTGGTGTCGAGGCGCGAGCCGAGCCGGGTGAGGAGCCGCTCGCGCATCTCGGGGTCGAGCGCGGTCGAGGAAGCGGCCCGCCACGTGACTTCCACCCGGGTGGACGAGGTGTTGACGTGCTGTCCCCCCGGTCCGCCGGCGCGTGTGGCGCGGATCTCGAGTTCGTGGGCGGGGATGGCGACCCGGGCATTCACGCGGAGTCGTCCGTCGTCGGTCCAAGGGGCGTGATCGCTCATAGGTAGTGACGGCATGGTGTTGCATTTCGCCAGACCGCTCGTCTCATTCAAGTCGTTGCGGATTGCAACACTGGAGAGGGCGCTTGGCGCTTCGCGAACCGGGGACCGGAGAAGGATACCACGCCGTGCTGGATCCGCGCCGCCTGCTGCGCTGGATCTACCTCGGGCGCGTACTCGTGGCGACCGGAAGCTTCGCGGCGACGCTGCTGCGGGCGGTCTTCGTCGACCCCCAGGCGACCTTCCTCGCGACGGTCTTCTTCGTGACCGCGATGGCCCTCACCGCCATCTCGTTCGTGCGGACCGAGGTGAACCGCCGGCGTCCCGGCGAGGGGTTCCTCTACGGACAGCTCGTTCACGATCTGTTCCTGATCACGAGCGTCGTGCACCTGACCGGCGGCGCGGAATCGCAGTTCTCGGCGCTCTACATCCTCGTGATGGCCGCGGCCGCATTGCTGCTGCCCATCGGCAGCTCGCTGCTGCTCGCGATGCTCGGTTCCGTTCTCTTCGTCGGAGACTCGTTCCTGGTGAGCGGCGGGACGCTCACGCTCTATGTCGTGCTTCAGCTCGTGGTGTTCACGCTGGTGGCGGTCGGCACCGGGTACATCGCGGCGCGGCTGCAGGAGGCGGGCGAGGGGCGCCAGCGGCTGCAGGAAGAACTCGCGCGGATGCAGCTGCGCGCGGCGGACATCCTCGCGAACATCCGGTCCGGTATCATCACCGTCGACCACGGCGGCAAGCTCCTCTACGCGAATCCGGCGGCCGCGGCGATGCTCGGGCTCGCGGTGGACCAGGAGGTCGGTACGCCGGTGCTCGCACGGATCGCGCGCACGGCGCCGGGGGTGGCCGATGCGCTGGTCGCGCACGCCGCGGGAGGCGTGGTGACGGCGCGGCGTGAGGGTTCGCTGCTCCGCAACGGCGTGCCGGTGCCGGTCGGGATCACGACGACCTCGGTGAGCGGGGACCTGCGGCAGGAGGGGCAGGCGACGACGGCGATCTTCCAGGACATCACGGACCAGAAGCGCCTCGAGGCGATGCACCTGCGCGCGCAGCGGCTCGAAGCGGTGGCGGAACTGAGCGCGTCGCTCGCGCACGAGATCAAGAACCCGCTCGCGAGCATCCACAGCGCGGTAGAGCAGATGTCGCGCCGCCCGACGGCGACGGCCGACGAACGGACGCTGGCGGCGCTGATCGTGCGCGAGTCGGAGCGCCTCTCGCGCCTGCTCAGCGAGTTCCTCGACTTCGCGCGGGTGCAGGTGACACGCCGCGACCCGCTCGACCTGCGGCATCTGGTGCAGGGGGCGGCAACGCTCGCCGGCACGCATCCCGACCGCGGCGACCAGGCGCGGCTCTCGCTCGAACTCCCCGATGGGCCGCTCATGATGCAGGGGGACGAGGACCTGCTCCATCGCGCGTTGTTCAACCTGATCCTCAACGCCTTCCAGGCCTCGCCCGCGCAGGGCGAGGTCCGCGTCCGGCTCCGCACCCTGCGGCGGGACCAGCAGCCGATGGGGCTGCCGTTCGACGGGCCCGTGCACGCGGTCGAGATCCGCGACCAGGGGACGGGGATCCCCTCCGAGATCGCGGACCGGCTGTTCGAACCGTTCGCGACGACCAAGCCCGGCGGCAGCGGGCTCGGGCTCGCGATGGTGCATCGCGCGATCGAAGCGCACCGCGGGCTCATCCTCGTCGACAGCCTCGCGACCGGCACCTGCTTCACCGTCCTCCTCCCACTCGAGCCGCCAGGGCTCGGAGCCCCCTCGTGAGCGACCGTCCCACGTCCCCGTCCGTGCTCATCGTCGATGACGAGTCCGGCATCCTGCAGACCCTCGAGATCCTCCTGCGCGCGGAGGGCTTCGCCCCGCACGTGGCGCAGGGCGGCAAGGCGGCGCTCGAGAAGCTCCAGACGCTCTCGCCGGACATCGTGCTGAGCGATGTGCGGATGCCGCAGGTCACCGGCGTCGAGGTCCTCGCGGCCGCGAAGGCCAAGGACCCTGATGTGCCGGTGATCCTGATGACGGCGCAGGCGACGCTGCAGACCGCGATGCAGGCGGTGAACGAGGGCGCCTTCTACTACATCCAGAAGCCCTTCCGGAACGACGAACTGCTCGCGATCCTGCGCCGCGCCGCCGAGCATCGGATGCTCCGGGTGGAGAACACGGTCCTCAAGAAGGAGATCCGCAAGCGGGAGCGTCGCGGTGCGGGCGCGCCGGTGGGACAGAACCGGGCATGGCTCGACGTGCTGCGGCTCGCCGAGGCGGTCGCGCCGACGGAGTCGACGGTGCTCGTGACGGGAGAGTCGGGGACGGGCAAGGAGGTCGTCGCGCGCTACATCCACGATCTCTCGGGTCGGGCGGACTCGACCTTCCAGTCGATCAACTGCGGGGCGCTGCCCGAGGGCCTGCTGGAGAGCGAGCTGTTCGGGCACGTGAAGGGATCGTTCACCGGGGCGACGCGCGACAAGCAGGGACTCTTCACCGCCGCGGGCGGCGGCACATTCTTCCTCGACGAGATCGGCGAGACGACGCCGGCGACGCAGGTGAAGTTGCTCCGCGTGCTGCAGCATCGCGAGGTGATCCCGGTGGGCGCGACGGAGCCGATCCCCATCGACACGCGCATCATCGCGGCGACGAACCGCGACCTCGAGGAGGAGATCAAGCGCGGCAACTTCCGTCGTGACCTCTTCTACCGGCTGAACGTGATCTCGGTGCACCTGCCGCCCCTGCGCGAACGGCGCGACGACATCGTCCTCCTCGCCGAAGGGTTCCTGCAGCGTTCGGGTGAACAGCGGCGCGAGACGCCCACGCGGCTGGGGGACGACGCGGTCGAGGCGATGCTCTCGTACGCGTGGCCCGGCAACGTGCGGGAGCTCGAGAACGCCCTAGAGCGCGCGGTGATCCTCTCGACCGGCACCACGATCGGCGTGGCCTCGCTGCCCGAGCGGGTGAGCGAGCGGCAGAGCGAGCCGTTGGTGGCCGAGCGCGCCACGCCCAACCCGACGCTCGAGACGATCGAGCGGGCCTACATCCTGTTCGTCCTGCAGGCGGAGCAGGGGAACAAGACGCGGGCGGCGGAGATGCTGGGCATCGATCCGTCGACGCTGCATCGCAAGCTCGCGCGCTACGGGGTCGAGGCGTGAGCGAGGACGAGGCCGGGCCGCGCTCCTCGGGACCGGTCGGCGCGCTCGAACGCCGCGCGCCGTTGGTCGCGGCGGTCGTCGCGCTCGTCGCGGCCCTGGTGACCATGACGTCGGACCCGATCGGCGTGTTCAACGACGACGGGATCTACCTGCTGACGGCGAAGGCGCTCGCCGAGGGGCAGGGCTATGTGTATCCGCACCTGCCGGGGACGCCGCCGGCGATCCACTATCCGCCGGTCTGGCCGTTGCTGCTCGCGGCCGCCTGGAAGGTCGCGCCGGCCTTCCCGGCGAACATCGGCTGGTTCAAGCTGATCAACCCCGTGGTGCTCGCCGCGGCGTCCGCCGGGCTCGTATTGGTCGGGCAGCGGCTCCTCGGACTGCGCTGGTGGGTGGCGCTCGCCGCGGCGCTCGCCGCGACGGTGACCGTGCCGGTGCTGCTGCTCACCAACCTGCTGCTGAGCGAGCCGCTGTTCCTCCTCCTGTTGCTGCCGACGCTCTGGATGACGGAGCGCGTGGTGCGCGACGGGGGCGTGCGACCGGCGGTCTGGACCGCGCTGCTGATCGCGCTGCTGGTGCTGGTACGCACGCTCGGGGGCGTCGTTCTGGTCGCGGGCGTGATGCTCCTCGCGTGGGAGCGGCGCTGGAAGGAGCTCCTCATCGTCGCCGGCGGCAGCGTCGCGCTGCTCCTGCCGTGGCAGTTCTTCGTCTGGCGGGCGATCCCGTCGTTCCCGCCGGAGTTGCTGGGCTCGTACGGCCCGTACCTCGACTGGGTGGTGGACGGCTACAGGGACGGCGGGCTCGCCTTCCTCGACCAAGTGCTCGGCAAGAACGTCGAGGCGACCTGGGTGATGCTGGGCGTGTTCTTCTCGCCACTCTGGGACGGGGTGACCCGGCAGGTGATGGCCGCGCTCGCGGTGGCGGCATTCGGCGGCGGATTGGTCGCGCTCGCCGCGCGCGGTCGGGCACCGGTCACGGCCCTCGCGCTCAGCGGCTATCTGGTCGCGGTGCTCGCCTGGCCCTTCTGGGTGGACCGATTCCTGTGGGTCGTCTGGCCACTGGTCGTGCTGATCATGGTCGCCGGAGTGGCGACGCTCGCAGCGCGGTTCCGCGGACATGGCCAGCCACGGGAGGCGATGGTCGTGGTGGCGGTCCTGTTGCTACTCGCGGCCGGGCACACGACGTACAATGCGCGCGGGCTGTCGAAGGGCTGGGAGTCGAGCGCGTCGCGCGCGATGACCGGCGCGGGGATCCGTCTCGTGCGGCACGTGAACGACGACCGATCGCTCGACGGCCAGCGGATCGCCGCGGAGCTCGCGCCGATGCTCGCGATCTACACCGGGCTGGAGGTGCTGCCGGTGGAGATCCTCACGCCGCGCGAGCATGTGGTGGACAAGACGCCGGCCGAGCACCGGGCCGAGCTTGAACGGATCGACCGCCGCTTCCGTCCGGCGGCCTACGTGGTGATGCGCGACGGCCCGTTCTACGCGGCGCTGCGCGCCGCCCGACTCGACGACGGGCGCACGCTCGTCGACGTTTCCCCCGATGGCGTGCCGGTGCGCACGCTCAAGGTCCAGGTGCCATGAACCAGCTGACGCCCAATTCGATCGCCTCGATCCCCGGGCCGCGCATCCGCGGCCGCACGCCGCTGCCCGCGTCGGAGCTCGTGCTCTCGGTGCTGATCCCCGTGTACAACGAGCGGAACACCATCGACCGGATCCTCGACGAGGTGCACCAGGTCCCGGTGCGCAAGCAGATCATCTGCGTCGACGACTGCTCGACCGACGGCACGCGCGAGCGGTTGCTCGAGCTGAAGGCCGCGGGGCGGATCGACATCCTCGAGTTCCACGCCGTCAACCGGGGGAAGGGCGCGGCGATCCGGACCGCGCTCAAGGCGAGCACCGGCAACGTGGTCATCGTGCAGGATGCCGACCTCGAGTACGACCCGAACGACTGGCCCGGCCTGCTCGAGCCCATCATCGATGGTCGCGCGGATGCGGTCTTCGGGTCGCGCTTCCTCGGCGGTCCGCACCGCGTGCTCTACTTCTGGCACTCGGTCGGCAATACGGTGCTCACGCTCTTCAGCAACATGCTGTCCGACCTGAACCTCACGGACATGGAGACCTGCTACAAGGCGATCCGCGGCGATCTCGCGCGCTCTCTGCACCTGACGTCGGACCGGTTCGGCTTCGAGCCCGAGGTCACCGCGCGTCTCGCGCAGGTCAAGGCGCGGATCTTCGAGGTGCCCATCTCGTACTCCGGCCGCACGTACGCCGAGGGGAAGAAGATCGGTTGGCGCGACGGCGTCGCCGCCATCGGCCACATCATCCGCTACAACCTCTCGCGATGAGCGATCGCCGGGAGCAGGCGATGCGGACGTGGGACGCGCACGACCTCCGCTGGTCGGTCGTGCTCGTGCTCGCCGTGGCGCTCGCCGCGTCGGCCACCGGGCTCGGCAACCTCTTCACGTACGACGACATCCCGATCATCGTCGAGAACCCGATGGTGACGCAGCTCCACGGGCTCGGCGAGTACCTCGTCGACTCGTACTGGGGTCCGTCGCGCGGGAACTCGCTGTATCGCCCGCTGACGGTCATCGCCTACGCGCTCGAATGGTCGGTCGGGGGCGGGAGTGCGTTCCCCTTCCACCTCGCCAATGTGCTGCTCTATGCGGTGACGGCGGTGGCAGTGCTCTTGCTCTTCCGCCGACTCCTGCCGCGCATCCCGGCGGCCCTCGCCGCGGCGGTGTTCGCCGCGCACCCGGTGCACGTGGAGGCGGTGGCGAACGTGGTGGGACAGTCGGAGATGTGGACGGCGATCCCGATGCTGCTCGCCGTGCTCGCCTACGTGCGTGACCGCCAGCAGGGGTCCCTGCGCACGCGCACGGTGTTCGTCATCTCCGGTTGCTTCGCGTGGGCCCTGCTCCACAAGGAGCATGGCATCGTGCTGCCGACGCTGCTGCTGGCGGCCGAGATCTGCTTCCGGGGGCGCGGGTTCGTCGATTCGGCCGACGGGGCGCGGACGCGCTGGATGCTCGCGCGGGCGCTCGTGCTGCTCACCGCGGCCTACATCATCGTGCGTCTCTCCATCCTCGGCGGCTTCGCCGGCGACGCGCCGCATCCGGCGCTCGACGGACTGCCCACCGGTCGTCGCCTGCTCGTGATGCTCGGTCTGGTGCCGGAGTTCGTGCGCCTCTTCCTCTGGCCCGCGTCGTTGTACCCGGACTACTCGCCGCAGGCGGTGCCGTTCCTCGATGCGCCGGCGCTCGGGCACCTGCCCGGGGCGCTGATCCTGCTTGGCTTGCTCGCCTTGTTCGTCTGGGCGTGGCGCCGTGATCGCGTGATCGCGTTCGGCCTGCTCTGGGCCGGGCTCACGCTCGGCCCCATCTCGAACATCCTGCTGCCGACCGGCGTGCTCATCGCGGAACGCACGCTGTTCCTGCCGAGTGTGGGAGTGCTGCTGGTGATCGGGCGCGTGCTCGAGCGCGTGTGGCCGATGCTCGCGGCCTACCCCGCGCGCTGGGTTCGCGTGGCCGTGCCCGCTCTGGGCGCGGTGGTCCTGGTCGCGGCCACGGCGCACTCGGCGGAGCGCACGCTGGTCTGGGCGGACAATCCGACCCTCTTCTCGACGATGGTCGTCGAGTCACCCGACAACTTCCGGTCGCACTTCGCATTGGGGGAGCTGTTCGGGGCGGCCGCGAGCTGGAAGCGGGCGGAGTACCACCTGCGCATCGCGGACTCGCTCTATCCGGGCTACGACCTGCTCGAGCTGTCGCTGGCCCGGGTCCTTCACTTCGATGATCGCTGTCCCGACGCCCTGCCGGTGTATGATCGGGTGCTGCGCCGACGGCCGGAAGCGGAGATCGCGACGGTGGGGCGAACGGCCTGCCTCCTGGAGGTCCGGCGGCTCTCGGACGCGCGCTCCGAGGCACTGAAGGGGATCGGACGGGGGCTGTCGGTGGGGGCCTTCGGGATGATGCTTCAGAAGGCGGAGTCCTCTCTGGTCGCGAACGACACCGTGGATGCCCGCAACCGGTGGTGGCGGGCAGGGGGACCGGTCTCCAAGTCCCCGGCCCGGCTCCGGGTGCCGGTCCTCTTCATGAAGCCGGCAGCGTCGGGGGGCCGCAAATCGCCATAATCCTCGCCGTCCCCGTGCCGATACTGGACGTGTGACCTTGGACACAGGATGCAAGTCCATACACGGCAGCACTTTGGCCACGAAAGCGTCCGTGGCAGGTTTCTTGCTTTTCTCCTTGGCGGAAGTCAACCGCCATAACCCTCACTCCACTTCCGCGGAGCAGCCTACATGCTGAGCAACAAGAAGGGCTTCACCCTGATCGAGCTTCTGATCGTCGTCGTCATCATCGGCATCCTGGCCGCGATCGCGATCCCGAAGTTCGCGAACACGAAGGAGAAGGCGTACCTCACGGCCATGAAGTCCGACCTCCGTAACCTCGTGACGGCCGAAGAGGCCTACTTCGCCGAGTGGGCGACGTACACGAGCGCGCTGTCGACGACCTCGTACCGTAGCTCGACGGGCGTGACGCTCGGCACCATCACCCCGACGACGGGCGGCTTCTCGGCCTCGGTCTCGTACCCGGGTGGCACGACCAAGACCTGCCAGATCACGGTGGGCTCGGGCACGCGCGATGGCGAGCCGGTCTGCGACTCCTGATATAGTCGCCTGATCGACCTTCGGGGGCCCG